>NZ_JMLO01000004.1:0-287101 GCF_000686785.1 Rhodococcus sp. UNC363MFTsu5.1
CATCCCGTCCGGCCCCATCTCCACATAGCGGCTGGACCATCGTTTGGCGGTGGGCCAGGAGACGTTGAAGTGTTCCGCCGCCCTTGCAATGGGCCAACCGTCGTCGACGACGCGTCGGGCCAGCAGCAGCCGGCCTCTTGGGGTCAGTGGTGCGTTAGCGTGAACCACGAAGGTCTCCTGTCCGCGATGTGGGTGTCTAAGCAGCTCCACTTCACGACAGGAGACCTTCGCTGTTCAACGACCAGTCACAGCGTGTCGTCGCAATCCCTCAACCAACCTGCCTGGGCAGTACAGCTAGCGCACTACTCGCGCTCGAACTGCGCCCGCCTGTGGTCGCCGAACGGCTCGTCGCGCTCGCGCACGGCTTCGCGGAACCCCGCCGTGGCGGAACGTAATTGGAAGGCGTACCCCTCCCTGGTGTGTCGGGACACGCCGTCGAAGACGGTGCTCACCATCGTCGAGTTCGCGACACCCTGCGCGAGCAGGGTGCTGTTGAGCGCCAGCTTGACCATCATCAGCTGGTTGATCGGCATCGCGGCGATCCGGCCGACGAGGTCCTCGGTGCGCTCGTCGAGCTCGTCGGGCGGCGCCGATTCCACCGCCAGCCCCCACTCGGCCGCTTGGCGGCCGGCGATGCAATCCCCGGTCAGCAGCAGGCGTTTGGCCCGCTGGTCGCCGAGGCGGTGCGCCCACATGCCTGCGGCAGGGACACCCCACACCCGGGTCGGCGGATACCCGATCTTGGTGTCGTCCGCGGCGATGATCTGGTCGCAGTAGAGCGCGATGTCGGTGCCGCCCGCCACGCAGAACCCGTGGATCTTCGCGACGGTCGGCTTGTTCGCGTGCAGCAGGCTCGCGAACCCACGGTTGAAGCGGCTCATCATGGCGTAGTCGGCCATCGGGTCCCACTGTCCGAAGGGGTTGTGGTTGCGGGCCTGCACGACCGGGTCGAGCACCGTGCCGATGGTGGGGTCCGGCCCGTCGTCGGGGCCGCCACCCCGTTCGGCGAAGACGCCGAGGTCGTAGCCGCCGCAGAAGCCCTTGCCCCGCCCGGAGACCAGCATGACGTGCACGCGTGGGTCGAGGTCGGCGCGTTCCACGGCCGCGGCGAGTTCGAGTGGGGTGTCGGCGGTGATCGCGTTGCCGTGCTCCGGCCGGTTGAAGGTGATCCGTGCGACCCGGCCGGTCACCTCGTAGGTGAGGGTCTCGTACTCCACCTGCTCTGCGGCCGTGTCCATCTCACGCCCGGCGAACAGCGAGTCGTCGCCCTCGTCCCAGCCCTCCCGCCAGGCCGCCGGGCGGGTCCCGGCGTGGTCGGTCACGACCCGGCCTTCGGTGTGGCGCGGGCGATGATCGCCGCCGTGTCGACACCGTCGGGCAGGGTGCCGAACACGCTGCCCCAGTCGCCCGCGAGCCGGCTGGCGCAGAATGCATCGGCGACGGCGGGGTGGCCGAACCGGACCAGCAGCGAGCCCTGCAACGCCACCGCCATGTCGCCGACGACGCGGCGGGCTCGGTGCTGGAGGGTGCCGACGTCGCCGAAGGCGCCCTTCAGTCGGCCGACGGCGGCGTCGAGCCGGGCGTCGGCCCCTAGGCTCGCGTCGAGCTCGTCGAAGAACGCCTGCAACGTCTCGGGCTGTTTCGCCATGGCCCGGAGGGTGTCGAGCGCGGCAACGTTGCCGGATCCCTCCCACACCGAGAGCAGCGGCGCCTCACGGTAGAGCCGTGGCATCCGCGAGTCCTCCACGTATCCGTTGCCGCCCAGGCATTCCAGCGCCTCCGCGGCGTGGATCGGACCGCGCTTGCAGACGAAGTACTTGCTGACCGCGAGGGCGATGCGCCGCAAGGTGGCGGCCTGCTCGTCGCCCGCGGCCGCCCGGTCGGTGAGGGCGGCCAGCCACATGGCGACCGTGGTCGAGGCCTCGGATTCGACGGCCAGGTCCGCGAGCACGTTGCGCATCAGCGGCTGGTCGACCAGATGGGCACCGAAGGCGCTGCGATGGGTGGCGTGGTGCGCGGCCTGCGCCGTGCCCACGCGCATCCCGGTGGCCGTGCCGATCGTGCAGTCGAGCCGGGTCATGTTGACCATCTCGATGATGGTGGGGACGCCGCGGCCCTCCTCTCCCACCAGCCAGGCGACGGCCTCGTCGTACTCCACCTCGCTGCTCGCGTTCGAGTGGTTGCCGAGCTTGTCCTTCAGCCGCTGCAGGTGCATCCGGTTGCGGGTGCCGTCGGGCAGGATCCGCGGCAGCAAGAAGCACGACAACCCGCCTGGGGCCTGCGCGAGGACCAGGAACAGGTCCGACATCGGCGCGGAGGTGAACCACTTGTGCCCGGTCAGCAGGTAGCTGCCGTCCGACTGCGGGACCGCCCGGGTGGTGCCGGCGCGGACGTCGGAGCCGCCTTGCTTCTCGGTCATGGACATGCCGGCGATCAGGCCGGTCTTGGTCAGCGGCGGCGCGAGCGCCGGGTCGTAGGCGCGCGCGGTGAGCAGCGGTTCGTACTGCGCCGCGAGCTCGGGATTGTGGCGCAGGGCGGGCACGACCGCGTAGGTCATCGAGATCGGGCAGCCGTGTCCTGCGTCGACCTGGCCCCACACCGCCATCTTCGCGGCGCGGATCAGGTGCGCGTTGGGATTCGGGTCCGCCCATGGCGCACCGTGCAGCCCCATCTCGACGGCGGTGGTCATCAGCTGGTGGTAGGCGGGGTCGTACTCGACCTCGTCGATCCGGTGCCCGTAGCGGTCGTGCGTGTGCAGGATCGGTGGGTGGGCCTCGGCCAGGTCGCCCCAGCGCTGGGCGGTTGCGCCGCCCGCGAGCCGGCCGACCTCGTGCAGTTCGTCCAGTGCGTCGTGGGCGCCGGCGCGCTGGAGCGCCTCCAGGATCGGCTGTTGGTCGGCGGCGTCGTAGTCGACCAGCGGCGGCACCTGGTTGAGGACCTCGTGTGTGGCGCTCATGTGGGGCTCCCAAGGGATCGGAGGGTGAAGGCATGGAGGAGGGGGAGGATCGTCGGGTCGACGGCTCCCCTGGCGAGCGGGAGGACGAGCGCCTCTCCGATCGCGCCCACGATGCAGGCGGCGGTCACGGTGGCGTCCTGGACGGGGATCTCGCCTGCCTCGATCGCGCCTGCGATCGCCACGGCGAGCGCATCGCGGAGCGACTCACGGAAGAGCAGTCGCTCGGTGTCGACCTGGGGGTCGACGGGTTCGACGAGCAGGGCGTAGGCCAGGGTGGGCGCGCGCAGTGCTCGCTGCGCGAAGGTTCCGACGGCGGCCGAGACGGCCGCGACGCATCGTCCGTCCTCGGCGCGGGCCGCCTCGCCCGCGGTGACGGCCGCGTTGACCTCACGGCTGCAGACGATGCGGAACACCTCCGCGAACAGTTCGCCCTTGCTCGCGAAGTGTCGGTAGACGGTTCCGGTGCCGACCCCCGCGCCGGCCGCGACCGCGGAGATGGAGCAGCCGCCATAGCCGTGCACGGCGACCAATCCGGTCGCGGAGTCGATCATTCTGGTCCGCAGGGCGTCCAGTCGTTCCTGGACGGCGGGGGTGCGCCGATAGGCCATACCCAAGGAGTGAACTCCGGTTCCGTTCTTAGGTCAAGGGGTTGACAGTGCGGCCGGACCTGCTGTTACGTTCGGCCCCACGATCACGCGGCTGACCCGGTCCCGAGGTGTCGGGGGTGCCCGCACCACGAAAGGCGGCCCATGACCAACGATGCGGTTCTCGTTCGACGGGACGGCCCGGTCACGACCATCAGCATCAACCGGCCTTCCGTGCGCAACGCGGTGGACCGGCCCACCGCGGAGGCGCTCGCCGCCGCCTTCCGCGAGTTCGACGACGACCGGGGCGCGGCGGTCGCCGTCCTGCACGGCGAGGGCGGAACCTTCTGTGCCGGAGCCGATCTGAAGGCGATCAGCTCCGGGGCGGGCAACCGGGTCGCGCTCGACGGTGACGGCCCGATGGGCATCTCGCGGATGCGGCTCTCCAAGCCGGTGATCGCCGCGATCGCCGGTCACGCGGTGGCGGGCGGGCTGGAGCTCGCCCTGTGGGCGGACCTGCGAGTGGCGGAGGAGGGCGCCGTCCTCGGGGTCTTCTGCAGGCGCTGGGGGGTTCCGCTGATCGACGGCGGCACCGTCCGGCTGCCGCGGCTGATCGGCACGAGCCACGCCATGGACCTGATCCTGACGGGCAGGCCGGTCGACGCGGACGAGGCCTACCGCATCGGGCTGGTGAACAGGAAGGTCCCGGCCGGCGAGGCGGTCGCTGCCGCCCAGCGGCTCGCGGCCGACCTGGCGGCGTTCCCACAGACCTGCATGCGGCAGGACCGGCTCTCCGTCCTCGAGCAGGAGGGGCTGGCGGAGGACCAGGCGATGCTCGCCGAGTTGCGGCACGGCGCGATCTCGCTGGCGGACGGCACCCTCGAGGGCGCGACGCGCTTCGCGGAGGGCGCAGGGCGGCACGGCACCTTCGGCTGACGGCGGGTGTGTGGAGGTCGGCGTCGAGGCGCGGCACCCCCTGCCCCCGGGAATAAGATACGAAACGGTAGCGTATCTATATCCAAATGGAGGTCACCGTGTCATCGTCTGCCAAGTCCGGCCGTCCGCGCGACGCGGCCCGCGATCGGGCGCTGCTGGTCGCGACCCAGGACCTGCTGGCGGAGGTCGGATTCGACCGGCTGTCGATCGACGCCGTGGCGGCCCGGTGCGGGGCAGGCAAGACGACCGTCTACCGGCGGTGGGCGGGCAAGCCGGAGCTCGTCGCCGATGCGGTCGCGTTGCTCCACGAGATCGCCCTCGCGCCCGACACCGGCGACCTGCGGACCGATCTGGTCCTCATGGCCAGGGCCTGGCACGACCCGGACTCGCGGCGTGACGCCGTGGTGGGCGGCCTGCTCACCGGGATGGTGCACGACAGCGGACTGCGTGCGGCGGTCAACCAGGCCATCTCGGTGCCGTACAAGGAGGTTTTCGCCACGGTCGTCTCGAGGGCCGTCGAACGGGGAGAGGTGCCAGTCGGCCGGGACATCGACCTGATCGGCAGCATCTTCCCCGCGATCACCTTCCACCGGCTGTCGGTGATGGCGGAGCCGATCGATCTGGCCTTCATCGAGCGAGTCGTCGACGGCGTCGTGGTGCCGGCACTGACGTCGGGCGGCTCGCCGGCGACAGGCGACGCAACCTCCCGCTGAGGGGGACGGATGCGGATGACGGCGCGGAGGAGGGGCTTTCATGGACGACGTGATCACGTACGGTGACGGTCGCGGCGACCCGGCGCCCGTCCGCGACGATCCCGCCGAGACCTATCCCTGGATCAGGGGACGGAGCGGGAGCCGTCGTCTACGGGGCGACGGCGTCACCGCGCAGTTCGTCCGCTTCGTCCTCGTCGGCGGCTCGAGCAATATCGTGTACGCACTGGTGTTCCTGCTGCTCCATGCCCGGGGCACGTTCGCTGCCAACGTCGCGGGGGTGGTGGTCAGCACGGCCCTGGCCAACGAACTCCATCGCAGGCTGACCTTCCACGCGTCCGCGCGGGTCAGCTGGTTCCCGGCGCAATGGGAGGGCGGCGGGCTCGCGCTCGTCGGGCTGGCACTGAGCACACTCTCGCTCGCCCTGCTCGATTTCTGGCTGCCGTCGGCAGGCGGCTTGGTGCAGGCCGTCGCGGTCGTCGCGGTCAGTGCGTTCGTCGGTGTCCTGCGCTTCCTGGCCCTGCGTGGTTGGGTGTTCTCTTAGTGGAGATGCGGGACCGCGTTCGCCGGATCAGCGCGGAACGTCCCGGGTGGCGTCGTATGCCTCCGGCAGCGCGTCCCCGGCGTTGAGCGTCAGCAACAGCTGGTGCAGGTCGTCGCGCCGCGAGGGGGCGAGATCGGCGAGGGTCTGCTCGTTGAGCGAGGCCAGCAATCTGTCGGACTCGGCGGCGGTGCGCCTGCCCTCGTCGGTGATCGCGATGAGGAAGCGCCTGCGGTCCTGCGGATCTCGTGTCCGGCCCGCCAGGCCCAGCCCTTCGAGGTGATCGATGGACGAGACCATCGTCGTCGGGTCGATCCGTAGCTGGTTCCCGAGCTCGAGTTGCGAGCGCGCGCCCGCCTCGGCGAGTGCCTGCAGGATCAGGTAGTGCCGGGTTCGCAGTCCCAGCTCGGCCAGCCGATCCTCGCTGAGGCGGAACATCGCCTGTCCCAGCTTCATCAGCAGGCAGCCCGTGTGGCGTGCCGCGGCGTCGGAGACCAAGGGCTCGGCCACGTCAGAACCTCCGAATCCAGGGCGGTGGGGAGTGTCGATCATATGAGGCCCGCGTCCCCGCCCCGTGGTCGGCATCCAGTATGGTCCGCGTCAGAAACCATTCGTGATGCTGATTATTTCTACACTGAGGGAGTTGGCATGGCCACCGAGTTCGTTCAGTCCATCGATCTGACCGGCAAGACCGTGTTCGTCGCGGGAGGGACCAGCGGGATCAACCTCGGCATCGCCGAGGACTTCGCCAGGGCAGGCGCCCGGGTTGCGGTCATGAGCCGCAGGCAGGAGAAGGTCGCCGCCGCCGTCGAGCGGCTGACCGAGCTCGGGGCCGAGGCCATGGGCGGCAGCGCCGATGTTCGCGACTACGCCGCGACAGAGGCGGTGCTCAGGGAGGTGCACGACCGGTTCGGCGACTTCGACGTGATGGTCTCGGGCGCCGCCGGCAACTTTCCCGCCGCGGCGCTCGGGCTCTCGGCCAACGGATTCAAGTCGGTCGTCGACATCGACCTGCTCGGCACCTTCAACGTCCTGCGTGCCTCGTACCCGTTCCTGCGCAAGCCCGGTGCCTCGGTCATCAACATCTCCGCGCCGCAGTCGGTGCTCCCGACGGTGACGCAGGCGCACGTGTGCGCGGCCAAGGCCGGCGTCGACATGCTCACCAAGGTGCTCGCCCTCGAGTGGGGCCCGGCCGGGGTCCGGGTCAACGGCGTGATCCCGGGTCCGATCGACGGGACCGAGGGCATGGCGCGCCTGGCCCCGACCGAGGAGGACAGGGCCCTCGTCACCAACAGCGTTCCCTTGCGCCGGTACGGCACCCCGCGCGACGTCGCCAACGTGTGCCGGTTCCTGGCCTCTCCGCTCGCCGACTACGTGTCGGGCGTGGTCCTGGCCACCGACGGCGGATGGGCGCTCGGCGGTGCGTCCGCCACCATGGGCGTCATCGGTCAGCCCCTGCTCGACGCCGTCGACTCCGAGGCCTGATCGCACCGGCACCGACGGCGACGGCGGTGCCTCCGGAGATCCGGAGACACCGCCGTCGCTCAGGTCAGTCGCGGGACATCGCGGCCCTCAGGTGGCTTTCGACGTCGATGTACGCGTCGTCGGCGATGTCGAAGACCACCTTCGCGATCTCGCCGCCCCGGAACTCGAAGCGCGGCTCCGGGTAGGCACTCGACACCGGGTCGGCGCTGTCGTAGCCGATGCACAGCCCCTCGCCACAGAGCGAGAAGTGCCCGAGCACCGTCCGGATCTTCTGCTCGCCGACCTGCTGGTCGTCGATGTAGAGCTTCAGCGGTCCGACGCCCTCCCGGTTCGGTCCCATGCTCTCCTTGGTGAATTCGACGCCGATGATGTGCTTGCCCGACGTCGGGACCGGGGCCGAGATGCGGTCCTCGGGCGGAATCCCGAGGAAGTTGTACGCGTACGTGACCTGACCGCCCTTGATGAACAGCGAGTGGCCGCCGAAGCGCGAGCCGTGCGCGAAGATCACGCCCTGCGAGTCCGGCGTCAGGTCCACCTCGGCGAGGATCTTGTACGAGACGCCGTGCACGTTCGCGGCCGACCGTTCCGGCACCTCGGAGGTACCGGGGTAGTACACGTACTGCCCGCTCGGCGGAACCGGCTGGTGGAACTCCATGCCGATGAAGGTCTCGAAGTCCTTCGGGTTGCCGATGATCTGCAGGTCGTTGAGCGGCAGTACCTTGTTCGCCTTCGCCTCCTCCATCCACAGCGCCTTGAGCTCCTCGAGCTTGTCCGGGTGCTCGGCCGCCAGATTGTGCGCCTCGGCGCGGTCGACGTCGGCGTGGTACAGCTCCCACTCGTCCTTGTCGAAGTTGCTCATCCCCGAGACCGGACCGTGCACGGAGACGGCCTTCCAGCCCTGATGCCACAGGCCGCGCTGGCCGAACATCTCGTAGTACTGGGTCTGCTTCGCCGTCTGTCCGTCCGCGGGGGCGTCGAAGGAGTACTTCATCGAGACGCCCGACAGTGGGGTCTGCTCGACGCCGTTGTAGGTGTCCGGGAAGGCGACACCGCAGGCCTCGAGGATCGTGGGCACGATGTCGGTGGAGTGGTGGTACTGGTGGCGCACCTCGCCGCGCGCCTTCATGCCCGCCGGCCAGTGGATCACCAGCGGGTCGCACACGCCGCCCTGGTAGGTGTACCGCTTGAACATCTTGTACGGCGTCGAGAACGCCGCCGCCCAGCCGGTCGGGTAGTGGTTGTAGGTGTCGGGGCTGCCGAGCTTGTCGACCATGCGGAGGTTCTCGGCCTCGTCGTCTGGGTAGCCGCCGAAGATCTTGCCCTCGTTCACCGAACCGTTGGGGCTGCCCTCGCCGGAGGCGCCGTTGTCGGCGCAGTAGATGATGAGCGTGTTGTCGAGCTGGCCCGACTCCTCCAGGTAGTCGACGATCCGGCCGACCTGGGCGTCCGTGTACTCGGAGAAGCCGGCGAACACCTCGGCCATGCGGCTGAACATGGCCTTCTCCTCGTCGTTCAGTTCGCCCCACGGGCGTACCTCGTCGGTGGGGGAGAAGGTGCCCTCGGGCATCGGGTTCAACGGCGTGAGATCGGTGTCCGCGGGCAGGATGCCCTTCTCGACCATGCGGGCGAGCACCCATTCGCGGTAGGCCTCGTAGCCGTCGTCGAACATGCCCTTGTACTTGTCGATGTACTCCTGCGGCGCGTGGTGCGGGGCATGGTTCGCGCCGGGGCAGAACCACAGGTACCAGGGCTTCTCGGGCTCGGTCTGCTTGACGTCGCGGATCATCCGCAACGCCTGGTCCGCGAGGTCCTTCGAGAGGTGGTAGCCCTCTTCGGGGGTGTAGGGCTGGTCGATGTAGCGGTTGTCCTCGGCGAGCGAGGGGTACCAGTTGTTGGTCTCGCCGCCGATGAAACCGTAGAAGCGGTCGTAACCCTGTGCGAGCGGCCAGTTCTTCTTCGAGGCGCCCGCGGTCCACTCGTCGATCGGCACATTGTGGTTCTTGCCGACCCAGAACGTCGACCACCCGGCGTCGCGCAGGACGTTGGCCATCGTGGCGTTCGACGGCGGGATGTGCGAGTTGTAGCCGGGAAATCCGGTGGAGGACTCGGAGATCGACGCGAAGCCGTTGAGGTGGTGGTTGCGCCCGGTGAGGAACGTCGAGCGGGTCGGCGAGCACAGCGCGGTCGTGTGCCACTGCGAGTACGTCAGGCCGTTGTTCGCGAGGCGGTCCATGGTCGGCATGTTGATGCGCCCGCCGTACGGCGACCAGGCGGCCATGCCGGTGTCGTCGTACAGGACCACAAGCACATTCGGTGCGCCCTTTGGCGCCTTTTCTGGGAGGAATGCATCCCAATCGGACACCGAGTCTCGGACGTCGAGGTTGATGCTGCCCTTGAATTCCTTGGTCACTGATCGCTCCATATCCGTCGGAATGTCCGTGTCACCGATGGTCGCCTCGACCGGCCTCTCATGCCTCACCCGCGTGAGGTGAAGCGGCCACCGATCGATTGCCAGACCATGGGGAGACTGTGGCGAAAGGGGCCGGCGGGAGTGAACACGACGGAGAACAGGCGCGGGCGGTGGCTCCTTTTCGGCTCCCTGCAGGGCTACCAGAGGAATTGGATCAGGCCCGACGTCATCGCCGGGCTCACGGTTTGGGCGGTGCTGGTGCCGGAGGCGTTGGCCTACGCCACCATCGCGGGGGTGCCGCCGGTGGTCGGCCTGTACGCCGCCATTCCCTCACTCATTCTCTATGCCGCGGTGGGCAGTTCGCGGCACCTGGTGGTCGGTCCGATGTCCGCCACCGCGGCGCTGTCGGCGGCCATCATCGCGCCGCTGGCGGGCGCCGATGGCGGCAAGTACATCGCGCTGTCCGCGGTGCTGGCCATCGCCACCGGCATCGTTGGGTTGCTGGCGGGACTGATCCGGCTCGGCTTCATCGCGTCCTTCATCTCCGAGCCGGTGCTCAAGGGCTTCATCGTCGGCCTCGCGCTGACCATCATCATCGGCCAGGTGCCGAAGCTGTTCGGAGTCGAGAAGTCCGAGGGCAACTTCTTCGAGCAGGCGTGGGGTGTGCTCCGGCACCTCGGCGACACCGACTGGCGGACACTGACTGTCGGCCTGCTCAGCCTCGCGGTGGTGCTGGGGCTCAAACGCTGGTTTCCGCTGGTCCCGGGATCGCTGCTCGCAGTGCTGCTCGGCATCGCGGCGGTCGCGGCGTTCGGCCTGGACGACAAGGGCGTCGAGATCGTCGGGCACATCGATTCCGGGTTGCCCTCGATCGGTCTGCCGGGCGGCGTCGGGTTCGATGACTACGTGGACCTGCTGGGGCCCGCCGTCGGGGTGCTGCTCATCGGCTTCGCGGAGGGCCTTGGCGCGGCCAAGACCTACGCGGTAAAGGCCGGCTACGAGGTGGACGCCAACCGTGAGCTGATGGGGATGGGCGCCGCGAACCTCGGCTCCGGTCTCACCTCGGGCATGGTGGTCAACGGCAGCCTCTCGAAGACGGCCGTCAACGGAGGGGCGGGGGCGAAGACCCAGGTGAGCGGCCTCGTCGTCGCGGCGCTGACCGTGATCACGCTGCTCGTCCTGACAGGGCTGTTCGAGAACCTGCCGGAGGCGACCCTCGCGGCGGTCGTCATCGCCGCGGTCATCGAGCTGGTCGACGTGTCCGCGCTGAAACGCCTCTACGGGGTGTGGACCGAGCGGCTCGGCAGCATCTACGGCCCGGCCGCCCGCGCCGACTTCGCTGGTGCCGTCGCCGCGATGATGGGCGTGCTGCTGTTCGACACCCTGCCCGGCCTGGTGATCGGCATCGGGGTGTCGATGTTGTTGCTGCTCTATCGCTCGTCGCGCCCGCACGTCGCGGCGCTCGCGAAGGAGGGCTCGCTGTGGGTCGATGCCGAGCGCCATCCGGACATCGCCACCCGTCCGGACGTGGTGGTGGTGCGGGTCGAGGCAGGCCTGTACTTCGCGAACGCCGACCACGTGAAGGAGAGCATCGAGGCGCTGTGCACCGAGGAGACCCGCACGGTCGTGCTGGACGCCGAGACGTCGCCGTTCGTGGACGTCAGCGCCGCCGAGATGCTGATGCAATTGCGGGACACGCTCGGGCGCAAGGGGATCGAGCTACGAGTTGCCCGCGACATCGGACAGTTCCGGGACACGCTCAAGCGCGCGGCACCCAGTGGCAGGCGCCTCGGTGTGTACCCGACCGTCGCCGAGGCCCTCGCCGATCAGGGTTCGGGAATCTGACGTGGCGGTCGCCCAACTTCGAGCGGGTCGCGGCCAAGGGCCTGCCGTGAACGTCGGGATGATGGAGCAGAAGTCATGACCGGACTCAATTTGCGGCGGGATGTACCGGTGCTGGCGCCGACGCTGGTCGGGTACCAGAAGCGTTGGCTCCGTGCAGATGTCGTCGCGGGTCTCAGTGCGGGCGCGGTGGTGATCCCGCAGGCGATGGCCTACGCGACGATCGCGGACATGCCGGTGCAGATCGGCCTGTACACCTGCATGGTGCCGATGGTCGTGTACGCCATGCTCGGCGGGGCGCGGGCGGTCAGCGTCAGCACGACGTCGACGATCGCGCTGTTGACGGCGTCGACGATGATCGGCGCGGGGATCGCGGCAGGCTCGGACGACGCGCAGACCTCGCTCATGACACTGACCCTGCTGGTCGGCGTGATCCTGTTGTTGGCGCGCGTGCTCAAGCTCGGGTCGGTCGTCGAGAACATCAACGAGGCGACGCTGACCGGCATCAAGGTGGGCGTCGGGTTGACGGTCGCCGCGAGTCAGCTGCCGAAGCTGCTCGGCGTGCCCTCCGACCCGGACGCGACGGGCTTCTTCCGGGTGGTGTGGTCGGCGCTGCGTCAGATCGGTGACGCGAACGGCGCCACGGTGCTCCTCGCGGCCGGGTCCATCGGCGCGCTGTACGCGATGGCGCGCCTGGCACCCCGGATACCCGGACCGTTGGTGGTCGTCGCGGTCGGGATAGCCCTGGTCGCGTTCGCCGGTCTGGATGGCCGCGGTGTGGAGCTGATCGCGGAAGTGCCGCAGGGCATTCCGCTTCCCGGCATCCCCGGTCTCGATGACGTCGGCGCGCTGATCCCCGGCGCGCTCGCGATCGCGGCGATGGCGTTCCTCGAGACGGTGTCGGTGGCGCGAGGGGTGCGCAGGCCGGGCGAGCCGCAGATCGACAGCGACCAGGAGATGTTGGCGAACGGCGTCGCCTCGGTGGCGGGCGCGTTCTTCCACACCCTGCCGCCCGCAGGCGGGTTCTCCCAGACGGCGGTGGCCTTGCGGGCCGGGGCGCGCACCCAGGCCAGCGGTCTGGTGACCGCGGCGTTGGCGGTACTGGTTGCCCTGTTCCTCGCCCCGGTGCTCAGCGACCTGCCGCAGGCCACGCTCGGTGCGATGGTGGTGGTCGCCACGCTCGGACTGGTGGACATCGGTGCCTTCGCCCGGTTCTGGCGGATCAACAAGATGGAGTTCTGGATCGCGCTGGCGACGGCGCTGATCGGGCTGACGGCGGGCCTGCTGCCCGCGGTCGCGGTCGGCGTGCTGTTCACGCTGTATCTGGTGCTGCGCGAGCTCGACCGGCCGCACGTGGTGCAGCTGAGCCGCAGCGCGGACGGCCGGTGGGTCGGCGGCGACGAGGACGCTCCGACGGCTCCGGCGAATCCGCTGGTGCTGCGGATCGATTCGGCCCTGTACACGGCGAACGTGCTGGCCAACGTCACGGTGATCCGGGAACGCATCGACGCCGCAGGCGCGGAGACCGTGGTGCTGGACTGCTCGCGGGCGTGGAAGATCACCACCACGGTGATGCACCACGTCCGGGACCTCGATCAGGAGCTGTCCGCTCGGGGGATCACCATGTACTTCGCGGACGTCCCGCAGCGCGATCTGGAGACCGCCCGCAAGACGGAACTCGGGCGGCAGTTCGCGGAGTCGGGGCGGATCTTCCCCACCGTCGACGAGGCGATCCAGGCGCTCCGCGCCGGTGCGTGATTTGTACCCCGGTTGGGGTACAAATCACGCACAGTCCGGGGGACGGGAACAGCGGGACCACCTCCGTCCTGCGTGAGACGATCGCCGTATGCGACTGGGTCTGCATGCGCTGGGAATCGGCACCGGCGCTCACCGCGGGGTGATCGACGCGGTCGCGGCCGCCGCGGAGCGCAACGGGTTCGCCACCCTGTGGTCGGGCGAGCACGTGGTGATGGTGGACCGTTCGGCGTCGCGCTATCCGTACGCCGACGACGGCAAGATCGCGGTGCCCGCCGCCGCGGACTGGCTGGATCCCATGATCGGGCTCAGCTTCGCCGCCGCGGCCACGCACACCATCGGCATCGCGACGGGCGTGCTCCTGCTGCCCGAACACAATCCGGTCCTCGTCGCCAAGCAGGCTGCCACGCTCGATCGGCTCAGCGGTGGCCGGCTCACGCTCGGCATCGGCATCGGCTGGTCCAGGGAAGAGTTCGCCGCGCTCGGCGTCCCGTTCGGGCGTCGCGGCGAGCGCACCGCGGAGTACGTCGCCGCCATGCGGAGGTTGTGGTCGGACGACGTCGCGTCGTTCGACGGCGAGTTCGTGGCCTTCGACGAGGTCCGCGTCAACCCGAAGCCGGTTCGACACCGCCGCATCCCCGTGGTGCTCGGGGGCAACAGCGACGCCGCGCTGCGTCGCGTGGCGGCATGGGGAGATGGCTGGTACGGGTTCAACCTGGCCGGGGTCGACGATGTCGCCGAGCGGATCGGTGTCCTGCGCGAACTGTGTCGTGAGGTGGGCCGAGAGCCGAGCGAGCTGCGGCTGTCGGTCGCGCTGCGGGACGCGGAGCCCGGTGACGTTGCCGCCCTCGAGGAGTTGGGTGTCGGCGAACTCGTGCTCGTCGAGGCGCCGCCGGAGGATCCGGGCGACGCGGCCGACTGGGTGGCGACCCTCGAACGCCGTTGGAGGGCGTAGCCCTCGCAACTCACACGGGACGGGTGAAGTCGCCGGTCCGGGCTTCGTGGTGATCTGGAGGGAGAGCCGGCGAAGGGGAGTCGTATGGGTACCGAGCTGAAGGATCTGGCCGCCAAGGCCTACGTGTACGGATTTCCACTCGTGTTCAACCTGGACCAGGTGCGCCGTTACGTGACGACGGGGGTCGGGGCCAATGCCGCCGCGCCGTTCAACACGTTCAGCCACGCCGCCGCCCTCGCCGGGCCGAAGGACACCTTCGTGTCGATCAACAACGACACCGTGTACTCGATGGCGCAGCTCGACCTGACCAACGGTCCACTGCTCCTGGAGGTCCCGGACACCGACGGCGCCTACTACGTGCTGCAGTTCGTGGACGCGTGGACGAACAACTTTGCTTACGTGGGCAAGCGTGCCACCGGGACGGTTGCCGGGCGCTACCTGCTGACGCCGCCCGGATGGTCGGGGGAGACGCCGAGCGGCGTCACCAGGATCGCGTTCCCGACCGCGGTCGCGTCGATCGTGGGGCGGTGGGCATGCGCAGGCGAGACGGACCTGCCCCGCGTCCGCGCACTACAGCAGCAGCTCACGCTGACGCCGGTCGGCGAGCAGGAACCACCGCCGGGGCTGCCCAGCACGGATCCGAACGTGCCGGAGCCACTCGCGTTCTGGGAGGAGCTGCGGGTCTTCCTGCAGGCCTATCCGCCTGCGGCGCAGGACCTGCCGCTGCAAGCCTCCTTCGATCCGCTCGGCCTGCTGGCCTGGGGTCCCTCGCCCTTCGCCGAGACCGACCCGGACCTCACGGCCGCGCTGACTGCCGGTGCGCAGACGGGACACGACGGGCTGGTGGCCGCGTTGAAGTCCGGCGCCGGGGACGCCGTTGTCAACGGATGGCATCAGCCGTTCCACATCTTCGACTACAACGACGACTACTTCGAGGTCGGCACCATCAACTCGCCGGAGTGGCGTATCAACGACCGGGCCAAGGCGATCGGGCTGCGCGCGGCCGCCGCGATGGGCGGGCTGTGGGGCAACCACGGCTACGAGGCGGCCTACTCGCCGGTCTATCTCGACGGCGACGGCGACGAGTTGACCGGCGAGCGCAGCTACACGCTGACCTTCGCCCAGGCGCCGCCGGTGGATGCGTTCTGGTCGATCACCATGTACGACCTGCCGGAGTTCTACCTGGTGGACAACCCGATCGACCGCTATTCGATCGGTGACCGCACGCCAGGGCTGGTGTACGCGGAGGACGGCTCGCTGACGATCACCCTCAGCGCCGCCGAGCCGACAGAGCCGACCGCGCGGGCGAACTGGCTGCCGACCCCGGCGGCTGGTTTCCGGCCGCTGCTGCGGATGTACAGCCCGCGGCAGGAGGTGTTCGACGGGACCTACGAGATACCGCCGATCGTCAGGGTCGGCTGAGAGTCAGGGCCGGCCCAGCCACTCCCGCGCCGCCGCGCCCATGGCCTCGATGCCGACGGTGAGGGTCGGCTCGATGACGGGCGCGAAATGGGGGGAGTGGTTCGACGGAATGTCCCGTTCGATCGTTCCCGCCGCGGCGGCGGCCAGGTAGGCCTCGGGATCGATGCCGCCGAAAAGCCAGTAGCAGCAGGGAGCCCCGGATGCGGTCGCGAAGATTCCCACGTCCTCGCTGCCCGTCACCAGGCCGGGGTCCACGACGCGATCCTCGCCGAACCTGGCGCGGAACACGGCCGCCGTGCGCTCGACCGCCACCGGGTCGTTGACCACGATCGGAAAGCTGTCGATCGGGGTGATCTCCGGGGCGCGGGTCGCGCCCGCCGCGGCGGCCTCCGCGTCGACGATGCGGGTGACCGCGTCGAGGACCCTGGTGCGCACACCCCCGTCGTAGGTGCGGATGTTGACCTCGAGCACGGCCTCGTCGGGGATGATGTTGTCCTTGTTGCCCGCTCGGAGGGAACCGACCGTCAGTACCACCGTGTCGGTCGCGGCAACGGTCCGCGACACCACGGTCTGCAGCCGCAGCACCGTCGACGCGGCCATCACCACCGGGTCGATCGTGGTCTCGGGCCGAGAACCGTGACCGCCCTTGCCGAACATCCTGATCCGCAGTGCATCGGTTGCCGCGAACGCGGGGCCCGGGCGGACGGCCAGCATGCCGGCCGGAAACGGGCCCACGTGCTGACCGAGTACCACGTCCGGGGTGCCGAAGCGGTCGAACAGCCCATCGTCGACCATGGCCTGTGCGCCGCCGCCGAGCTCCTCGGCGGGCTGGAACACCGCGAGAATCGTTCCGCGCCAACCGGCCCGGTCTCCGGCCAGATCCTCGAGTGCCCCCAGCAGGCAGGTGACGTGCATGTCGTGGCCGCAGGCGTGCGCGACCGGCACGTCCTCGCCGTTGGGATCGGTCCCGCGCGCCGCGCTGGCGTACGGCAACTCCGTCTGTTCCGCGACAGGGAGCGCGTCCATGTCGGCGCGCAGCAGCACGGTCGGGCCGTCGCCGTTGCGCAGCGTCCCGACGACTCCGGTGCCGCCGACACCCGTGGCGGTGTCGAACCCGAGCGCGCGCAGCCGCTCCGCGACGATGCCGGCGGTCCTGGTCTCGTGGAACGACAGCTCGGGGTGGGCGTGCAGGTCCTTGTACAGTTCGGTCAGGGCTGCGGTGTCGACCATGGCTGTCCCTTTCGTTCGGCGACCCCAAGTCAAACCCATCGGGCCCGGCCGATGTCTCATGCGTCGCGGGTGATTCGCCGCAGGCCCGCCTCCCAGCCGTCCGGGTCCGCGAGCCTCCCGCCGGGCGACACCGCCCAGCACCTGGCGAGCAGGTCGTAACCGAGCCGGGTGATCTCGACGTGCCGCGCCCATCGGAGCCGCATCCAGGCACGTTCGTTGTGGACGGCATCCGCCGCGCTCATCCCCGCGCCGATCAGTTCGAACTGGACGTCCCGTCGCAGCGCCATCACGGCCGGCTCCGTCGGCGCGGCCCCGCGCAGCGCGGAAACCAGAGCGAGAGCCATCTCGAGCGTGCGGGTCTCGGTCCACCGAAGGTCGCGCCGGTGCGCGCGGCGGTCCACCGACCAGAGCACCGCCAGCGCCACCACGACGCCGATCACCGTCTCGATGAAACGGTCACGGATCATCGGGCCGATGGCCGCATCAGGGTGGGAGGCGCCGCCGATGAGCATTGCCAGCGGGGTGATGAAGATGACGGCGAGCCCGTAATTGCGGGCGATGAACAACTCGATCAGGAACTGCAGGGCCATCAACAACAGAATGAGCGCTGCGCCGCTCGGTTCGAGGGCGTACAGCCCGGCGAACAGCACCAGACCCGCTGCGGTGCCTGCGAAACGGTGCAGTCCCCGCACCGTGCCGCGGATCCGGTCCGGTCCCTGGTGCAGGACCAGGACCGCGGCGATCACTGCCCAGTCCGGCCGGTCCAACCCGGCGGCGACGCTCAGCCCGCCTGCGACGAGGGACGCGACCACCACACGAAGCGTCGTGCCTACGGCGTGCGAGTCGAACGTCAGCGACCGGCGCACCCGGTATCGGAAGTTCGGCCGGGCCAACGGGATCTGGGGTGCGGGTGTGTCCAGTTCGCGGTCGGGGCCGTCCGTCGGATCGGTGTCGGCGATGCCGGCCAATCGCAGGTGCGCGGTGTACAGCGTGCGGACCGGGCCCGAGTCGGGCTCCCGCTCGGGCAGTCCGGCGTCGTACACCGTGGTCCATGCGGCGCTCACCGCGGTGGCGGCGCCGTGACGCGCGGCGGCGGAGTGGCCGCCGGTGCGGCGGAGAGCGACGTAGGAATCGATCGCGCGCGCGGCGGCGGCCACTGCCTCGCGCTCGGGTCCGTGGCGATCGACCAGCGCTCCCGACATGGACACGGCCATCGCACTGACGACACCGATTGCGGTGCAGCCCAATATCACTGCGGTCGACAGCCCGGATCCGGCCATGAGCGTCGCGACGGAGCAGACGAGGACGAAGAAGAAGGAGCCGGGCGGTCCGAGTCGGGCAGCGCTGACCACATAGGTTCCGACGAGTGCCACCGCTGCCAGTGCGACCACCTCGATCAGGGCTGGTGTACTGGAACCGAAAGGCCAAGCCCGGTAGACCGTCCCACCGATCAGCACGCCGAGTGCGGCGGACGCGAGCAGGGCAACGCCCGCGAGGAACACGACGCGCCAGCGGACGCGGTAGGCCCGGCCCTCGCCGTAGATGACCGCGAACGCGCCGAGGCTGAAGATCAGCGCCTGCTCCTCGTGGCCGAACGCGATGGCGAGCAGCGCGGGCACCCCGAAGGCCAGCGCCGCCCGCAACCCACCCGGCCAACGCCTGCCTGCGGGTGGGAGTCCGAAGGCGAGCGACCGGGTCCGCGGCGCCGGAGGAAGTGGGGCGTGGGATGAGGGGTCGGGGGTCGCGTCGGGCACCGTCCAATTCAACTCCACCTCGATTCGGGGGTGGCAACGCACACCCGCGAGTGAATCGGCGTCGCCGCGCAGGGCGGACGACGAGAAATGGCTGCGGAACCGGTCCTCAGGACCGAGCGATTCGCGCACGAGGTTTCGACAATTCGCGCCTGGGCACAGGCATCGATTCCGGCCGCCTCCATTCGCGGGCCGGTCCTACCTGCGAGTTCGACACCCTTCGGCGATTTCGCCGATCGAGGTCCATTTCGGCGTCCCGAAAACCAATGGTTTTAGGGGTCATTTACTTTCCGGCCCTGTGTGAGGATGCACCGATGACATTGGATGTCACTCATTCGCCGGACCGAATGTCGGTCTATGCGCGCTGACACCGAACGGCTGCCCATCGTCGCAGCGAACTCGACCGGCCTCGCCAGGCCAACCGTCCCCGGGTGCATCGCGCCGTCGGGCCGGGTCCCGGGTAGCACGTTCGCGGTCGGACGGTACCGGCTGCTCTCCTGCTGCGGCGCGGTGCCGTCGGCGGAGTTCTGGCGCGGACTCGACCTGGTCACCGGCCGTGAGGTCGGGCTGACCCTCTTCACCGGTGACGGTGTCCGCGGCGACGCGGGCCCGCAGGTGGACACCGACGAGGTCTTTGCCCGCACCGTGTGGATGTGCGGCATCCGCACCTCAGCCGTGCCACGCATCGTCGACATGGTCGACGCGGAATCGGCGGGCGCGGTCGTCACCGAGTGGGTGCCGAGTTGCTCGCTGTCCGAGGTCGTGGAGGGCCGACTGTCGGCCGTCGACGCCGCCGCCGCGGTGCGGCCCCTGGCGCACGCGGTGTGCCGGGCGCACGAGGTGGACGGCGTGCTCGCCCTCGATGATCCGGATCGGCTCCGCGTGAGCATGGAAGGGCATGTGTTCCTGGCCTTTCCGGGTCCGCTCCCGGATGCCGACCGTTCCTGCGACGTGCGCGGACTCGGCGTGGCACTCGCCACGCTCGCGACAGGGGACCGGTCAGGGGCCGGTGCCGTGGCGCTGCGCTCGCGGGCGACCTCGCCCGTTGCGGAGATCATCCTCCGGACCGTCGGCACGGGCGCGGATGTCAGCGCCGAGTGGGTGGCACACCTTCTCGACGAGGTCGCTTCCGCTCCGGCCTGGTGAATTGCTCGTACGAGACCGTACGGTCCGCTCGGGCTGTAGTCTTCACCGCACAGAAGGTTCCTTTGTCGGGGGTGGGCAGGGGTACGTAAATGAAGGGGAAATCTCTACCGCAGGCCGCGTCGTTGACGCAGCAGTTCACCGACGGTCTGCGGCTCAGTGGGCCGGAAGGCCTCGAGGCCCTGTCGGCGGCGGCAGACATGGTGGCGATCAACCCTGACCGTTTCCGCGCTGTCATGCACTCGGCGGATTTCGGCTCGATCCGGGTGAACAGGCTTCGGACCTCGGCAGTTTCGGGGATCCGGGCGCCGGACCGGCTGGCAGACGACCACAGCGTGTACCTGTCGATGGTCTGCGTGCGGACGGGCGAGATGCGGATCCGGCAGAACCGCGTCTCCGGCTGCGTTGGGGCGGGCCAGATCGCCTTTGTGGACTTCGCCGCCCCCTTCGAGGTCGAGCTCTCCCATCACGGGGACTACGTCTTCGTCTACCTGCCGCACGACCTGCTGGTCGCTCGGTCCGTGGACAGCAGGACCCTCGTCGGTGCCGCGGTCCCCGCGTCGCCGCTCGGCGACACCATCGCCGCGGCGATCGAGAAGTTCGCGGCGACCGACGTGTGCGCCCCCGGGTCCGCGGAAGCGGCGCTGATCGAGCGTGCCATCCTCGACCTGTGCCTGGCGGTGATTCACCAGTCGACCGGCGATACCCAGGTTCGCGACGAGATCGGCATCCGAAACCGTGCGCGGGCAAGGGAATTCGTCGAGAGCAACTTCACCGACCCGCGGTTGACGATCGCCCAGGTCGCCTCGAGCATCAACGTCAGCCCCCGCTACCTGCAGAAACTGTTCGAGGCGGAGGAGTACTCGGTCTACGAGCTCATCCGGCGACGCCGGGTCCGGTGGGGCGTCGCCCTGCTGACCGATCCGGGCGCGGCGCACCTCACCATCAGTCAGGTGGCACTCCGCAGTGGCTTCGTGGGTCTGAGTCAGTTCAGTCGCGCGGTAAGGGACATCACTGGCACCTCGCCGAGGGGGATCCGGCAGCAGGCGGAACTGTCTGTGCCGCTTCAGGTCTCCAGCGGTTCGGCGTAGCAGTCCCGCACCGCGACATCCATCGGGAAGCGCACTCTCGTATCGCCGAACAGCAGCCGGGTCGCGGCCTGCGTCGCGGCAAGCACGTGCGCGGTGGCGGACTCCGGATCGCGGCAGTGCACGACCACCTCGTCGTGCTGGAAGAACACCAGCTCGGCGGTGTCGTCGCCGGCGATCCGCCGCCTGAGTTCGGCCAGCAGGCAGAGCGCCCACTCCGCCGCCGTCGCCTGCACCACGAAGTTGCGGGTGAACCGGCCGCGCGCGTGCGCGTCGCCGCCGGACCACCAGCCCGCGTCCGGTGGCGGGCAGGCCCTGCCCAGCCAGGAGTGCACGACCTCGCCACGTTCCCCCGCCCGCGCGGCATCCTCGACGAACTGCACCGCGACCGGAAAACGCTTGCGCAGCAGGGTCAACAGCGCTCGTGACTCTCCCGCGGTGGCCCCGTACAGGACTCCGAGGATCGCCACCTTCGCCTTCCCGCGATCGCCGTCGAACACCTCCGCGGCGACCGGGGCATACAGGTCGTCCGCACCCGCCGCGGCCACCATCAGCGGATCGGCCGACATGGCCGCCAGAATGCGGGGCTCGAGCTGCCCGGCGTCGGCGATGACGAAGGTGTGTCCTTGGTCTGCGATCACGCTGGTGCGCAGGGCTTTCGGAATCTGCAGTGCCCCTCCACCGCGGCTGGCCCATCGCCCGGACACCACCCCGCCCGGCACGTAGACCGGCCGGAACCGGTCGTCTCGCACCCACGTGTCGAGCCAGGTCCAGCCGTTGGCGGCGTGCAGCTTGGCCAGGTCGCGATAGTGCAGCAAGGGCTCGATCGCCGGATGGTCGACGTCGCGCAGCAGGTAGGCGCGGGTGGAGGTGAGCTCGACGCCGTCGCGGGCGAATGCCTCGACCAGTTCGATGTGGGACGCGGGGTTGACCCGCCGCCCGAACGCGGCGCTGATCACCTCGGTGATCTCCCGAATCCTCTGCGGCACAGCATCGCCGGTGGTGCGTGGGCCGAGGGTGCGTTCGAGCAGCCGGTGGTGCTCGCGGGCGGAGAACGGCAGCCCGTGGTGGCTCATCTCGGCGGCGGCGAGAGCGCCGGCGGATTCGGCGGCAACCAGCAGGCGCAGCCGTGGATCGTCGCCGATCAGCGCGAGCTGTACGTCGTGGTCGGCGACCACCGCCGCGGGGTCGAGGGGCGGTGTGGCGTCGAACAGGCCGGGGCGCTCGTCGGTAGGGGGCTGCGGGGAGACGGCCGGTCCGCCGGCCCGCACGCTGAGCAGCGCGCCGGTGAGCGCAAGGTCGTGGCAGCGCTGCACACGTAGCCCGTCGCGCAGCACGCCGGGATAGACGGCGGCGGTGTCCGCCCACACCCACCGTGGGTGCTCGCCCGGTTCGAGGGCGCGCACCGCGGCGGACGGGTCGGGAAAGGGGAGCGGGTCGCCCAGTGCGCGCCCGTGGTCGTCCGTGCGGATTGCCAGGGCGTGCTCGGGTCCCGGCACCAACACGATTCGCACGGCGCCCAGTCTGCCGTGTGGGTGCGACAACACCCGCGATCGGTCAGTGCTCGCCGTGCCGGATCTCGTCGCGGTGCTCGGCGAAGCGCACCGTCTCGAAGAGGATCAGGGCCAGCAGGACCGCGGTGAGCAACCCGAGCGAGGCCAGCGCGGGTAGGTGCCAGGCCAGCGGGATCAACGCCACGAGCACGACCGCGGTGGTGATTCGTCCGAGGTTGACCGGCCCCATCGTTCCGGTCACGTACGCCTTGAACGCGGCCAGCCCGAACAGGAAGAGCGCGGCGCCGCCGAAGAGCGCCACCAGCGGGATGCCGTAGAGGGGGTCGGTGAGGGTGTGATGGCTGCCGTCGCCGACGTAGTTCAGCACCTTCTTCAGCCCGAGCGAGATCAACACGATGCCCATCACCATCGGCAGGTGCAGGAAGGTGTACCCGCCCCGCGCGAGCCTGATCTGCGTCTCGCCGGTGGCCGCGGAGAGGGCGCGCTCGGCGGCAAGGGTTGTGGTGTCGAAGTACGCCCACCAGAGCAGCCCGCTGACGGCCAGCCCGAGCAGCGAGCCCGCGACGATCGGCCAGGAGATCGGCAGCGCGGTCACCCCGATGCCGATGGACACGATGGACTCGCCGAGCGCGACGATGATGATCAGCCCGTACCGCTCGGCGAAGTGGCTCGCAGAGTTCAGCCGCCAACCCGCGCCGCCGAACAGGGTGCCCAGGTAGTCGCCGACCAGGGCGGCCAGCCACATCAGGGTCTGCGCGGTGCCGGAGAGCTGGGACGCGATCAGCAGCAGGGTGGTGCCCGCGACCATGGACGGCACGAACCGCAGCAGCTGGCCGCGCAGCTGGGGGTCATCGGCGCTGGCCAGCCAGAACGTGGCCAGGTGCATCAGCCGGACGAAGAAATAGCCGACGGCGAACACCACCGGGCCGGGGAGCCCGCCGGGCAGGTCGTCGAAGGCCTCGGGGATGGTCAGCGCGACGATGAACATCGAGCCCATCGCGAAGAACATCGCGACCCGCGCGAAACCCTCGTCGGCGCGGACCACGTTGGCCAGCCATGTGTAACCGATCCAGGACCACCACAGCACGGCCATCACCAGCACGCCACGCACCAGATTCCTGGCCGAGGTGTCCTCGGCCATCAGCGCCGTGACGCCGGTCAACGCGAAGACGAAGACGAGGTCGAAGAACAGCTCGAGCGGGGAGACGGAGGACCGTTCCTGCATTGCCTGCATATGGGTTCGCCTGGGGAATTCCACTCGGCTACTGTGCCACCACGAAAGGCCCTGCGCAGGGGGTCCGGGAGCACTAGTGTCCCGTCGGGCGGCCGGGCGCCGCCCGGTCCCCCCGGCTGACTGCGAGCGGGCCCGGTGTCGTCGGTAAGCTTGCCAACTGGACTTCGTACCCAGTTCCCAGATCCGGAGGTTGATTAGCGTGGCGCTCGTCGTGCAGAAGTACGGCGGATCCTCGGTGGCATCCGCCGAGCGCATCCGACGCGTCGCCGAACGGATCGTGGAGACCAAACGCGCAGGCAACGACGTGGTGGTCGTGGTCTCGGCGATGGGCGACACCACCGACGAGCTGCTCGACCTGGCACAGCAGGTCTGCCCGTCGGGTCCGCCGGCGCGCGAGATGGACATGCTCCTGACCTCCGGCGAGCGCATCTCGAACTCGCTCGTGGCCATGGCGATCCACTCCCTCGGCGAGGAGGCTCGCTCCTTCACCGGGTCGCAGGCCGGCGTCATCACCACCGGAGCGCACGGCAACGCGAAGATCATCGACGTCACGCCCGGCCGCGTCCGCGACGCGCTCGACCGCGGCTCGATCGTCCTGGTCGCCGGGTTCCAGGGCGTCAGCCAGGACAGCAAGGACGTCACCACCCTCGGCCGTGGCGGTTCGGACACCACCGCCGTCGCCCTCGCCGCCGCGCTGAAGGCCGACGTCTGCGAGATCTACACCGATGTCGACGGCATCTTCACCGCGGACCCGCGCATCGTCCCCGACGCGCAGCGGCTCGACACCGTCTCCTTCGAGGAGATGCTGGAGATGGCCGCGTGCGGCGCGAAGGTGCTCATGTTGCGCTGCGTCGAGTACGCGCGCCGCTACAACGTGCCCGTGCACGTTCGTTCCTCGTACACCACAAAGCCCGGCACCATGGTGTCCGGATCGATGGAGGACATTCCCGTGGAAGAAGCCATCCTCACCGGCGTCGCGCACGACCGCAGCGAGGCCAAGGTCACCGTCGTCGGGCTGCCCGACGTGCCGGGCTACGCGGCCAAGGTCTTCCGGGCCGTCGCCGAGACCGAGATCAACATCGACATGGTGCTGCAGAACATCTCGAAGGTGGAGACCGGCAAGACCGACATCACCTTCACGCTGCCGAAGACGGACGTGCCCGCCGCGGTGGAGAAGCTGACGGAACTGCAGGGCGAGATCGGGTTCACCCAGATCCTCTCCGACGAGCGCATCGGCAAGGTGTCGCTGGTCGGCGCGGGTATGAAGAGCCACCCGGGCGTCACCGCCACCTTCTGCGAGGCACTCGCCGAGGCGGGCATCAACATCGACCTGATCTCGACCTCCGAGATCCGCATCTCGGTGCTGGTCGCGGACGACGATCTCGACGACGCCGTGCGGGCGATTCACAAGGCATTCGATCTGGGCGGCGACGAAGAGGCCGTCGTCCACGCGGGAACGGGGCGCTAGAGATGACAACTGTTGCTGTGGTCGGCGCGACCGGTCAGGTCGGCGCCGTCATGCGCGCGCTCCTCGCGGAGCGCAATTTCCCCGCCGACAAGGTGCGGTTCTTCGCGTCGGCGCGTTCGGCAGGAACGAAGCTGCCGTTCCGTGGCGAGGAGATCGTGGTCGAGGACACCGCTGCCACCCCCGACGAGGACCTCAAGGGCATCGACATCGCGCTGTTCTCGGCGGGTGCGACGCTGTCCCGGGTCCAGGCACCGCGGTTCGCGGCGGCGGGCGCAACCGTGATCGACAACTCCTCCGCGTGGCGCAAGGACCCCGAGGTCCCGCTCGTGGTGAGCGAGGTCAACCCGGAGGAGGCGAAGAACCCGCCGAAGGGCATCATCGCCAACCCGAACTGCACCACGATGGCGGCGATGCCGGTGCTCAAGGTGCTGCACGACGAGGCGGGCCTGCAGCGGCTGATCATCAGCAGCTACCAGGCGGTGTCGGGCAGCGGCCTTGCCGGCGTCGAGGAGCTGGCCACGCAGGCGCGCGCGGTGATCGACGACGTCGAGAAGCTGGTGCACGACGGCGGTGCCGTGCAGTTCCCGGAGCCGAACAAGTACGTCGCCCCGATCGCGTTCGACGTGATCCCCCTTGCCGGTTCGCTGGTCGAGGACGGCAGCGGCGAGACCGACGAGGACCAGAAGCTCCGCAACGAGAGCCGCAAGATCCTCGGCCTGCCCGACCTGCTGGTCAGCGGCACCTGCGTGCGCGTCCCGGTGTTCACCGGCCACTCGCTGTCGATCAACGCCGAGTTCGGCAACCCGCTGTCCGTCGAGCGCGCCAAGGAACTGCTGGCCCAGGCGCCCGGAGTGCAGCTCGTCGACGTGCCGACCCCGCTGCAGGCGGCGGGCGGCGACCCGTCGCTGGTCGGCCGCATCCGTCAGGATCCGGGTGTGCCCGGGGGCCGTGGCCTCGCGCTGTTCGTCTCCGGCGACAACCTGCGCAAGGGTGCCGCCCTCAACACCATTCAGATCGCGGAGCTGCTCGTCGGCTGACCGTCCGCCGAGTGTGCACCTCCCGTCGCGTCGCCCGAGTGCGGGCGGCGGGAACTGCACACTCGCGGGCGGCCGCGCCGGTGACGGTCAGACCGCCTCGGCGATGCTGGGGTCCTTCGCCGGTTCGAGGATCGGGGCAGGGCCGCGGAGCAGGCGTCCGATCCAGCCCTCGTCCAGGGCCAGGGCCTTGACGGTCGTCGCCGCCCCGACGACGACGCCCGACAGGACGAACATCCAGGTGATGGTGGTGAACACCAGCCCGAGCGAGCCGAATTTCTCCTGCGCGGACTCGCCTGCCATCGGCAGGTAGATCTGTCCCCCTATGCGGAGCAGCGCCAGCCCGAGCGCGGTCAGCGCGGCGGTGGCCCACAGCACCCGGCCGGCGAGCCTGCCCTCGGTGAGCAGGTAGGGCACCACGGACCAGAGCCCGAACCAGATGGCGAGCTCGGTGCCGAACGCCAGCGGCGGCCCGACCCAGTCCACCCCGGCCAGTTCCCTGGCCAGGCTGAGCAGCGCAACCGACGAGGCGACCGCGAACAGCACGGCCACCCAACGCCAGCTGCCGCGGATGGAGAGGGTCGGGATGTTCCAGATCTTCCCGTAGAGCCGGCCCAGCGCTCGGGCGAAGGACGTCCCACTGAGGATGACCATCAGCATTCCGATGAAACCGAAGGTGGCGAAGGTCGGCGTGTTCGATTCGAGGGCGCCGGGAGCGATGGCGTACAGGTCCAGTCCGGACGGATCGAACCCGAGCTGTTCCGAGATGGTGTCGCTCACGCCGTCCAGGTTCCCGATGGTGCCGACCGCGATGATGACCGGCAGCACCGAGGTGAACTCCTGCGCGGCCAGGGTCATCGAGCGGTCGGCGAGCTCGATGTCCACAATTCCCTTGATGATCCGCGCCACCGTGCGCCCGGCCGAGGTCCGCTTCAGCCAGCCCCGTGCGGTCTGCTTCCTGACCTCCAGTGCTTCCCTGGCGAGGCTCACCGAGAGTTTCGAGGACTTCACGGTGGTCAAGTCAACGCGACCGCCGGACCGGACTCCTCATCCGGGGTAGGTGAAAAACGTCCGCCCGCCGCCCGTCCTGTGGTGGGACGGGCGGCGGGCGTGGGTGGGGTGCGTCAGGCGGGCGTGCTCTGCGCCTGCGCCCGGTTCGCGGGCCAGCCGGCGGTGAGGCCCCAGATGACGCCGATGTTGACGGCGATGATCAGGATCGACAGCCAGGGCTGGGTGCCGATCAGCGTGAGGTGCCCGATCGCGTTCAGCAGCGCGAGGGTCACGCCGAACACGCGGGCCCAGGTGGCTCCCGCCAGCAGCGCGCCGCCGCCGACGACGAGGAGCACGCCCCAGACGATGAGCACCCATCCCCACCGGTCGTAGTCGAGGATCAGCATCTTCTCCTCCCCGACGAACAGTCGGGTGGGCGCGGTGAGGGAGGCGATGCCCTCGACCGCGTTGAAGGTGCCGATCATGATCAGCATGAGGCCGGCGAATACGCCCCAGCCTCCGGGGCTCTTGTCGTCCATGGGTTCCTTCGGTGAGGTGTCGGTCGGGTGACGGATCAGAAGATGAGCGCGACGAGGATCGGTGCCGCGGTCAGGACGATCGCGACGAGCGAGATGATCGCGACGGTCTTGACGGCCGTCTCCTGTCGGTTGTGGTCATTGGACATGCCGCTGACGGTAGGGCCGGGAACCGGCGGTCCGCGTCATCCGCTCAGGGTGAGATGGGGCGCGGAGTCGTGTACGGTGCCGTGCCGACCGATATCGTTCCGTCAAGTCGGGTCGATTCCTCAACGAAAGGACCACCAAGTGCTCAAGGGATTCAAGGAGTTCCTCCTCCGGGGCAACGTGCTGGACCTCGCCGTTGCCGTCGTGGTCGGCGCGGCCTTCACCGCGATCGTGACCGCGTTCACCGAGAACATCGTGAACCCGTTGGTCGCGTCGTTGGGCGGTTCCAACGAGATGGGCTTCGGCTTTCAGATCACCGACAGCCCCGAGACCTTTGTGAACCTCGGCGCGGTACTGAGCGCCGTGATCAACTTCGTGCTCATCGCGGCGGTCGTCTACTTCGTGCTGATCGTTCCGTTCAACTCGGTCAAGGAACGTTTCATGACCGAGCAGGAGAAGGAGGCGACGGACATCGAGCTCCTGACCGAGATCCGGAACCTGCTCGCCGACGCCAACGCCGACGCCAACTCGACCCGGGTCGAGTCCTAGCCGTTCGTCTTCGCTCGCGGCGTCCCTGGCCCTTGGGGGTCGGGGACGCCGCGTTTGTCTGTCTCCTCATCCGGTGCGGGTGAGATTTCGGATCGGCGCTGTCGAATCGCCACCCGAGGCCGCATGCTTTTCACATGACGTCCGACGAAGCGAAGCCGCTCGATGCCGACGAGCGGGCGGAACTGATCCGCCTGCGCGCCCAGGTCGCCGAGACCGAGCGCGCCCGGGCTGCAGGGGCCGAGGTGGCCGAGCGCCGCGGGATCGGCGGCGCGTTGCGCTGGACCGCGTCCGGCCTCCTGATCGTCCTGGTCGCGGTGCTGCTGCTGACCTCGGTGCTGGCCCGCTACACGCGGAGCGAGATCCTCGACACCGACCGGTATGTGGCGACCGTCGCGCCGCTCGGCGCCGACCCGGCCGTGCAGGACGAGATCACCAACCAGGTGACGCGCCAGATCTTCACCAGGCTCGACGTCGAGAAGATCACGCAGGAGGCGCTGACGGCACTGACCGAGAACGCGCCGCGGGTGCCGCAGCAGGTCGTCGGCCTGGCTCCGGTGATCGCAGGCCAGGCCGAGGGTTTCATCCGGGACACCGTGCACTCGTTGGTGAGCAGCGACCAGTTCGAGAGCGCGTGGGTCGACGCGAACCGGATCGCCCACGAGAACCTCGTGGCGGTCGCGACCGGCGAGACCGGTGTGGTCGAGATCGACGAGAAGGGCACGGTGAGCGTGCCGCTCGACGCGATCCTCAAGACCGTCAAGGAGAACCTGACCGAGCGGGGGTTCGCCTTCGCCGACAAGATCCCCGACGTCGACGCGAGCTTCGTGATCTTCCAGTCTGCCGACCTCGTGAAGGCGCAGCGGGCCGTCAACGCGCTGGACAAGGCCGCCACCTGGCTGCCGTGGCTCGCGGTGCTGGCGGCGATCGGGGCGGTGTTCGCCGCGCCGCACGGCAGGCGGCTGCGGGCCCTGTCGCTGGTGGGGCTGGGGGCCGCGATCGCGATGGCGCTGCTGGCTGTGTCGGCCCACATCGCCCGCGCGGTGTACATCGACGAGATCCCGTCGGATGTGTTGTCGCCCGCGGCGGCCGCGGCGGTGGTGGATGCCCTGGCAGCTCCGCTCAAGACGATGGTGCGTGCCTGGTTCCTGACCGGGATCGTCGTCGCGCTGATCGGCTACCTGACCGGAGGGTCGACCTCCGCGCTCGCGGTGCGCCGCGGGTTCACGCGGGCTGTCGACAAGATCAGGAAGACGGGGGAGGGCAGGGCGCCGAGCCAGCTCGAGGTCTGGACCGCACGACTGCGGGTGCCGCTGCGGGTGGCGATCGTCGCGATCGCCGTCGCGGTGCTGGTCTTCTGGACCTATCCGTCCGGGGCGGTGGTGTTCACGATCGCGTTGCTGGCCCTGCTCGCGCTGATCGCCGTCGAGGTGCTCGCCCGGCCGGGAGTGGCCGCGGCCGCGGCGTCGTCGCCTGAGGTCGAGGGGGCATCGCCCGAGACAGAGAATCAAACTTAACGACAGTCTGGACTGTTTTTAGTTTTCCCACTACCGTGCTCGGTGTGACTCAGGACACCGAGCAGGGCCCGCGCACGCAGGCGCAACGAACGGCGGCGACGCGGGCGAAGCTGCTCGACGCGGCGATAGCGCTACTCGTCGAGGTCGGCTACGCCCGGACCAGCACCCAGGAGATCGCGCGTAGGGCGGGGGTCTCCCGCGGGGCGCAGCTGCATCACTTCCCGACCAAGGAATCGCTCGTGGTCGCGGCCGTCGAACACCTGGTGGAGAAGCGCCTGGCCGAGATCCTCGGCGCCAGGCCCGATCCCGACCAGGGGATCGAAACCCTCGTCGACGCGTTCACCGGTCCGCTGTTCTACGCCGCCCTCGAGCTGTGGGTCGCTGCGCGCACCGATCCGGGCCTGCACGAGGCGATGATTCCGCTCGAGCGCAAGGTCGGCGATGCCCTGCGGCTGGGCAGTGCCGAGATCATGGGTGAGCGGATGAGCGTGGACTCCATCGACCTGAGCATCGAGTTGGCCCGCGGACTCGCCGTCTCGGCGCTGTTCCGCACCCCCGAATCCGACAGCGAACTCCGGAAGCGGCTGCTCCCGGTATGGAAGGGCCTGGTGACGAAATGACGGCCACTCTGAGATCGCCTGCGCTGCCGGACCATGTCGCCGTGCTGGTGGTGGGCGCCGGGTTCGCGGGGCTCGCCGTCACCGAGCGCGTGCTGCGTGATGATCCGGCCGCCGACATCCTGGTCATCGAGCGGGCCGCCGACCTCGGCGGAACGTGGCGCGACAACACCTACCCCGGGTGTGCGTGCGACGTCCCCACGGCCCTGTACTCGTTCTCGTTCGCGCCGAGTCCGGACTGGAGTCACACCTTCGCCAGGCAGCCGGAGATTCAGCGCTACCTGCGGAAGGCCGCCGCCGACACCGGCATTCGTGACCGGATACTGACCGGGTGCGAACTGCTCGAGGCGTCGTGGGACGACGACGAGGCGCGGTGGCGGGTACGCACCACTCTTGGTGAGCTCACCGCGCAGACGCTCGTCGCCGCGACGGGTGCACTGTCGACGCCCCGGCTGCCGGAGGTGCCGGGCGTCGAGACATTCCGGGGCAAGGTGTTCCACTCGGCCACCTGGGATCACGACTACGACCTGACCGGGAAGCGGGTAGCGGTGATCGGCACCGGTGCCTCCGCCGTGCAGTTCGTGCCGGAGATCGCCGATCGGGTCGAGCGGCTGACCGTGTTCCAGCGCACCCCCGCCTGGGTGCTGCCGCGCGGCGACCGCACGCTCTCCCACCTGGAGAAGCGGCTCTACCGTCGTATTCCGCTCACGCAGAAGATCGTTCGGGCGGCCGTCTACACCTTCCGCGAGGGGTACGTGCTCGCGATGGCGAAGGCGCCGCGGCTGTTGCCCGCGTTTCAGGTGGTCGCCAAGGCGCACCTGAGGCGGCAGGTTCCCGACCGGGCGCTGCGACGCAAGCTGACGCCGACGTTCACGATCACCTGCAAGCGGGTCCTGCTGTCCAACGACTGGCTGCGCACCCTCGCCCGCGACGATGTGGACCTGATCGATTCGGGACTCGCCGAGGTCACCGAGGGTGGCGTCGTCGACGGAGCAGGCACGCAGACCGAGGTCGACGCGATCATCTTCGCCACCGGATTCTCGCCCACCGAACCGCCCGTGGCGCAGCATCTTCGGGGCCGTGACGGGCAGACACTGGCTCAGCACTGGGCGGGAAGCCCGCGGGCATACCTGGGCACGACCATCGCCGGTTTCCCCAACCTGTTCCTCATGTACGGGCCCAACACGAACCTGGGGCACAGCTCCATCGTGTACATGCTCGAATCGCAGGCGGCGTACATCAACGGTGCGCTTGCCCACCTCGCCGCGGACGGTGGCGAGGCCGTCGAGGTTCGCCCCGCCGCGCAGGCGCGATACAACGAGCGGATCGCCGACCAACTGGCGAGCACGGTCTGGAACACCGGTGGATGCTCGAGTTGGTACCTCGACAAGGAGGGGCGCAACTCGGTGATGTGGCCTACCTTCACGTTCCGATATCGGTCCCGGACAAAGAGATTTGACGCCGAGAACTATCAGACCCGGCGCGCGGTGCGGGCGAGTGTCGGCTGAGCGACCGAGGCGGATCGTGCCAAGGCCCGCCGTCGTGCAGGGGTCCCGATAAGTGGCGGCATCGGAATTCGTCCCTTTCGCCATTTCTTGCCTTGTTCGGGGAAAGATGTTCCAGTGGGACGGGGTGACCGAGTCACAGCCCCAACGCCGCGCAGCCCATGTCGCGGTGGGTCGCCCCTGCCCGGATTGGAAATTCTGACCGAGGTCCACAGCCGAGTGCGTGCTGATGCCGCAAGGCGCGGAGAGTAAGGAAGGGATCCACTAGATGAGCAATGGCATTGATCCGCAGCACACCAAGGGCGCCGACGAGAAGCTGACCACCGCGGTCGGTGCACCGGTACCCGACAACCAGAACGTCGCCACTGCGGGCCCGCGCGGGCCGCAGCTGCTGCAGGACGTCTGGTTCCTCGAGAAGCTCGCCCACTTCGACCGCGAGGTCATCCCGGAGCGGCGCATGCACGCCAAGGGCTCCGGTGCCTACGGCACGTTCACCGTGACCAACGACATCACCCGGTACACCTCCGCGAAGATCTTCTCCGAGGTCGGCAAGAAGACGGAGCTGTTCGCGCGGTTCTCGACGGTGGCGGGCGAGCGCGGCGCGGCCGATGCCGAGCGCGACATCCGCGGCTTCGCCGTCAAGTTCTACACCGAGGAGGGCAACTGGGACCTCGTCGGCAACAACACCCCGGTCTTCTTCTTCCGCGATCCGCTGAAGTTCCCGGACCTCAACCACGCGGTCAAGCGCGACCCCCGCACGAACCTGCGCAGCGCCAACAACAACTGGGACTTCTGGACGAACCTGCCGGAGTCACTGCACCAGGTGACGATCGTGATGAGCGACCGAGGCATCCCGGCCTCGTACCGGCACATGCACGGATTCGGATCGCACACGTTCAGCTTCATCAACGCCGAGGGCGAGCGCTTCTGGGTCAAGTTCCACCACCGCGTCCAGCAGGGCATCAAGAACCTCACCGACGCGGAGGCCGCCGAGCTCGTGGGCAGCGACCGCGAGAGCCACCAGCGGGATCTGTTCGACGCCATCGAGGCGGGCGACTTCCCGAAGTGGAAGCTGTGCGTGCAGATCATGCCGGAGGCGGACGCGGCGAAGGTGCCGTACCACCCGTTCGACCTCACCAAGGTGTGGCCGAAGGGCGACTACCCGCTGATCGAGGTCGGCGAGTGGGAGCTCAACCGCAACCCCGACAACTACTTCGCCGAGGTCGAGCAGGCCGCGTTCAACCCCGCGCACGTGGTGCCCGGCATCAGCTTCTCGCCGGACCGGATGTTGCAGGGCCGGTTGTTCTCCTACGGTGACGCGCAGCGTTACCGGCTGGGAGTGAACAACTTCCAGATCCCGGTCAACGCGCCGAGGAGCCCGGTGCACAACTTCCACCGGGACGGTGCGATGCGGGTCGACGGCAACCAGGGCGGATCGCTGCACTACGAGCCCAACAGCTACGGCAAGTGGCAGGAGCAGCCGCAGTACCGTAATCCGGCGCAGGCGGTCGGCGCGGTCGCGGATCACTTCGACTACCGCGAGGACGACGACAACTACTTCTCGCAGCCGCGGGTGTTGTTCAACAACATGAGCGACGAGCAGAAGCAGGTGCTGTTCGACAACACCGCGCGCGCCATCAACGGCGCCTCGGAGCAGGTCGTGCAGCGGCACATCGACAACTGCACCGCCTGTGACCCGGCCTACGGCGAGGGTGTCGCGAAGGCGATCAAAGCCCTGAGCTGACACCGAGCGCGACAACTCCGCCCGGACCGGGAGCTCCCGGTCCGGGCGGACTTGTTCCAGTGCGTTGCCCGAGGTCGCAGGCTCGAGAGCCGGCGGCGCCCGCGCCCGGGAACAAACTCGGGCCCGCGCCCGTTGAACCCCTCGTCGGCGTCCGGACATGCCCCGGGCCTCACCCCTTTAGTCGCTTCGAGCGACCACTCGCCGAGAGGCGCCTGTGGGACGCGACCCGAAGGGCCGCCCGATCTTCTCGGGTGGCCCTTCGTCGTGTCCGTGGTGAACCGACCGGTCAGGATGCTCCCCAGACCGCGACGGCCATTCTTGACGTGTTCCAGGACCGGCGCATACTGGGCTTATGGGGCACGGAGGCGGTCACCTCGACCCCCGGGCGCAATTACGCGCGGCGGGGCTCCGGGTGACCGCTCCTCGTGTTGCTGTCTTGAATGCCGTTGCAGCACAACCGCATTCTGATGCGGATCGAGTGGCCACCGAGGCGCGCCGTCAGCTTGGGTCCGTCTCCACCCAGGCCGTGTACGACGTGCTGAAGGCCTGCGTGGCCGCTGGGATACTCCGCCGCATCGAACCGGCCGGATCCCCGGCCCGGTTCGAGGCCCGAACGGGAGACAACCACCACCACCTCGTCTGCCGCGGCTGCGGCGCGGTGTTCGACGCGGACTGCGTCGTCGGCCGGGCCCCCTGTCTGCAGCCCTCGGACACACACGGCTTCGCGATCGACGAAGCCGAGGTCGTGTTCTGGGGGAGCTGCCCGCAGTGTCAGGCGGCAGCGAGCGAGAAATCGGCTCAGGCCCACGATCCAGAGGGACCGTCATGAGCGCGATCCGTCGAATGCGATTCCCGGAGTGGGTTTCTCGATGGGCTCGGACCACGGAGGTGGAGGAGGACGTGCGTCAGAGCAGGCCCCACCAGTAGACAGCGCAGGCCAACAGAAACACGATGACGGACTCCATGACGGCCTCCCCTGTCGACGGAACTCTTCCCATGGTTTCCCGGCGGAGGCGAGGAGTCGAGGGGCTGCGGCGGAATGGATGCCGTTTCGTTTCGTGGACGTGCCCTTCGCCACATCCGGGAACTGACGCGCGGGCCGGTCGTTGAGAGTAGTGAGAGCCGATGACGCATCAGCACTCACTACGAAACCGGATGCATACGAAACCGCAGGAGTGAACCCATGACCACCAGCCCCATTGTCAGCACCCTCGACGCCGGACAGCAGCAGATCGCGGGGGAGGCCCTACAGGGCACCGTCGTGGACCTGATCGACCTCGGTCTCATCGCCAAGCAGGCGCACTGGAACGTCATCGGTCGAAGCTTCCTGTCGGTACACCCGTCGCTGGACGAATTGGTCGCAGCAGCACGTGATTTCACCGACCAGGCGGCCGAGCGTGCCACCGCGGTCGGGGTCAGCCCGGACGGCCGTTCGGCCACCGTCGCCGCGGACGCGGGGACCACGGGCTTCGGGGCGGGCTGGACCAAGGACACCGAGGTGGTCGACGCCATCGTGGCGAACCTGGCCGCGGTCATCGCACGCCTCCGTGCCCGCATCGAACTCACGGAGAAGGCCGACCCGGCCACCCAGGACCTGCTCATCGCCATCACCGCGCGGCTCGAGCAGCTGCACTGGATGTGGCAGGCGCAGGGGGCGTAGCCCCGTGCGCGCTTGACGAGTCCTGACCCTCGTCAAGCGCGCACAGGCGCCGCAGGCGCCTACTCCATGAACCGCGCGAGGAACTCGATCAGCAGTCGCTCCGCCACCGGCTCGGGCAGCGCCTCGATCAGCGCAAGCACCTCGGCCAGCGGGCCGTCCAGCCCGCCGCCGGGCTCGAGCCCAACGAGGGCGAGGACGGCGGCGCAGTTGTCGCTGGTGAGGTCCTCGGGCCGGATCTGACCGGCGGCCGCGACCACGTCGGCGGGCGCCTGCGCGCCCGGCACGCCGCGCACCGAGTCGGCCGCCTCGGCGAGCGCGTCACACAGCTCCACGCTGACCCGCTCGGTGACCGGCGTGAGCGTCAGGTGGGTGGTGCGCGGCAGGGCGGTGCCGTCCGACTGGGTACGCCCCGGCTGCGGCTGCAGGGTCCAGCCCAGGTCCTTCGCGGCGTCCGCCCAGCGGTGCGGGTCCACGCTGCGCTCGGCGGCGACATCGGGGTCGGCGGCCACCGCGAGCAGCGGGCCGATCGGGTCGCCGACGACCCGGAGCCCCTCGATGCCGTCGATCGCCTTGTGCACCTGCTCGGCCGCCCGCGCGATCTGCCCGGTCAGTTCGGCGAACCCGGCGCGCCCGAGCGTCTGCGACACCGCCCAGCCCGCGGCGATCGGCATCACCGTCCTGGAGCCGAGGATGGTGGGGTTGACGACGGCGTAGCCGGGCCAGGCACTGGTCGCGAACCACTGGCGCCGGTGCCGGTCGCGGTCCCGGTAGAGCAGCACCGACACCCCCTTCGGGGCGTAGCCGTACTTGTGCAGGTCCACCGAGACGCTCGCGACGCCCGGCACCCGCAGGTCCCAGGCGGGGCGTTCCTCGGCGCCCGGCCACCACGGCAGCACCCAGGCCCCGATGCAGCCGTCGACATGCACGGCGACACCTCGGGCCGCACAGACTTCCGCGATCTCCGCGATCGGATCCAGGGCTCCGTGTGGGTAGGACGGTGTCGACGCGACCACCAGCGCGACGGTCTCGTCCAGTGCGGCCGCCACGTCCTCGGCGCGCAGCCTGCAGGTGTCGGGGTCCACCGGCAGCACCCGCAGCCGCAGGTCCAGGTAGTGCGCCGCCTTGATGAACGCGGCGTGCGCGGTGGATCCGATCACCAGGGTGGGCCGAGCCTCGCTGCCGGTGCTCGCGCGCCAGGTGTCGCGGGCGGACTTGACCGCGAGGAGGCAGCTCTCGGTGCCGCCGCTGGTGACGCTGCCGACGACGTCGGGCACGCCCGCGGCCAACACATCGCGGGCCATCGCGACGAGGTCGCGCTCGAGCGCCGCGACGGAGGGGAAGGTGGTCGGGTCGAGTCCGTTGAGAGGCTGGGCCTTTCGGGCCGCTTCGGCCGCCACCTCGTGCAGTTCCGCGATCCCGGGGTCGTATACATAGGAGAGCAGGTGCCCGCCCTCGGTCGGGGCGTCCGCCTTCCTCAGCTCGTCGAGCCGGGCGAGCACCTCGGCGGTGCTGCGTTCGAAGATCACTTGCCGCTCCTGTTCAGTTCTTCGGCCGCCAGTCGGTATCCGCGCAAGGTCACCAGGCTCGCGGCCACCAGCACCGCGGGCACGGCGGCGAGAGCGATCACGATCCCGGTGATCGCCCCGTCGGACTGCGCGACGGGGTGGTCGGTGGTCGAGGAGACGAACCCCGTCACGGCGAGGATGGCCAGCACCACCGCGGGGCCGAGCGCGAAGCCAAGGGTCTCCGCGGCGGTCCACACCCCGCTGAAGGCGCCTGCGCGCACGGATCCGGTGGCGGTGTTCTCGTGGTCGCTGATCACGTCCGGCAGCATCGACATCGGCAGCATCTGCATGCCGGCATACCCGATCCCCGCCACCGCCACCACCGCGTACACCCACGGCCCGGGGGCGGCGATCAGACCGAGCATCGCGACCGAGGCCGCCAGGAACAGGCCCGACGCCAGGAAGTACGCGCGTTGCTTGCCCCACGCCCGCACCAGCCGGATCCACATCGGCATCACCGCAAGCGCCGGTGCGACCAGGGCGGCGAACAGGATCGACACCGCACCCTCGGAGTCCAGCACGTAGGTGGCCGCGTACTGGGCTGAGCCGAGCATGCAGCCGATCGCCAGCGCCTGGAGCGCGAAGGTGCCGAGGAGGGATCGGAACGGGCCGCTCGAGCGCACCGCGGCGAGGCTGTCGGCGAGCCCGTGGCCCGACGACGTCTCGACCGGGGTGTGATCGACGTCAACGCCGATGCTGCGCGGTGCGATTCGCCAGGCGCCGAGCATCCCGAGCCCGAGGGTCAGCCCGGCGATCACGCCCATCAGCAGGTATCCCGTCCTGCCCCCGCCGCCGAGTTCGCGCAGCGCAGGACCGCCGGCACCGAACAGCAGGATCGCGACGGCGAGCACCGCGACGCGCCAGGACATCAACCGGGACCGCTCGTGATAGTCCTCGGTCAGCTCGGCGGGCAGCGCGATGTACGGAACCTGGAACAGGCCGAAGGCGATCGCGGCGAGGATGAATGCCGCGGTCACCCAGAGACAGCCGACCAGGGTGGAGGCGCCTGCGGGCACCGCGAAGGTGAGCGCGAAGAACACCGGCAGGGCCAGCGCGCCGAGGAGCAGGAACCGGCGTCGGGTCCCGGTGCGGGCCGCGTCGGCATCGCTTCGAGAACCGATGTACGGGTTGATCAGCACGTCGAGCGCTTTGGGTGCGAATACCACCAGCGAGGCCACCGCGGCGGCCACACCGAGCGTGTCGGTGAGGTAGTAGGCGAGTACCAGCCCGGGCAGTGTGGCGAAGCCTCCGGTGCCGACCGAGCCGAGCGAGTAGCCGGTGACGGTGGATCTGCTCAGCCGTGGGGGAGCCATGGTCATCCGGCCAACATAGGTCATTGCCGCGGCGCGCGAGTGGGTTGTGCTCAGGGAGATTTCGCCTGCCCGGTGGTCGCATGCCGGATGCCGGTGATTCACGTGAAACCTCGACCAGGACGGACGACGAACGCCCCCACCTGGCGGGTGGGGGCGTTCGTCAGTGTGCCGCTAGGAACCGAAGATGCTGCCGAGCGAACCGAGCGATCCGGTGCCGCCCGGGTTGCCGCCGCCGGAGACCTTCACGGTCGACGCGCTCGACGTCGACTCCTTGAATCCGGTTGCGCCGCTGTAGACGGCCTTGATCTGGCGGTCACCGGTCTGGGTGAACTTGTAGGACAGCGTCGCCTGTCCGTTGACCACGTCGACCGCCTCACCGATCGCGGTGTTGCCGTCCATGAAGGTCACGGTGCCCGAGGTCACCGCCTCGCCGGACTCGGTCTTCACCGCGGCCGACAGGTCCACCGGCATGCCCTTGGTGGCGGTGCCGGGGGCGGTCAGCGTGGTCACCGTCGCGACCTCGACGGGCGCCGGGTCGGTGACATTGACGGTCTGGGCCTGTCCGGTGGAGCCGTTGAAGTTCCCGTCGCCGCTGTAGACCGCGGAGATCGAGTGCGCTCCGGTGGTGGTGAACGTGTGGACCAGCTTCGCGCCACCGTCGACCAGCCCGATCGGGCCGCCGATGTTGGTGCCACCGTCCTTGAACTGCACGGTGCCGCCTGCGGCGTTGTTGCCCTCGTTGTCCTTCACCAGGGCCCAGAGGTCAACAGAGTCACCGGTTTTCGCTTCTCCGGGGACATTGATCGTGGTCACGGTGTCGACGATGACGGGGTCGGTGGAGACCTGGACGGTCGAGGCCGTGCTGGTGCTGGTGTTGAAGCCGTCGGCGCCGCTGTAGACGGCCGTGACCGGGTGCGCCCCGTCGGTGGTGAAGGTGTGGTTCAGGGTCGCGGTGGCGCCGTTGAGGGTGATCGGGCCGCCGATGTTGGTGTCGCCGTCCTTGAACTGGACGGTGCCGCCGCTGGGGGCGGGGGCGATGGTGGCGGTGAGGTCGACGGCGGTGCCGGTCTTGGCGGTTGCCGGGACGTTCAGGGTGGTGGTGGTGTCCATGGCGTTGACCGAGACATCGACGTTCGATGCCGCGGAGGTGGACGGCTTGTTCGTCGCGTCACCGCTGTAGGCGGCGGTGATGGCGTGCGCACCAGTGGTCGTGAAGATGTGGTTCAGGGTGGCGGTGCCGTTGTTGACCGGGACGGCGTTGCCGATGTTGTCGGCGCCGTCCTTGAACTGGACGGTGCCGGTGGCGCCCACGGGGGCGACGGTGGCGGTGAGGTCGACGGCGGTGCCGGTCTTGGCGGTGGCCGGGACGTTGAGTGTGGTGGTGGTGTCGACGATGACGGGATCCGTCGTCACCGTCACCGTGGCGGCTGCCGAGGTGGACGGCTTGTTGCCGGCGTCGCCGCTGTAGACGGCGGTGATGGCGTGTGCGCCGTCGGAGGTGAAGGTGTGGCTGAGGGTGGCGGTGCCGTTGTCGACCGGGACGGCGTTGCCGATGTTGTCGGCGCCGTCCTTGAACTGGACGGTGCCGGTGGCGCCCGCGGGGGCGACGGTGGCGGTGAGGTCGACGGCGGTGCCGGTCTTGGCGGTGGCTGGGACGTTCAGCGTGGTGGTGGTGTCGACGATGACCGGGTCCGTGCTGACGGTCACGGTTGCCGCGGCCGAGGTGGACGGCTTGTTGGCGGCGTCGCCGCTGTAGACGGCGGTGATGGCGTGTGCGCCGTCGGAGGTGAAGGTGTGATTCAGGGTGGCGGTGCCGTTGTTGACCGGGACGGCGTTGCCGATGTTGTTGGCGCCGTCCTTGAACTGGACGGTGCCGGTGGCGCCCGCGGGGGCGACGGTGGCGGTGAGGTCGACGGCGGTGCCGGTCTTGGCGGTGCCGGGAACGTTGAGTGTGGTGGTGGTGTCCGCAGCGGCGGCGCCCACGTTGATCGTGGCCAGCGGCCCTGCACCCGCGTTCAATGCCGAACCCTGGGCGTCGCGCGGGGTGCAGCGGGTGGGTGCCCACTGGTTGCCGAAGAAGCTGGCGAGGGGCAGGAAGGTGTAGTAGTTCTCGTTCGCGTTGTAGGTACCGGCGCTGCCGGCGGTGCGCACCTTCGGCGTGATGACACCGCCGCTGCCGGCGACGACGGTCACGTCGATGGCGGGAAGCCGGAACCAGCTGTCCCCGTTGCCGTTGGTGCTGCCGTCGAGATTCTTCTTGAGCTTCGGTGCCCGGATGCCGCCCTGGCTGTTGGTGCTCGACGAGGGGCTGTTGCCGATGACTTCGTTGTTGCCCGACAGACGCAGGAGGTTGCCGCCGCCGTCGGGGTTGCCCGAGTCGTTGATACGCGTCACCGACGGCGCCACGCCGTCGAGGTTCACGCCCGTGCCCGCCACGACGGCGGCGCTGACGAACGTCGCGTTCGCGGGGATCTCGTAGTCGACCTTCAGTCGCGAGATGTTGGTGGTCGTGGCACCCGAGTCGCTGTTGGGGTACGACCCACCGCCGGGCTGGATGCGATAGGTGAACGTCTCACCCGCCGTGACCGAGGCCGGTGCGTCGACGGTCATCGACGTGTCGGCCACCTTGTGGACGGTGAGTACCGCGCTTGCCTGGCAGGCGTTCTTGAACGAGGTGGTCGTGGGTGCCGCGGACGCGGGACTGCCGATCAACAGCAGACCCGCGGCCATCGCCACGGACGTGACCGGTACGGCGCATTGCCGCACTGTGGACTTGGACATAACACTCCTTGCGCCCGACTCGCGGGAGAGATGTCGAGCATCGGTTGGATGAAATTGCCCACACTGTGCCACCGCAATCGGGAACTTGTTGCAGTTTTGACTACAGGCACCGCAAGTTACGGTCGGGTAACGAGTTGTGTCAGAAATCGCGGGTATTGCCTGGAATGTCGGTTTCAGCTGGCCTTCGAGGCCCACCGGTCTCGGAAATCCACCGATTTCGACTTGCGGATCGGCGCAGAAAATGCAACACGTTCACCGGAGCCCGGCGGGAGGTTCGCTCAGGCAGGCGCCGCCGCGAGCGGCAGGTCGACGATCAGCTCCGGCTCCGTGCACTCCAGTACCTGCGCCACCTCGACACCCGGCGCGACCTCACGCAGGACCAGGCCTGCGGCGGTGACGTCGATGACGGCCAGATCGGTGATGATGCGGTGCACCACCGCCCGGCCGGTCAGCGGCAGCGAGCACCGCTCGACGATCTTCGGCGCGCCGTCCCTGGCGCAGTGCTCCATCAGCACGATCACCCGGCCCGCGCCGTGCACGAGGTCCATCGCCCCGCCTGGACCCTTCACCATCTTGCCGGGGATCATCCAGTTCGCCAGGTCGCCGGTCGCCGAGACCTGCATGCCGCCGAGGATCGCCGCGTCGATCTTGCCGCCCCTGATCATCCCGAAGCTGAGCGCGGAGTCGAAGAACGAGGCTCCCGGGAGCACCGTCACCGTCTCCTTGCCCGCGTTGATCAGGTCCGGATCCATCTCGGGCTCAGTCGGATACGGGCCGACGCCGAGGATCCCGTTCTCCGACTGCAGCACCACCGAGCAGTCGGCGGGCACGAAGTTCGGCACCAGGGTGGGCAGTCCGATCCCCAGGTTCACGTACCAGCCGTCGCGCAGCTCCTGCGCGGTCCGCGCCGCCATCTCCTCGCGGGTGCGGGCGCCCGCCGTGGTGTTGCCGCCGGCCATGCTCATCGCTCACTCTCGGTAGTCGTTCTGACGGTGCGCTTTTCGATCCGTTTGGTGATGCCGTGGCCGACCTCGAGCACGCGGTGCACGTAGACCCCCGGCAGGTGCACGGCGTCGGGATCGAGTTCACCCGGTTCCACCAGTTCCTCGACCTGCGCGACGGTGATCCGGCCCGCCATGGCGGCCAGCGGCGAGAAGTTGCGGGCCGACAGGTCGAACACCAGGTTGCCGTGACGGTCGCCCCGCGCGGCGTGGACGAGGGCGAAGTCCGTACTGATCGCCTCCTCGAGCACGTAGTCGCGGCCGCCGAAGGCCTGCACCGGCTTGGCTGGCGAGGCCACCGCGACGCCGCCTGCGCCGTCGTAGCGTCGCGGCAGTCCGCCGTCGGCGACCTGGGTGCCGACCCCGCTCTGGGTGTAGAAGGCCGCGATGCCCGAGCCGCCGGCCCGGAGCTTCTCCGCCAACGTGCCCTGCGGGGTCAGCTCGAGTTCCAGTTCGCCGGAGAGGAACTGGCGCTCGAACTCCTTGTTCTCCCCGACGTAGGAGGAGACCATCTTCCGGATCCGGCCCGCGCCGAGGAGCAATCCCAGGCCCCAGTCGTCGACGCCGCAGTTGTTGCTGACGACCTCGAGATCCGATGCGCCGCCGTCGAGCACCGCCTGGATGAGCGCCGACGGGATGCCGCAGAGCCCGAACCCACCCACCGCCACGCTGGAGCCGTCGGTGATGTCGGCGACGGCCTCGGCGGCGGTCTGTACGGTCTTGTCCATCATCGCGCGCTCCACCCGCCGTCCATCGTGTACGAGGCACCGGTCACCATGCCGGCCTCATCGCCTGCCAGCCAGGCCACCAGCGAGGCCACCTCGGCCGGTTCGACCAGTCGCTTGATCGCGCTCTCGGTGAGCATCACCCGCGCCAGCACCTCCTCCTCGGGGATGCGGTGCACGGCAGCCTGGTCGGCGATCTGCTTCTCCACCAAGGGGGTTCGCACGTACCCGGGATTGACGCAGTTGCTGGTCACCCCGTGCCTGCCGCCCTCGAGCGCGGTCACCTTTGACAGCCCCTCGAGGCCGTGTTTCGCGGTGACATATGCGGACTTGAACTCGGAGGCCCGCAGCCCGTGCACGGAGGAGACGTTGATGATCCGGCCGAACCCGTTGGCGTACATGTGCGGAAGGGCCGCCCGGATCAGCAGGAAGGGTGCCTCCACCATCAGCGTCAACAGCCTGCGGAACTCCGCGGGCGGGAAATCCTCGATGGGGCTGATGCTCTGCACGCCCGCGTTGTTCACCAGGATGTCCGTCTCGAGGGTGAGCCCGGCGAGCGCCTCCGTGTCGAGCAGGTCGACGGCCCAGGCCCGGCCGTCGAGCTCGTCGGCGAGTGTCTTGGCCGCGATGTCGTCGACATCGGCGATCACGACCCGGGCGCCCCTGTCCGCGAGCGCCCTTGCGGTGGCCGCGCCGATCCCGCTCGCACCGCCGGTGATCAGGGCGGATCGCCCGGCGAGGGTCTGCTGCGTCATCGGGCCACCGCCGCGTTCTGGCCGGCGACGAGCGGGGCGTCCGCCGCCTTCTCCTCGGCGAGGGTCTTCGCGTCCGCGGCGTCGACGGATTCGAGCGAGATGCCCTTGGTCTCGCGGGCGAAGGCGACCGCGACGATGGTCACGACCGAGGCGCCGAGCAGGTAGAACGCGATCGGCACGGACGAGTGGAAGCGGCTGAGCAGGCTGGCCGCGATGATCGGCGCGAGCGAGCCCGCCACGATCGAGGTGACCTGGTAGCCGAGCGAGACACCGGAGTAGCGCATCCGGGTTGGGAACATCTCCGCCATGATCGCGGGCTGGCCGGCGTACATGAAGGCGTGGATGATCAGCCCGATCACGATGGCCGCCAGGACGACCGCGTTGTGCGCGCTGTCCATCATCGGGAAGGCGAAGAAGCCCCAGGTGCCAGCGAGGACGGCACCGATCAGGTAGGTGGGGCGGCGGCCGAGGGTGTCGGACAGCCTGCCGCACAGCGGAACCGCGATGAAATGCACGCCGTGGGCAATGAGCATCATCCACAGGATCTTGCTGGTGTCGGCGTGCACGACCACCTTGAGATAGGTGATCGAGAAGGTCACCACCAGGTAGTACATGATGTTCTCCGCGAACCGCAGCCCCATCGCGGTGAGCACGCCGCGCGGGTAGCGGCGCAGCACCTCGAACACGCCGTACGAGGCGGCCTTGTTCTTCTCGACCAGCTTCTGTGCCTCGAGGAAGATCGGCGCGTCACTGACCTTGGTGCGAATGTAGTAGCCCACCAACACGATCAGGGCGGACAGCCAGAAGGCGACGCGCCAGCCCCAGCTGAGGAAGGCCGCGTCGGAGAGCGTGGTCGTCAGGACCAGGAGCACGACGGTGGCGAGCAGGTTGCCGGCCGGGACACCCGCTTGCGGCCAGCTGGCCCAGAATCCGCGACTGCGGTTGGGGCTGTGCTCGGCGACGAGCAGCACCGCGCCGCCCCATTCGCCGCCGACGGCGAAGCCTTGAATGAAGCGCAGCGCCACCAGGATCGCGGGCGCCCAGTAACCGATCTGTCCGAAGGTGGGGATGCAGCCCATCAGGAAGGTGGCCGCACCGACGAGCAGCAGGCTGAACTGCAGCAGCTTCTTGCGGCCGAACTTGTCGCCGAAGTGCCCGAAGACGATGCCGCCGATGGGCCGGGCCGCGAAGCCGACCGCGTAGGTGACGAACGCCGCGATGATCGCGTCGAGCTCGTTCCCGCCCGCGGGGAAGAAGACCTTGGAGAAGACCAGTGTGGCGGCGGTGCCGTAGAGGAAGAATTCGTACCACTCGACGACGGTCCCCGCCATCGAGGCGCCGACGACCTTTTTCAGCCCGGACGGCGCGGTGTCCTGGGCCGGGCCTGGGTCGCCTCCACCCGCCCGTGACAGTTGTTCGGTACTCATCGCTGAACTCCTCGTGTGCTCGGCCCGACAATCGCGTCCGCCCTGTGATGTAGTCCACATTCGGCGTCCTGCGATGAGTATTGGTGCACGCGATGCGCCCCACAATGAGGAAAATCGCACCTTGTATCTGCAAGAATGCAGATGTGGTGGATTCCGTGGACCGGCATTCGCTCGGTCGTCCGAGTGCCGATGACCTCCTGGTGCTGCTCGCCGTCGGCCGGACCGGGCGCTTCACCTCGGCCGCAGAGGATCTCGGCGTCAATCACACGACCATCTCCCGCCGCATCGCGGCTCTGGAGAAGAGCCTGGGCGGGCGACTGCTGGTGCGGGCGGCGGGTGGCTGGGAGCTGACGGACCTCGGCAGGCAGGCGCTGGCCGCGGCGGAGAGCGTCGAGTCGGTGGTCGACGCGCTCGCCTCCGATTCCTCCGGGCAGGGCAGGCTCAAGGGGGTGGTGCGGGTGTCCGCGACGGACGGGTTCAGTGCGTACATCGCCGCGCCCGCCGCCGCGCGGGTCCGCAGGCGCCACCCGGACCTCGCGGTGGAGATCGTGGCGACCACCCGCCGCGCCTCCCGGCAGCGGTCGGGCATGGACGTGGAGATCGTGGTCGGCAGGCCGCAGGTGCACCGGGCGGAGGCCCTGCCGTTGGCGGACTACGTGCTGGGGCTGTACGCCTCCCGCGACTATCTGCGTGAGCGGGGCACCCCGCACGCGATAGAGGAGCTCGCCGAGCACTCCCTTGTGTACTTCGTCGATTCGATGCTGCAGGTCGACGACCTCGACGTCGCGCGGAGCATCGCACCCGAGATGCGGGAATCGGTCAGCTCCACGAACGTCTTCGTGCACGTGGAGGCCACCAGGGCCGCGGCGGGCATCGGGCTGTTGCCGTGCTTCATGGCCGACCGGCACTCGGACCTGGTGCGGCTGCTGCCGGAGTTGGTCTCGACAAAGCTGACCTATTGGCTCGTGGCCAGGTCGGAGGCGCTGCGAAGGCGGGAGGTGGCGGCCGTGGTCGAGGAGATCAGGGACACCGCCGAACGGGAGCGCGACCGGCTGCTCGGGACATTTCGGTAGCGCCGATGAGTTTCGGTCGCTCCGTGAGTCAGAAGCAGTGACACCCGCGACACCGAGCGCACAGGAGCACGACGATGAAACTGACTGTCACCACCTTCGTCACCCTCGACGGCGTCTACCAGGCGCCTGGCGGTCCCGAAGAGGACCCCAGCGGCAAGTTCGTCCACGGGGGCTGGTCGGCGCCGTTCGACGACGAGGACTTCGGGCGGTTCATGACCGAGGTGTTCGACGAGGCGGACGCCTTTCTGCTGGGCCGGAAGACGTACGAGATCTTCGCGTCGTACTGGCCGCTGCAGACAGACCCCGCGCACCCGATCGCCACCAGGCTCAACACGCTGCCGAAGCACGTCGTCACCACCACCCTCGCCGCGGCCGACTGGCAGAACACGCGGCTGATCACCGGCGATCCGCGCGCGGCGATCGCCGCGCTCAAGGAGCAGGACGGCCGTGAGCTACAGGTCCACGGCAGCGGGGTGCTCGTGCGGTGGCTGCTGAAGGAGGGCCTGATCGACACGCTGCGCCTGCTGTCGTTCCCGGTCCTGCTCGGCACCGGGAAGCGGCTGTTCCCGACCGACGCCCTGCCGACCGCCTATTCCTTGGCTCAGTCGCGGACCACGAGTACCGGTGTCGTCCTCAGCACCTATGAGCGTTCGGGTGAGCCCGAGTACGGCGACCTGGGGGAGGAGTAGCGGGCCTAGTCGGGGTTGCGCAGCTCCCCGAGCGCCGTGCGGAATCGGCGCTGCTTGATCGTGGCCAGGGTCGCGCCCGCCTTGGACGCGAGGCCCCTGGCGCGGTCCATCGCGGTGGAAAGGACGGCCTGCTCGTCCACCGCCTCGTCGGCGATGCCCTCTGCGGTGGCCTCGGCTCCGCCGTAGCGCCTGCCGGTGGTCATGGCGTCATGCGCGGTCCGCACGGGGAGCTTGGCCGCGATCAGTTCGGACATGCCAACCGAGAAGGGGATCTGGATGTCGACCTCGGGGAAGCAGAAGTACCCGCGGTCGGCGCGCATGACCCGCTGATCGTGGGCGAGCGCGAGCATGGCGCCCGCGCCGAAGGCGTGCCCCTGCAGCGCCGCGACGGTCGGCAATCCCAGGGCGAGGACGCGGGCGAACAGAGCCTCGACCCGCGCGCTGAACGCCGGGATCTGGTCGGCATTGGCCATCAACCACGGCAGGTCGAGGCCGTTGCTCCAGATCTTGCCCGTCGCGGTGGTGACGAGTGCCTTTGGGCCCTCGGCGGCCTCGATCGCGTCGAGGTGCGCGTCGATCGAGTCGAGCCAGCCGGGGTTGAACCGGTTCTCGCCGGAGCCGAGGCTCAGCACGAAGACGTCGCCGTCGCGGTGCAGGGTGGGCAGGTCGTCGGGGGTATTGGAGAATGTCATTTCTAGAAAATATCTTCTAGAACGGATGGCTGTCCAGTAGCGGACTCTGCGATACTCGGCGAATGGCCCGCACCACGTTCTCCACCGACGCACTGCTCGACGCCGCGCGTGAGGTGATCCTCGAGCGCGGTCCGCGATCCGCGACGGTCGCGCTGATCGCCGCGCGGGCCGGTGCGCCGACCGGGTCGATCTACCACCGCTTCGCCTCGATCGACGAACTGCTCGCCCGGACCTGGCTGCGTGCCGTGCGTCGCACGCAGGAGGTCCGCCCCGCCGGGTTCGACCCCGCAGGGGATCCCGTCGAGGTGGTGGTCGAGCTGGCCCTCGCGCTCTACGACCACTGCGTTTCCGAGCCAGGCGACATGCTGTTGCTCGATCGGCTGCGCCGCGAGGACGTGCTGCACCTGAATCTGGGCGACGAGCTGATCGCCGAGGTGGGGCGGTCCGACGAGCAGACCGGCAGCCTGATCGCGGAGCTGGCGCGCGCGGTGTTCGGGCGGGCGGGCAAGCGGGAGACGGACCTGGTGGTGCTGGCCCTGGTCGACTTGCCGTACAGCTTCGCCGGCCGCTACCTCCAGGCCGGTGCCCGGCCGCCGAAGAGCCGCCGGGACCGGCTGCCCGACGCCGTGCGGGCGGTCGTCGCGGCCGGGCGGCCGGACTAGTCCCGTGGCTCAGGCCGGCTTGATGTTGGCGTTGAGGTGGAAGGTGTTGTCGGGGTCGTACTGTGCCTTGACCGCGGCCAGCCGGTCGTACTTGCCGGAACCGTACGCGGCGCGGACCCGGTCCTCGTCGGGTTCCGCCATGAAGTTGACGTAGCTGCCCTGGTTCGAGGAGAGCGGCCGGAGCGCCTCCCAGATCGATCGGGTCCAGGCCCGGTCCGCGGCGAATACCTCGGGGGTGTCGGACATCCCGGTGATGTTGCAGACGTAGTGCGGGGTGCGGGCACCGCCGAACGCCGTGTCGTCCTCGCCGACCGCGGTGAAGGCCCCGTCCAGTCGGAAGATCGGCATGAACGAGAGCGGAGAACTCTTGCGCGGCGCCCGCTCGACGATCACGGCGATCACCTCGTCCGTGAGGGCGTCGAGGTCGAGCGCCTTCTCGTAGCCGAGGATGCCCCATGGCGCGGAGCCGTCGAGCATCTGCTGCAGTCCGGTGTAGGGGATCGGGGTGACAAACTCGAACAGCGGTGCCAGGGCGTCCCGGATCGGCGCCACCGTGGCCGCGTGCTCGGCCGTCGAGGAGTACCCGGCGATGATGAGCGCGTGGCCGGGTATGCCCCGGAACTGTTCGGGTACAAACGGTTCCGGAGGTGCGCACATTCCGGCCGCGATCAGGCAGCCGGCCCGTGCCGGCAGTGTCGGGATGAACTCCTCGCACACGTGCAGCGCGGCGGCGCCGTCGTCGAGCGACCAGAAGAACAGTCCGAGGTTCACCTCGGGGCCGACCGGGTGCAGGCGGTACTCGAACTCGGTCACCACGCCGAAGTTCCCGCCGCCGCCCCGCAGCGCCCAGAACAGCTCCGGATGCTCGTCGTCGGACGCCCGGACGACGCTGCCGTTCGCGAGCACCACCTCGGCCGACGCCAGGTTGTCGATGGACAGCCCCGCGAGACGGGTCAGCCAACCCATGCCGCCGCCGAGGGTGAGTCCACCGACCCCGGTGTGGCTGATCACCCCGCCGGTCACCGCCAGCCCGTGTGCCTGGGTCGCGGCGTCCAGATCCGCCATCGTGGCGCCGCCACCGATCCGTGCCATCCCGGTCTCGGGTTCCACCGAGGTGCCGTTCATCGCGCTGAGGTCGATCATCAGGCCGCCCTCGCTGACCGAGGTACCGCTGTAGGCGTGCCCGCCGCCCCGGATCGAGACCTCGAGCTCCCGATCCCGGGCGAAGCTCAGCGCGGAACCGACGTCACCGGCGGATACGCAGCGCGCGACGCAGACGGGACGGCGATCGATGTCGCCGTTCCAGATCGATCTGGCCTCGTCGTATCCGGTGTCGCCGGGGCCGAACACCGGCCCGCCGATCGCCGACCTCAACACACCGAGGTCGTCGCTCACCTCAGTCATCACGCTCTCCGTCCGTCGGGCCGGCTCCGCAATGCGTGCGGTCGCGCGCAGCTCCTACTGTCCGAGAACGCCGGACCTCGGTGCCGACCGGACCGCGACGGCGCCCCGAACAAGGCACCTGTGACGTGCGTCAATCGTATTCGGTGGCGTTTGAGCGCGGCAAGGTCGCGAACGGCAGGGAATCGCCTGCGTCTGCGGGCAGTGGGCCGTCACCCCGCGCGATATCGATCTGCCATCTGGACCTGGACCGTTGACCAGGGCCCGGTCCAGATATTCAGGGCCACATTCTGTTTGGCGAGTAATTGGCGACGGTTGTCCGCTCAGCCGACGTCGAGCCTGCACCGCGTCTTCTGAATTGCCTGGCTGACCGCGAAGACGATGCGGCCGCTCGTGTTGGAAAGGCTCAGCCATTCGCCCCGATAGTCGCGGGCGGACCCATTCTGTTCGGCGAGGTCGCCGATCCTCGATGGGAACGCATCGAGATCGGCAGGGTCCACCTGCAATGGATCGGACATCGTTCCCCCTCCGGAATCCCCCAAAACCTCGCTATTACAGCACATCGCGCTCGGGCCTGCGCGGTGAATACTGCACCGCAGCGGTGCCGCACGATACCGGTGAGAATCCGGTCCGGACCACCACCGAATTCATGCGATTGATCGATCGGTCGTAGGTGTGGATCGACGGAACCGATCGGGAGGGGCGGTGCGTCGATGTGCTTCCAGAATGATCAACCTTCGGGTAATCGGAAGCGAATCGGCGACATGACACAAGCAGGCCAAACGAGGTCGGAGATTCAAATCCCGGCTCAATGTGTCGATGCTGGTGCGCTGCGACTCGAGGCTGAAGCAGATGCAGCACGTATTCGACAGGCATGGAAAGGCTTACGCCGCAGCGGAGAAAGCCAACGCAGGTGGGATGGGTGCGCGACCGGGACGGCCGGTGCCGCCCCACGTGGGGACGGCACCGGGGGCCTCAGGCGAGCGCCTCCGCGGCCTCGGGCGCGTCCTGGTCGGCCCATTCGACGAACTGGACGACGATGCCGTTGGGGTCGGTCACCTGGAACAGCTTCTCGCCCCATGGCTCTTCCCGCAGCGCCATCGTGATCTCGACACCCTCCGACTTGATGCGGGCCTCCTGGGCGGCGAGATCGTCGACGGTGAACGCGAGGATGAGGCCGTCCGCGTGGCGGTCGCGGAATCCCTCGGGCAGCACCTCGATGCCGCGCTGCAGCAGCACGACGTCGACGGCGGCATCGTCGCGGCCGAGTGAGGCGAAGCCGTCGGCGGCCGCGCGCTGGGTGTAGCCGAGGTGGGTGGTGAAGAAACGGGTCGACGCCGCGACGTCATCGACGGTGAGCGAGATGGTGGACGTGGTGACCTGCATGGGACCTCCTGGCTGGGTGGGCGGCTGGTGGCGGGGCGGGGGCGGGGTCAGAAGGCTCGGCGACGGGGCACGCCGAACGGCTGTCGCACCCGGTCGTGGTGGCGGGGCGTCGGCTGCTGGTGCCTGCGGCTCCGGCGGGACGGTCGCGGTGCGGTGGCGGACATCGCGGCGGTGAACGGCAGGGGCGCGGTCATGAGGGCTCCGATCTGTCGGTCGTAACTTTACGACAGACGTAATTATACCCACGGAGAACCGCTCGTCAAGGATTTTCTTACTACGGGTGTAAAAATTGATCGAACATATGAAATGCTGAGGTCATGATCGGACTGCGCGCGCAGAAGAAGCAGGAGACCCGGCAGGAGATCTCCGACCAGGCCACCCGGCTGTTCATCGAGCGGGGCTTCGAGGCCACCACGATCGCCGAGATCGCCGACGCCGCGCGAGTGGCGAAGAAGACGGTGACGAACTACTTCCCGCGGAAGGAGGACCTGGCCCTCGACCACCACGAGGCGTTCACCGCCGGGCTCGCGGCGACGGTCGCCGGGCGGGCGCCGGGGGAGTCCGCGCTGTCCGCGCTGCGGGCCGCGTTCCTGGACGCGGCCCGCAGTCACGACCCGGTGATCGGGTTTTCCGGCGAGCCGTTCGCCCGCATGATCGCCGACAGCCCGACGCTGACCGCGCGCCTGCGCGAGCTCCACGAGCTGCGGGAGGAGGCGCTGGCCGCCGTCCTGGCCGTGGAGACGGGTGCGGCGCCCGGCGACATCGGGCCGCGGGCGGCCGCGACCCTGCTCGGTGGCGCGCACCGGGTGCTGCTGCGCGAGGTGATGGACCTGACGCTCGACGGCCTCGGCAACGACGAGATCGCGGACCGGGCCATGGCGTCGGCCTCGGCGGTGTTCGACATGCTCGAAGCGGCGCTGGGCGACTACGCCGTGCGTGCCGCGGCCTGACTCCGCGAGCACCCCATCCTCCGCGCGAACGGAGCTGGGGGAGACGTGCCCTAGACGTCGGCCAGCCAGCCGTCGATCGCGTCGGTGCTCAGGGTGATCACCGCATCCAGTGCGCCCGGCTCCTCGAACAGGTGGGTGGCGCCGGGCACCACCGCGAGCTCGACCGGGCCCGCGAGCAGCCGTGCCGCGCGCCGGTTGAGCTCGAGCACCGTGACGTCGTTGCCGCCCACGATCAGCAGGGTCGGCGCGGTGACCCGGGGGAGCGCGTCGCCGGCCAGGTCGGGCCGCCCGCCGCGGGAGATGACGCCGCGGATCCGATCGTGCCGCTCGGCGGCGGTGGTGAGCGCGGCCGCGGCCCCGGTGCTGGCGCCGAAGGCGACCGCGGGCAGCGTCGCGGTGTCGTCCTGGCCGGCGAGCCAGTCCACGGCGCCGGTCAATCGGCCGGCGAGCAACGGGATGTCGAAGCGGTACTCGCGGGTGTGCAGATCCACCCGCTCCTCGTCCGTCGTGAGCAGATCCATCAGCAGGGTCGCGCACCCGGTCCGCCGCAGCCCGGCGGCCACGTGCCGGTTGCGGGGGCTGTGCCTGCCGCTGCCGCTGCCGTGTGCGAAAACCACCACCGCGCGGGCTCCGTCGGGGACGCACAGGTCGGCGTCGAGCACCGTCCCCGCGGTCTCGATCCGCGCGGTGCGCTCCTGGATCCCGCTGTCGGCCACTGCGGTTCACTTCCCGGTCTCGCTCGCCGTGGGGCCGATCCTACGCGCGGGGCGGCCGATGGCCGAGCGTCCTCGAGTGGTGGACGATCGGACATGTTTCGGAGATCTGGAGACATTCTGCGGCTCGTCGGATCTCCCTACGGTTGAGAACACCAACCCGATCGACAGAGGAGTGTTCGCAATGCTGGCAGTCATCCAGAACGAGTTCGGCGGCCCCGAGGTGCTCGAGGCCGTAGAGATCGACCGGCCGGAGCCGCGCGGCGGCGAGGTGCTCATCCGGGTGCACGCGAGCGGGGTGAACCCGGTGGACGTGGCGGTGCGGTCGGGTGCGTACCCGCTGCTGGGTGAGCCGAGCTTCGGGGTCGGCTGGGACGTCTCGGGCGTGGTCGAGGTGGCCGGGCCCGGCGCCCGGTTCCGTGTCGGCGACGAGGTGTTCGGGATGCCGTTCTTCCCCCGCGCCGCCACCGGCTACGCCGAATACGTGGTCGCCCCCTCGCGGCAGGTCGCCCGCAAGCCCGCCACCATCGACCACGTGCAGGCGGCCGCACTCCCGCTCGCCGGGCTCACCGCCTGGCAGGGGCTGGTGGACGCGGCGCGGGTCGGCGAGGGCGACCGGGTGCTGATCACCCGGGCGGCGGGCGGCGTCGGCCACCTCGCGGTGCAGATCGCCAAGGCGCGGGGCGCGCACGTGATCGCCCTGGCCGGTGCACCCCGGCACGAGTTCGTGCGCGGTCTCGGCGCCGACGAGGTGATCGACTACCGCGAGACCGACTTCGCGGAGGTGGTGCGGGACGTCGACGTGGTCTTCGACTCCACCTCGCAGGGCAGGCGCTCGCTTGGCGTGCTGCGGCAGGGCGGCACGCTGGTCAGCATCATGGAGCACGGCGACCGGCAGCTCGCCGCGGAGGTCGAGGCCGCCGGGCGGCGCTTCGCCGGGGTGTCGGTGGAGCCGGACTACGCCTCTCTCGAGGCGATCGCCGCACTCGTCGACGCCGGCCGGATCCGTCCGCACCTGGACGCGACGTTCCCGTTGGTGGAGGCGGGTCGGGCGCACGAGCTGGTCGGCTCGGGCCGGACCAAGGGCAAGGTGGTGCTCACGGTCGCGTGAGCGGGACCCACGGACCGTATCGTTTGCCGTCGAGACGAGGAGGGCAGTGCGCGTGGACATCCTGACCGAGGCGCTTGGCTCGATGCGTACCGGGCATCCGTCGTCCGTGCGCACCGACGGTCGCGCCCCGTGGGGCCTGCGGCTGCCGCCGGTCGCCGGGGCGGGATTCCACGTGGTGCTGCACGGCACCTGCTGGCTGGTGCCGTTGGAGGATGCGCCGCACCTGTCGCCGATCGCGTTGAGCCCGGGCGACGTGATCTTCCTGCGCGACGGGCGCGGGCACATCCTCGCCGACCACCCGACCACCCCACCGGTGCAGGAGAACGCCCAGCGGTTCGACCCGGGCTCACCGATCGGAACGGTGTCGCTGGGCGGCGACGGGCCGCTGACCAGCCTGCTGTGCGGCAACTATCACCTCGACCAGCGGCGCCCGCACCCGCTGGTGCGGCAGCTGCCGGAGGTGGTCCACCTGCAGACCGGGCACGGCAGGCATCCCGAGCTCAGCGCGGCCGTGCAGCTGCTCGGGGCCGAGCTGGAGAACCCGCGGATCGGATCGGACGGCATCGTGCCCACGCTGATCGACTCGCTGTTGCTGTACATCCTGCGGGCCTGGTTCGAGGCCCAGCCGTCGGCGAGCGCCGAGGGCTGGGCCGCGGCGCTCGCGGATCGGGCGGTGGCACCCGCGCTGGCGGCGATTCACGACGATCCCGGGGCCGCGTGGTCGGTCGAGTCGCTGGCCGACCGCGCCGGGTTGTCCAGGGCGGCGTTCTCCCGGCGCTTCACCGCGCTGGTCGGGGAGCCGCCGATGGCGTACCTGACCCGATGGCGGATGACGACGGCGGCCCGGCTGCTACGCGAATCGGACGCCCCGCTGAGCGTGGTCGCGGGCCGGGCGGGATACGCCTCGGAGTTCGCCTTCGCGAAGGCGTTCAAGCGCGAGTACGGGCTCGCGCCAGGGGCGTACCGGCGCGAGGCGCGAGCGGCCTGAGATCGCGGCGGGGCCGGTGCGAAATCGATGTGGCCTTGGCCCGAACGCAGCGAAGGCGCCACCCGCCTGAGCGGATGACGCCTTCGAAAGCACTGTCGGGGTGGCGGGATTTGAACCCACGACCTCTTCGTCCCGAACGAAGCGCGCTACCAAGCTGCGCCACACCCCGTGCCCTGCATCTGCCCTCATCGGGCAGCGAGCGAAAGTCTAGCGCACGACTGCCGCGGAAGACGAAACGCCTGGTCGCACGCCCTTGTTGGGCCCCTTGTTCGGTGCCGCGACGAGGGTCAGCAGGGTCGCCTCCGGCCGGCAGCAGAACCGAGCAGGCGCGTAGGGGGAGGTGCCGATTCCCGCCGAGACGTGCAGTTGGGTGTGCGCGCCCCACTTCGACGGACCCTTGACCCGCGACCGGTCGATCTGGCAGTTGGTGACCAGCGCGCCGTAGAACGGCAGGCACAACTGGCCGCCGTGGGTGTGCCCGGCGAGCACCAGGTCGTAGCCGTCCTCCGCGAACCGGTCCAGCACGCGGGGCTCCGGCGAGTGGGTGATGCCGAGCTTGAGGTTGGCGATCGGGTTCGGCGGCCCGGCGATGGTGTCGTAGCGATCCCGCTTCAGGTGCGGATCGTCGACGCCCGCGGTCGCGATCCGGATGCCGGCGACCTCCAGCTCGCGCCGGGTGTGGGTCACGTCCAGCCAGCCGCGCTCGGTGAAGGCCGCGCGCAGGTCCTGCCACGGCAACGGCTCGCCATGGGTGCGCTTGTGTTCCTTGTTGAAGTACTTGAACGGGTTCTTCGGCTTCGGGGCGAAGTAGTCGTTGCTGCCGAAGACGAACAACCCCGGGCGACCGAGCAGGCTGCTCAGCGACTGCACCACCGCGGGCACGGCACGCTGGTGCGACAGGTTGTCGCCGGTGTTCACCACCAGGTCGGGGTCGAGCCGGTCGAGCTCACGCAGCCAGTTCTGCTTGAGCTTCTGATTCGGCATCATGTGCAGGTCGCTGATGTGCAGCACCCGCAGCGAGGATGACCCGGGTTCGAGGACCGGCATGGTGACCTCACGCAGGGTGAAGGCGTTTCGCTCGATCAGGGAGGCGTACCCGATTCCGAGCGCCGCGGCGCCCGCCAATCCGGCCGCTGTTCCCCGGAGCACGTTGCGTGAGTCGTCTAACACCATTTCAGGATACGCAGCGCGCGCAATCGACATGCGCGTCAGTGCGCGGAGCGCGTAGCGTTCGGCACCATGTCCGATTCGACTTCTTCCCTCAAATCCACGCTCCGGGCCGACATGACGGCCGCCATGAAGGCGAAGGACGCCCTTCGTCTGCAGACCCTGCGAATGCTGCTCGCCGCCATCCAGACCGAGGAGGTCTCCGGCAAGGAGGCCCGCGAACTCACCGACGACGAGGTCCTCAAGGTCCTGGCGAAGGAGTCCAAGAAGCGCGGCGAGTCCGCCGAGATCTACACCGAGGCGGGACGCGGCGAGCTGGCCGCGACCGAGCGTGCCGAGGCGCAGGTCATCGACGAGTACCTCCCCACCCCGCTGACCGACGCCGAGCTGGCCGACGTCGCGGACACCGCCATCGCGCAGGTCGCGGAGGAGATCGGTGAGCGGCCCGGGATGCGTCAGATGGGCCAGGTCATGAAGGCCGCCACCGCGCTCGCGGCGGGCAAGGCCGACGGCACCCGGATCTCGAAGGCCGTCAAAGACCGGCTGTAGGCGCTCCGCGCCCGTGAGTACTTCTGGCCCCTAGGGGCACCAGAAGTACTCACGGGCGGCGCAGCCGCCTTACCGCGGCAGCGGGGGGAGCTGGATCGGCGGCAGGCCGGGAATCTGGATCGGCGGCGGGGGTGCCGCCGCGGGTCCCGGCGCCGGTGCCGCAGGCGCGGCGGACTTCGCCGAGCCGTCGCTGACGTAGAGGGAGATCGCCGAACCCGGCACCGCCGAGCCGGCGGGTGAGGTGCTCAGCACGTTGCCACGCGGCGACGGTCCAGGCGTGTTGACGGCGTTGACGGTGAACCCGGCCGCCTGCAGCACCCCGGTCGCCTGCGACTGGGTCATCCCGGCCACCTCCGGCACCTGAGCGTTCTTCGATCCGCGCTGGTACTTCGGGTCGATCGGCGGCAGCGCGGTCGGACCGTACTTGTCGACCACCGGCTTCATCGCGAGATACCAGGCCCTTGCGGGTTCGTTACCGCCGAACACGTTGCCGTCGCCGCACTGTCGCAGCGGCGAGGTGCAGATCTCGCGGGGGGTCGGCGAATCCGCGTACACGTAGACGCTGGCCGCCAGGTTGTTCGTGAAGCCGACGAACGCCGAGGACATGTGCGACTCGGTGGTGCCGGTCTTACCTGCCATCGGCAGCGTCCAGCCGACGGATCCGGCGGCGCCTGCCGAGGTGCCACCGGGCTTGTCGTCCTTGCTCATCGCGTTGGCGAGGGTGTCGGCGAGGCCGGGCTCGACGACCTGCTCACAGGCCTCCTGCGTGATGGACACCGGCTTGCCGTTGCGATCGTAGATCGAGTCGATCGGGGTTGGCGGGCACCACTTTCCGTGCGAGGCGAGGGTCGCGGCGACGTTCGAGAGCTCGAGCGGGTTGATCCACGTCGGGCCGAGGGTGAACGACCCGAGGTTCTGCTCCTTCTGGAAGTCCGCCATCGACTGGTTGTCGTGACCGGAGGTGCCCGGCTGCGCGTAGGAGCGCATGCCGAGGCGCACCGCCATGTCGACGGTCGGCGCGACGCCCACCTGCTCGATCAGCTTGACGAACGCGGTGTTCGGGGACTGGGCGAGGGCGTCGGTGACGGACATCGAGGCGGGGTACTTGCCTGCGTTCTCGACGCAGTACATGTTGGCCGGGCAGCCCTTCGCGCCGCCGAAGCCCATGCCCTTGACCTCGGCGCGGCCGGGGACCTGGAGGACCGCGCTGGTGCCGAGGCCCTTCTCCATCGCCGCGGCGGTGGTGAAGAGCTTGAACACCGAACCAGCGCCGCTGCCGACCAGTGAGTACGGCTGTGGCTGCACGGTCTCGTTGATCTCGCCGTTGAGGCCGTAGGTCCGGCTGCTGCTCATCGCCAGCACCCGGTGCTGGTCCTGCCCCGGCTGCACGACGTTCATCACCTCGGCAACCCCGTCGACCTTGGGGTTGGCCGTGGCGGTCAGGGCGCTGTGCGCCGAGTTCTGCAGGACCGGGTCGAGGGTGGTCTTGATCAGGTAGCCGCCCTTGTTGACCTGTTCGCGACTGATCCCGGAGTTGGCCAGGTACTGCAGCGCGTAGTCGCAGAAGAAGCCGCGGTCGCCCGCGGCGATGCAGCCGCGGGGCAGGGTGTTCGGCTCGGGCAGGACGCCGAGCGGCTCCTCCTTGGCCGCGCGGATCTCGTCGGCGCGGTCGGGGATGTTCGCGATCATGGTGTCGAGCACGATGTTTCGGCGCTCGAGCACGCCCTCGGGGTTGGTGTACGGGTTCAGCGCGGAGCTGGACTGCACCATGCCGGCGAGCATCGCCGACTGGGTGAGCCCGAGATCCTTCGCGTCGACCCCGAAGTAGGTGCGTGCCGCGTCCTGGATGCCGAACGAGGCGTTGCCGAACGGCACCAGGTTCAGGTACCGGGTGAGGATCTCGTCCTTCGTCAGCTTCTTGTCCAGGGTCAACGCCATCCGGATCTCGCGCACCTTGCGGGCCGGGGTCGTCTCGATGGCGGCCCGGCGCTCGGCGTCGGTCTTGGCCACGACCAGCAGCTGGTAGTTCTTCACGTACTGCTGGTCGATCGTGGACGCGCCCTGCTGGACCTGGCCGCTGGTGGTGTTCGTCAGGAAGGCGCGCAGCGTGCCCTGCCAGTCAACGCCCTGGTGGTCGGCGAAGCGCTTGTCCTCGACCGAGACGATCGCCAGCTTCATGTTGTTGGAGATCTTGTCGCTCGGCACCTCGAATCGGCGCTGCTCGTAGAGCCAGGCGATGGGGTTGCCCGCGGCGTCGACCATGGTCGAGACGGTGGGGGCATCGCCCTGTACCAGCTCGGCCGAGACGTTGTCGACGGTATCGGCGGCCCGGTTCGAGAGGATTCCGAACCCGCCGGCCAGGGGGAACATGACGCCCGCGAGCAGAGCCCCGGCAAGAGCGGAGCATCCGGCGAGCTTCGCGACAGTTTTTGCGATCGGCACGGGGACAGCCTACGTGGGCGGGCGGCCGCGACCTGCAGATGTGGGCCGCGTGCAGCACTTGATGGACGTCCGTACCAAAAAAATGCCTCAGCATCTTGCGCTGGACGATCTTCAATGCCTAAGTTGTCTTCTGAGTGTGATAGAGATAACACTCGTTGAGGAATGTGGTGTGACTCGCTGTGATACGGCGGGTCATACGTAATTCCAGAGCGTCAGCGAGGGCGACGCTTGGACTGCAGAGGGGCACCAGAATGACCGTTATCACCACGACCCACAGGTTGGACGTCGAGGAAGCCGAGGCCCGTATCGCGTGGGTCGCACAGGCCAGATGCCGGGCTGTTGATCCTGACCAGTTGTTCGTCCGCGGCGCGGCACAGCGCAAGGCCGCCACGATTTGTCGGCATTGCCCGGTTCTCATGCAGTGCGGCGCCGACGCCCTCGACAACAAGGTCGAGTTCGGCGTGTGGGGTGGCATGACCGAGCGTCAGCGACGTGCCTTACTCAAGCAGCATCCCGAGGTCGAGTCCTGGGCCGACTTCTTCGACACCCAGCGCGCGCAGTCCAACGCCGTCTGACACCGGCGCGCCGGCCGGGGTGAATGCCCCGGCCGGGCCGGTTGGCGGAGGTAACGACACCCCGCGATATCGGCTGTAAGAACCCGCTCGATTCATTTCACCCGCAGATATTCCTGCCGGTTTTGCCCGTGGACCGAATGGCCACGTGACCGTGCTGTTATCTGCAGGGGTCCGGCCGTGCCAGGGGCGCTAGTCCCCGTGCAGGCGGAAGTCGGCGAAGTCGAATCCCGGTACGACCACGCAGCTGACCAGCGTCGGCTCGTCTCCGGCGGGGCGGGCCCGCTGCCAGTGCCGCGCAGGTACCACCAGTTGTGGCGCCTGACCGGCGACGATGTCGGGGCCGAGGAGGTGTTCGGTCGCCTGGCCGGGCCGGTCGTCGTCCCCGCCGAGGTCCAGCTGGAGCGGGCCGCCGCGGTGGTGGAGCCAGATCTCCTCGCTGCGCACGGTGTGCCACGCGGACTGTTCGCCCGGCATCAGCAGGAACAGGATGGCGGTCCCGGCCGCGCGGGCGCCGGGATAGTCGCCGGGCAGGGCGGTCGCCGGGACGGTGATGTCGCTGCGCCAGGTCTCCCGATACCAGCCGCCCTCCGGGTGTGGCGCGAGGTTGAGCTCGCGCGCCCAGTCGGGCAGCTCCGTCATGACACCGATCATTGCAGCGTCGGGTGTTCCCGTCACGCGTCGACACGCCTCCCTCCGAGTTATATGCTTGCCGATAGGCAATCAATTCGGGGAGGGGCAGCGATGGCGACGGTGTACTCGGAGGACGAGGTCACCCGCCTCAAGATCGCCCTCGCCCGGATCGCCCGACTCGTCGACCGGCAGGTCTCGGGCGACGGCATGACCCGGACGCAGCTCTCCGTGCTCGGCACCGTCGCCCGACTCGGCCCGCTGCGGTTGGGTGCGCTCGCCGAGACCGAGGGACTGAACCCGACCATGCTCTCGCGCGTGGTCGGCAAGCTCGAGGCCGACGGTCTGCTCGAGCGTTCCACCGACCCGGCGGATCGACGGGTCGCGCAGGTACAGGTCACCGAGGCGGGCGAGCTGTTGCACCACAGGCTCCGTCGTGAACGGACCCGACTGTTCACCGATGCACTCGCCCGGCTCCCCGAGGAGCAGGCACAGGCCCTTCGATCCGCACTGCCCGCGCTCGAATCGCTGGCGACGGAGATCGCACCGCAGCCCGCCGGATCCGGAACGGGCGCCGCCGCGCGCGGCCGGCCGTGACCACGCTCGCGGCGGCCGCGCACCGAACCTTCGCATCCCTGGCCACTCCGAACTTCCGCCGGTACTACGGCGGGCAGGCGGTGTCGATGGTCGGCACCTGGATGCAGGCCGTCGCACAGGCATGGTTGGTGCTGCAGCTGACCGGGTCGGGCACCGCGCTCGGCCTGGTGATCGCGCTGCAGACCCTCCCGGTACTGCTGTTCGGGCCGTACGGCGGCGTCGTCGCCGACCGGATGGACAAGCGCAGGCTGATGATCGGGCTGCAGTCGATGATGGGCGTGCTCGCGCTTGTGCTCGGGATCCTGACGGTGACCAACGCGGTGACGCTGTGGCAGGTGTACCTGCTCGCATTCCTGCTCGGGGTGAACAACAGCTTCGAGAATCCCGCACGGCAGGCATTCGTTCTCGAGATGGTCGGGCCCGAGGACCTGCGCAACGCGGTCAGCCTGAACTCGGTCCTGGTCAACGTGGCCCGCGCGGTCGGGCCTGCGGCCGCAGGCATCATCATCGCGGCAGGCGGGCTCGGACTGTGCTTCCTTTTGAACGCGGTCAGTTTCGTCGCGGTGGTCGTGTCGCTGGTCACCCTCGACCTCGGCGCGCTGCGTCCCGCGCCGCCCGCGCAGCGCAGGCCGGGGCAGCTGCGGGAGGGCCTGCGGTACGTGCGGCGCACCCCGCAACTGCTGGTCCCGCTGCTGATGATGGCGCTGGTGGGCTGCCTGGCCTACGAGTTCCAGGTGGTGCTGCCGGTGCTCGCGCGCGACACCTTCGGGGGCGACGCGAGCGTCTACGGATTCATGACCGCGGCGATGGGATTCGGCGCGGTGGTCGGCGGGCTGTTCGTCGCCGCCCGCGGCAAGACCGGGATCCCCGCGCTGGTCGCGGCGGCGACGCTGTTCGGGGTGCTGATCGCTGCCGCCGCCATCGCCCCGACCCTCTGGCTCGAGCTGGTGATCCTGGTTCTGGTCGGGGCGGCGAGCGTCGGATTCCTCTCCATCGGGAACAGCACCCTGCAGCTCGAGGCCGAACCCGGCATGCGCGGCCGGGTGATGGCCCTGTGGTCGGTGGCGTTCCTCGGGTCGACGCCGATCGGCGGTCCGATCGCGGGCGCCGTCGCCGAGCAGTTCGGCGGCCGGGTCGCCCTCGCGATGGGCGCGGCCGCCTGCCTGGTCGCCGCGGGCGGCGCCGCGCTCGTCGTGCGGCAACCCCGACGGGCGGGGGCCGAGCCGGGCGGCGAGGTCGGTCAGCCCCGGCCGGTCAGCTGATCGGCGACGGCCCGCAGCGCCTCGAGGTCGGAGACCTCGAACGGCAACGACGGCACGCCGACCACCGGCACCCGGGGGTGGGCGCCCGTGAACCGGCCGAGCAGCCGCAGCTCTCGCTGCGCGGTACGGGCCCGCTCCGCGTGGATCCGCAGGACCGCCGCCGCCAACGGGTGTTCGCCCCGGTCCTTCAGCTGATCGGCCGCGGCCGTCGCCCGATCGGCCGACAGCGAGCTCAGGGTCGGATGGGTCCGGTTGAGCACCAGCCCGGCCAGCGGCATCCCCTCGGTGGACAGCCGGTCGACGAAGAACGAGGCCTCGCGGAGCGCGTCCGGCTCGGCGGCCGCGATCACCAGGAAGTGGGTGCCCTCCGCGCGCAGCAGTTGATAGGTGTGGTTGGCCCGCTCCCGGAACCCGCCGAACATCGACTCGAAGGACTGCACGAACGCCGATGCGTCGGACAGCATCTGGCTGCCCACGATGGTGTTCACGGCCTTGAGCGCCAGGCCCATCGCGCCGGTCACCAGGCGGCCGATCCCGCGGCCGGGAGCGGACAGCATCCGGATCATCCGGCCGTCGAGGAACGCGCCGAGGCGTTGCGGGGCATCGAGGAAGTCGAGCGCGTTGCGCGAGGGCGGGGTGTCCACGACCACCAGGTCCCACTCGTCGCTGGCGGCCAGCTGACCCAGCTTCTCCATGGCCATGTACTCCTGCGTGCCGGAGAAGGAGGTGGCCACCGTTTGATAGAAGGGGTTGGCGAGGATCTGCTGCGCGGTGTCGGGGGCGGAGTGCTCGAGCACCATGTCGTCGAACGTGCGACGCATGTTCAGCATCATCGCGTGCAGCTCACCGGTGGCGCCGGGAGCCAGCTGCACCGGCTGCGGTGAGTTGTCGAGTTCGCGCACCCCGAGCGCCTGGGCGAGCCTGCGGGCGGGATCGATGGTGAGCACCACGACCCGGCGCCCCTCCTCGGCCGCGCGCAGCGCCATCGATGCGGCGGTGGTCGTCTTGCCGACGCCGCCCGCCCCGCAACACACCACGATCCGGGACGCGGGGTCGGTGAGGATCGCGTCGATGTCGAGAGTCGCGGTCATCGGACGCCCTGCTCGGCCAGCTGTTCGGCCAGCTCGTACAGCGCACCGAGGTCGATCCCGTCGGTCAGCGCCGTCAGGTGCAGTCGCGCGACGTCCAACTCGTCGAGGGTGGCGGCGCTGTCGTCCTGCGCGCGCAGCGTCGCGGCGTACTCGATGGTCTCGGTGAGCAGGCCCGCGAAGTCGGCCTCGGACAGCGAGATCCCGGCGGCCTCCAGCCCGTCCCGGACCGCGTCCGCGTCGATGGTGCCGTTCGCGGCCTGCGCCATCGTCTTGGTCGGCAGGTAGGCGGTGCCGCTGCGGTTGACGATCACCGTGCCGAGCCGGAGGTCGGCGGCCTCCAGTTCCACCACCGCGTCGGTGGTCTCCTGCACGGGCAGCGCCTCGAGCAGCGTCACCAGGTGCACCATCGTCTCGTCGGAGTGCAGCAGCCGGACCACCCCCTCGGACTGCGAATACACCGGCCCGCCCTTCGCGAGGTCGGCCATCGCCTTCGTGACGTCGAGGAAGCTGCCGATCCGGCCGGTGGGCGGGGAGTCGACGACGACCTCGTCGTAGATCCGGGCGCCCGACTTGTCCGTGCGCACCACGCACTCCTTGATCTTGCCGGTGACCAGCACGTCCCGGAGGCCGGGCGCGATGGTGGTGGCGAACTCGATGGCGCCGATCCTGCGCATGGCCCGCCCGGCGAAGCCGAGGTTGTAGAACATGTCCAGGTACTCGAGGAACGCGTGCTCGATGTCGAGGGCGAGCGCGTAGACCTCGCCGCCGTCATCGGCCGTGGCGATCTTGGTTTCCTCGGGCGGCAGCGGGGGCACGTCGAAGAGTTGCGCGATGGACTGCCTGCCCTCGACCTCGACGAGCAGGACCCGCCGCCCGCCCGCGGCGAGCGCGAGCGCCAAAGCGGCCGCGACCGTGGACTTTCCGGTGCCGCCCTTGCCTGAGACGAAATGCAGCCGAGCCTTGTCCGCCTTGGCGGGCCACTCGTATACGGGTGCTGTCGCGGGTGCTGCCACCCCCCGAGCCTATAAGTCGCGGAAGCGCCGCGTCGGCCGACTAGGCTCAGCGGCATGAGCGAATTGACTACCTGGGAATATGCCACCGTTCCGCTGTTGACCCACGCGACCAAGCAGATCCTCGACCAGTGGGGTGGCGACGGCTGGGAACTGGTGTCGGTGCTGCCCGGCCCGACCGGCGAGCAGCACGTGGCCTACCTCAAGCGCCCGAAGGGCTGATCGGCCATGACCGACTGGACCTCCAGGCTCGCTGAGCTGCGGATCGAGCTGCCCGCGGTGGCGGCGCCGGTCGCGGCCTACGTTCCCGCGGTGCGGACCGGGAACCTGGTTTACACCTCCGGCCAGCTGCCCTTCATCGACGGTGAACTGCAGCTGACCGGAAAGGTCGGCGGCGCGGTCGGCGCGGACTTCGCCAAGATCGCCGCCCGGACCTGCGCGCTCAACGCCCTCGCCGCGATCGACGCGCTGGTCGGGCTCGACTCGGTGGTGCGCATCGTCAAGGTGGTCGGCTTCGTGGCCTCCGCGGAGGGGTTCACCGGCCAGCCCGGCGTCATCAACGGCGCCTCCGAGCTGTTCGGCGAGGTGTTCGGCGACGCGGGCGTGCACGCCCGGTCTGCGGTCGGCGTGTCCGAGCTGCCGCTGAACGCGCCGGTCGAGGTCGAGGTCATCGTCGAGGTCCGCTAGCCGCGGTGCGCCCGCGCGCGATCGGCCCGACAAATCGGTGGGCCCGCGCGCGGGCGTCGGCGGGTGGATTCAATCCGCATGCGGCCCAACGCCCGCGGCGACGCCGGGGTCGTACAGTGAGCCCATGACCACGGCACATCCGGCGTACGCCCAGCTGCGCCAGGTCACCCCGATTGCGGCGGTGATGCTGGAGAACAACCCGGGCATGATGACGCTCGACGGCACCAACACCTGGATCCTGCGGGCGCCCGGCCGTGAGGAATGTGTGGTGATCGATCCGGGTGACGCCGACGAGGAGCACCTGTTGCGGGTGGCGGCCGTCGGCCCGGTGGCGCTGACCCTGATCACGCACCGGCACGGGGACCACACCGGCGGCGTGGAGCGGTTCGCCGCGCTCACCGGCAGTCCGGTCCGGTCCGTTGACCCGCGGTTCCGCACGCACACCGACGCGGGCCTGCCGGACGGCGAGCTCATCGAAGAGGTCGGTCTGGCGATCCGGGTGCTGCGCACTCCCGGGCACACCAAGGACTCGACCTCGTTCGTGATCGAGGGGGAGGGGTCGGTGCTGACCGGCGACACCATCCTCGGTCGGGGCACCACCGTCCTGGACGCCTCCGACGGCGATCTCGGTGACTACCTGGCCTCCCTGCGTGCGCTCATCGACCTGGGCACGGGCCGTGCGGTGCTGCCAGGGCACGGACCCGACCTACCGGACCTGCAGACGGTGGCGCAGCAGTACCTGAGTCATCGCGAGGAGCGACTCGATCAGGTGCGTGCGGCGCTCGAGGTCCTCGGGGCCGACGCCGGCCCTCGTGCGGTGGTCGAGCACGTCTACTCCGACGTCGATCAGAGCCTGTGGCCGGTGGCCGAGCAGTCCGTGCGGGTGCAGTTGGAGTACCTGCGCCGCTGAGCTCCAAAAGTGAGATGGGTCACAAGACTGATTGTCTTGTGACCCATTTTGCATTGGCCTACCTGCGCGTTTCGGGCAGAGGATTCGGATTTCTGTGTAACTGCGCGTAACGGACGACTAGACACTTGCTACGCCTAACTAATAGTTTGACCTCCGGCACGGTATGTGTGCCACGTCACAACGCGATGTTAGGAGTTCCCCATGGGATCCGTTGAGAACCTGCTCGACGCCAACGGCGCCGGTTTCGGCCTGCTCGACATGCTCAAGCTTCTCCCGCTGATGAAGGCAATCGAGGGCCTCGATTCCGTCAGCGCGGCGAACTGACCGACCGATCACGAACTGGAGACGACGATGACATCTGTCGAGAACCTCACCGAGCTGGTCAACTCGCTGACCACGCTGTTCACCGGCCTCAACTCGGCCTCGGCCGGCGCCGGTAGCGCGGGCGAGACCCCCAACCCGTAACGCCGGACCGCCGGCGGCACCCTCGACTTCTAGGAGTATGACCATGGGATCTGTTTCCGATCTGGGCGACGTGTTCAAGGCCCTCGTACCGGTCCTCGGGGACCTGCTGGGCAACCTGGCCGGCGGCTCGCTGAGCCCGGTCGAGCCCAAGTAGTCCCTGCGCTCCACGCGCACCCCACCGACGGTCGCCGCGCGATCGGTCCATCCCGGCCCGATCCTGCGGCGACCGTTGCGCATTCGGGCGGGGTCGACGACTGTTGACATCAGGCGCAGTCGAGACCGAGGAGCGCGGCGATGACCGACTACGGGCGTCCACTGCAGTTCGGCATGTTCCCCACCCCGGACGCCGACCGGGTCGACGAGATCCTCGACCTCGTCCGGATGGCCGACGAGGAGGGCCTGGATCTCGTTGGCATCCAGGACCATCCGTATCAGAAGAGATTCCTGGACACCTGGTCGCTGATGGCCGTCGTGCTCGCGCGCACCACCCGGGTCCGCGTGTTCCCCGACGTGGCGAGCCTGCCGCTGCGGCCGCCTGCCGTGATGGCGAAGGCGGCCGCGAGTCTGGACGTGATCTCGGGCGGGCGGTTCGAGCTGGCGGTCGGTGCGGGCGCGTTCTGGCAGGCGATCGGTGCGATGGGTGGGCCCGAACGGACCCCTGGCGAGGCCGCTGGCGCGTTGACGGAGGCCCTCGACGTCATCCGACTGATGTGGTCCGGCGAGAAATCGGTGCGCTACGAGGGCGCCCACTACCAGCTGTCGGGGGTGCACCCTGGACCGCGACCCGCCCACGACATCGGACTGTGGCTCGGGGTCGGCGGCCCACGGATGCTCGGCGTGCTCGGCAGGGAGGCCGACGGCTGGGTCCCGTCGGTCAGCTACTTTCCGCCGCCGGTGCTGCCCGGCCTGCACGCGCGCATCGACGAGTCCGCGACGGCGGCCGGCCGCGACCCGGCGGCGATTCAGCGGATCTACAACGTCTTCGGGGCCATCACCGACGGGCCGAGCGGTGGGTTCCTCAACGGGCCGGTGCGGCAGTGGGTCGACGAGCTGACCGCGTTGGTGCTCGAATCAGGCATGGACACCTTCGTGTTCGGCGCCGAGGGCGACGACCCGCACCAGCATCGGAAGTGGGCGGTGGAGGTGGTCCCGGCGGTTCGCGAGGCGGTCGCCCGGCATCGAGACATGCCCAAATAGCTATAGGGTGCGAGGAATTTCGCATTTGTTCGGCATGGATCGACGGCCAATCATGGGTCCATGACCACATCGCGCGAAGCCTGGATTCGCAATTACGTGGACGGCGGCTTCGTCGACCCGGACCAGGAGCGAAGTTTCGAGAATCTCGACCCGGCCACCGGCCGGCTGGTGGCCCGGGTGCACGAGGCGGACATCGCCCTCGTCGACCGCGCCGTGCGATCGGCGCGGCGCGCGCTGGACAACGGCTGGGCCGACACCCCCGTGCGGGAACGGGCGGCCCTGCTGCGGCGGGCGGCAGACCGGATCGAGGAGCGGTTCGAGGAGTTCGTCGCGGCCGAGATGGCCGACACGGGTAAGCCGATCACGCAGGCCCGCGAGCTCGACGTGGCCCGCGCGCTGACCAATTTCCGCACCTTCGCTGACGTGGTCGCCGCCGCGGGCCAGGAGTCGTTTCTCACCGACCTCGCCGGTGGTCGGCAGGCATTGAACTATGCGGTGCGCAAGCCCCTGGGCGTGGTCGCGGTGATCGTGCCGTGGAACCTGCCGCTGCTGCTGCTCACCTGGAAGGTGGCGCCCGCGCTGGCCTGTGGCAACGCCGTCGTCGTCAAGCCGAGCGAGGAAACCCCTTCCACCGCAACGCTGCTCGCGGAGGTACTGGAGGAGGTCGGACTCCCGGCCGGCGTCTACAACGTCGTGCACGGTTTCGGCCGAGACTCGGCAGGGGAGTTCCTCACGGATCATCCGGGCATCGACGGCGTCACCTTCACCGGGTCGTCCGCGACCGGCTCGCACGTGATGAAGACCGTGGCGCCGCGGGTCCGGCCGGTCTCCTTCGAGCTCGGCGGCAAGAACGCCGCCGTGGTGTTCGACGACGTCGACATCGACGAGGCCCTCACCGGGCTGACCCGGTCGGTCTTCGCCAACACCGGGCAGGTGTGCCTGTGCACCGAGCGGGTGTACGTCCAGCGCGGCGTGTTCGACGACATCGCGGCCGGGCTGGTCGAGCGTGCCGAAGGGCTTCGTCTCGGTGCGCCTGCCGACACCGCGACCACGACCGGTCCGCTGATCTCGCAGGCGCACCGCGAGAAGGTTCGCGGCTACTTCGAGCTGGCCGAGCAGGCCGGGGCCAAGGTGCTCACCGGCGGCGGGATCCCCGCCCTCGGCGAGGGCCTCGCAGGCGGCTCCTGGATCGAGCCGACGCTGTGGACCGGGCTGACGAACGCCGATCGCGCAGTGCGCGAGGAGATCTTCGGTCCGGTCGCGGCGCTGATCCCCTTCGACACCGAGGAGGAGGCGATCGCGCTCGCCAACGACACCGAGTACGGACTCGCCGCGGCGGTCTGGACGAATGACCTGCGCCGTGGGCACCGCGTCGCGCAGCAGATGCGGGTCGGCATCTCCTGGGTGAACACCTGGTTCACCCGCGAACTCCGCTCCCCGTTCGGCGGCGTGGGACTGTCCGGGATCGGCCGCGAGGGTGGCGAATCCTCCCTCCATTTCTATACCGAACCCACGAATGTGTGCGTGCAACTGTGACTGTGACATCGGGATCGACAGTAAACAGCGAGAGTGAGAAGTGATGCCGCTCAGCATGATCGATATCGAAGACCTCGCCGATCGTCTGGACCGTGCCCAGCAGACCGTGACCGACACGCCCAGCCTCGCGGACAGCCATGAGGTCGACATCGACGATGCCTACCGGATCCAGAACGCGCTGATCGGCCGCAGGCTCGGCCGGGGCGAATCGATTGTCGGGGTGAAGCTGGGATTCACCAGCAAGGCGAAGATGGCGCAAATGGGTGTCTCCGACGTGATCGTCGGGCAGCTCACCGATGCCATGCGGATCGAGGACGGCGGTGACGTCGACCTGACCCGGTTCATCCACCCGAAGATCGAGCCGGAGATCGCCTACCGGCTCGCCCGCGACGTGGATCCGGGCGATCCGGCCGTGGATGTCGTGTCCTGTGTGGACGCGGTCGCGCCCGCGATGGAGATCATCGATTCGCGGTACCGGGACTTCCGCTTCACCTACACCGACGTGGTGGCCGACAACACTTCCGCCGCAGGCTATGTCGTCGGACCCTGGCAGCGGATGCAGGACGTCGACGACCGCGCGGTACGGCTCGAGGTGGGCGCGGACGCCGTGCTGGGATCCACGTCGGCGATCCTGGGCGATCCCGTCCGAGCGCTGCACGCGCTGGTCGACATGGCCCGGCGGCGCGCGATCCCGCTGCGCGCGGGGCAGGTGATCCTCGCCGGGGCGGCCACCGCGGCGGTCGCGCTGACCGCCGAGGTCGCGCAGTGCCACATCGCCGGTCTCGGCCGAGTCAGCGTGAAGGGGACGAGATGACCGACGCCAAAGTGATCGACCGGCTCGCGACACCGCGGGGCCGGTTCCCGCACGTGAAGGTCGTAGGTGATTTCGTCTACGTCTCGGGAACCAGTTCGCGACGCCAGGACAATACGTTCGTCGGCGTCGAGGTCGACGAGATGGGCACCACCGCACTCGATATCCGGGCACAGACACGCGCGGTCATCGAGAACATGCGCGCCATCCTCGCCGAGGTCGGGGCAGAGCTCGGCGACCTGGTCCAGGTCACCTCGTACCTGGTGTCGATGAACGACTTCGGCGGCTACAACGAGGTCTACGCCGAACTGTTCGACGAGAACGGGCCGACCCGTACCACCGTTGCGGTGCACCAGTTGCCGCATCCGCACCTGCTCATCGAAATGCAGGGCGTCGCATACCGACCCGTCGCTCGCCCGCCGCACCCAACCACCGCATCGGAGGCCCTGTCATGACCCGAGTCCCGCAGACCATCAACTTCCAGAAATGGATCGCCGACAACGAGCACCTGCTCAAGCCCCCGGTGAACAACCAGACCATGGCGCTCGGCAGCGACTTCATCGTCCAGGTCGTCGGTGGGCCGAACGAGCGCACGGACTACCACCTGGACCCGTACGAGGAGTGGTTCTACCAGATCAAGGGCGACATCCACGTCGACGTCATGACCGAGAACGGCCCCGAGAGGGTGCACATTCGCGAGGGCGAGACGTGGTTGCTGCCGGGGAACCTGCCCCACTCGCCGCAGCGCCCGACCGCGGGCTCGATCGGTCTGGTCATCGAGCGGGTGCGGGAAGAGGGAACCCTGGAGAAGTTCCAGTGGTACTGCTTGAACTGCAACGCGCTCATCCACGAGGTCGAACTGCAGGTCAGGGACATCGTCGCCGACCTGCCCCCGGTCTTCACCCAGTTCTACGACAACGTCGACGCCCGTACCTGCGCGCGCTGCGGAACCCTCCATCCGGGCAAGGGGTGAGACGTGAGCGGAATGATCGACGTCCACACCCATTACGTGCCGAAAGGGTGGCCCGACCTGACGTCGGAGGCGGGACCGGAGGCGCCGTGGCTGCGGATCGAATCCGAGTCCGAGGCGATGATCATGATGGGCGCCAAGGAGTTCCGCCGGATCCAGGCGGACGCCTGGGACGCCGAGACCCGGTTGCGGGACATGGACGCGGACGGTGTGCACACGCAGGTGGTCTCGCCGACCCCGGCGTTCTTCAACTACGGGCGCACCGGCGCGCAGGGGGAGCGGATCGCGCGGATCTTCAACGACCTCGCCCTGGAGATCGTCGCACCTGCCTCGGATCGTCTGATCCCGTTCTGCCAGGTCCCGTTGCAGGACACCGATGCCGCGTGCCGTGAGCTCGAGCGGTGCATCGCCAACGGGCACCGGGGCGTGGAGATCGGCAACCATGTCGGCGACCTGGACCTCGACAGCGAGGGCGTGGTCACGTTCCTGCAGCACTGCGCGTCGCTGGACGTGCCGGTGTTCGTGCACCCGTGGGACATGGCGAGCTCCCCTCGGCTGGATCGGTGGATGGCGCAGTGGCTGACCGCGATGCCGTCCGAGACCCACCTCTCCATCCTGGCGTTGATCCTCGGCGGCGTGTTCGACCGGATCGACGAGAGCCTGAAGATCGGATTCGCCCATGGCGGTGGATCTTTCGCGTTCTGGCTGGGGAGGATGGAGAACGCCTGGCACGGTCGGAACGACGTGATCGGCACGTCGGAGTTCCCGCCGTCGCACTACCTCGGTCGCTTCTATGTGGACTCCGTGGTCTTCGACGAACGAGCGTTGCGTCTGCTGGTCGACACCGTCGGCGTCGAGCGGGTGATGGTGGGCAGTGACTATCCCTACCCGCTGGGGGAACGGCCGGTGGGAGAAGTGGTGCGCAAGAGTGAGTGCCTCGATGACGCTGCGCGGCAATTGATTTCCCGTGGAAATGCCGAGCGGTTCCTGGGGCTGGGCTGATCGTATCGGTGCCCGGGTCGTCGGGGCGGTCCGGTGTGCCGGCTATGACCAAATGGGCATGGAAGATCGGCGAATCGGCATTTGTGTGTCATGGCTCACACGGTGAGACTGTGATCAGCACCGCCACGCACCCTGTTTGCGTCACCATCGGCCCCACATCCTCTGTCTCCCAACATGATAGGTCCCACGATGAACGAGAATCCGGAACCCGGCCCCGCCGCGACGGCCCGCAGTCGGGTGGCCATGGCCACCCTCGCGGGCACGACCCTCGAGTGGTACGACTTCTTCCTCTACGGCACCGCGGCCGCGCTCATCTTCAACAAGCAGTTCTTCCCCAGCCTGAGCCCGTCGGTCGGCACCCTCGCGGCCTTCAGTACCTTCGCCGTCGGCTTCGTCGCCCGCCCCCTCGGCGGCCTGGTGTTCGGTCACTTCGGTGACCGAATCGGCCGCAAGGCCACCCTTGTCGTCTCGCTCGTGATGATGGGCATCGGGTCCACGCTCATCGGACTGATCCCGAACTACGACGCGATCGGGTTCTGGGCCCCGGTGCTGCTGGTGGCGCTGCGGATCGTGCAGGGCATCGGCCTCGGCGGGGAGGGCGCGGGCGCCACTCTGATGTCGATGGAGCACGCGCCCGAGGGCAAGAAGAACCTCTACGCCGGCTTCCCGCAGATGGGGACGCCTGCCGGTCTCGTGCTCGCCAACGCCATCTTCCTGACCACGAACGCGGTGCTCCCGGACGAGGCCTTCGCGTCGTGGGGCTGGCGTATCCCCTTCCTGCTGAGCTTCGTGCTCGTCGCGATCGGCCTGGTGATCAGGCTTCGGGTGACGGAATCACCCTCGTTCGCAGGGGTTCTCGAGAAGGGTGATGTGGTCCGTTTCCCGCTGCGGGAGTCGCTGAAGGTCGGGTTCCCTCGACTCTCCCTGACCCTGCTCGCGGTGGTGGCCAACTCCGCGGTCGCGTACGCCTTCATGGTGTTCACCCTGTCCTACGGCACCCAGCACCTCGGATACGACAAGCAGTTCCTGGTGCTGTGCGTGACCGCGGCGGCCGTGCTGTGGTTCGCGAGCATCCCGTTCTGGACGATGGTCGCGGACCGCTACGGCAGGCGGACGATGTTCATCGCCGGATCGGCGGCGATCCTGCTGTGGTGCATCGCGTTCCTCCCGCTGCTCAACACCGAGAACCCGGTGCTCGCGGTCATCGCGTTCCTCGGCATGGGCCTGATCGTCCCCGTCACGCACTGCGTGCAGGGCAGCATCATCGCGGACACCTTCCCGGCGCGGGTGCGCTATTCGGGCTCGTCGCTGATCCTGCAGACCGCAGCCATCCTCGGTGGCGGCCTCGCACCGATGATCTCGACGGCGCTGCTGAACGCGACGGGATCCTCGGTCGGCGTCACCTGGTACCTGGTGATCATCTGCTCGATCAGCCTTGCGGGTGCGATCGCGCTGTTCCGGCTCGTGCCGTCGACGTCGCGCGGGCCGCAGGCCGCGGCCGCCCAGGAGCACGCGCACGCGTAGGGCCGGCGAGTCATCGCACTCTCGGCGAGCCGCTCACCCCGACGGGTGGGCGGCTCGTCGCGGGTCGGCGCGTTGGCGCCGAGCTCACCGACGGGCCGGGGCGATCTCCGCGGCGATCCGGCGCAGATTGCCCACCAGTGCCTCGGCGGACGGGCTGAGGGTGCGGCCGGGGGAGAGGGTGATCCCGACGCTGTGCCCGATCGGATCCAGCGCCACCGGGAGCGTGGTCAGCCGGGCGTCGTCGCGCGGGATCAGGCTCGGCAGCACGGCGATCATGTCGGTCTCGATGAGCAGCTGGCGGACGGTGAGGAACGAGGTGGCCTCGACCCGGTTCGCGGGCAGGGGCATGCTGTTCCTGGCGAAGAACTCCTCCAGCTCGCGGCGCAGCGAGGTCTCGGTGCCGGGCAGGATCCAGGGGTAGTCGGCCAGGTCGGCGAGCGTCAGGCTGTCGAGCTCGGCCAGCGGATGGCGGGCGCGGGTGACGAGTTCCACCGATTCCTCGTAGAGGGTGTCGCGGATGGCGGACTGGTCGGTGGGGGAGGTGAGCCGGCCGACGATCAGGTCGACCCGGCCGGCCTCGAGCTCGACGAGCAGGGTCTCGGGGGTGCCCTCGCGCACGATCACCGTGAGCAGGGGCCGCTCCACCTTCAGTCGCGCGATCGCGCCGGGGAGCAGGACGTTCGAACCGGCCAGGTGGGTGCCGACCACCACGGTCCCGCGATCCGCTTCGGCCAGCTCGACGACGTGCCTGCCTGCCAGTGTCAGCTGGGCGATGACGGCTCTCGCGTGTGCGGTGAAGGCCTCGCCGAAGATCGTCGGGGTGATGCCGCGCGGGCCCCGCTCGTACAGCTCCACGCCGAGGATCGACTCCAGGTCGTGCAGGCTGCGGGTGGCCACCGGTTGGGTCACGTGGAGCGCCGCGGCGGCACCGACCACGCTGCCCTGCTTCGTCAGCGCATCGACGAGCACGAGGTGTCGCAGCTTCAGCCGCCCGTCGAGCAGTTTGGGCATGTCCATGCGGCCGAGCCTATCGGGATCTGGACCCCTGGCAATAGCTGGATGCGACAGTTCTCGGTCCGCGCTATGCCCTTTCGGCTATGGCAGGGCGTGGGCGGCGGGGTGCCGCTCCGCGAGCCCGTTGATCATCCGGACGAGGGCGCGGTTGAGCGTGGTCGTGGGGTCGGCCAGATCGAGAAAGATGTCGTAGTGGTTGCGATCGGGAACGACGAGCAGGGCGCAGGGGGAGTGTTCGGCCCAGGCGTCGTGGAACCGCTCGGTCTGCGTGCGGAACCCGGCGCCGTCGCGGTCCGCAACCGCGATCACGGCCGTCGGTCCGGGTCCGTCAGCGAGTAGCAGTGGGCTCAGCGCACGCGCTCGCTCGATGTCGAGCCCGAGCCATTCGTTCGCGAACGAGTCGACGAGCGGGCGGAGGTCGAACAGTCCGCTGATCGGCATGGCGCCACGCACGACGTTCTCGGGTAGGCCGAGCGGTTGCTGCCAGCCAGGGACCATGAGGGTGCCGGTGAGGTGCCCTCCTGCGGAGCTGCCGCCGACGACGATCCGATCGGGGTCGAGCCCATGGTCGGCGCCGTGGTGGTAGACCCATGCGACCGCCGCTCGGACCTGGCGGACGATCTCCTCGAGTGGCGTCTCCGGCGCGAGGCCGTAGTCGACGGTGACGGTGGCGATGCCCTCGGTGTCGAGGGCGCGCGCCATGAAGGCCGTGTGGTGTCGGGACAGGGCCCGCCAGTAGCCGCCGTGGATGGCGACGAACACCGGCCTCGGCTCGTCGGAGGTTCCCCACACGTCCAGTTTCTGCTGGCTGTGCGGGTCGTAGTAGATATCGGTGAATCCGCGCAGGCCCTGGACCGCGCTCTCGGATCGGGCCAGGTACTCGCCGATGATCTCGTCGAAGAGCTCCGGCGAGACGGTGTTCCGGACGTTGTACTCGACGTCGGTCTGCGGATCGGACATCGGATGCCCATTCCGGGATGCCCGTGCTGCAACGGATCTCATCCCTCGATACTGCGGTCTCGGTCATATGCCTGTCGAATGCGAATTCCGCTCTCGGATATGCCCTTGCGCCTATATGAAGGGGCCGCAACGCAAAATCGGCCACCCCGCATGACGGGATGGCCGATTTGTTGTCGCTGTGGGTTACCGCGCGCGGCGGGCCAGGCGCTCCGAGTCGGAGATCAGCACGCTCTTGCCCTCGAGCCGCAGCCAGCCACGGTGCGCGAAGTCGGCGAGCGCCTTGTTCACGGTCTCGCGGGAGGCGCCGACCAGCTGGGCGATCTCTTCCTGGGTGAGGTCGTGCGTCACGCGCAGCGACCCGGCCTCCTGGGTGCCGAAGCGCTGGGCGAGCTGCAGCAGCGCCTTGGCGACACGGCCGGGGACGTCGGTGAAGATCAGGTCCGCGAGGTTGTTGTTGGTGCGGCGCAGGCGACGGGCCAACACGCGCAGCAGCTGCTCCGCGATCTCGGGGCGCTGATCGATCCACGACTTCAGGGCGTCGCGGTCCATCTGCACGGCGCGGACCTCGGTCACCGTGGTTGCGGTGGAGGTGCGGGGGCCCGGGTCGAAGATCGAGAGCTCACCGAACATGTCGGAGGGGCCCATGATGGTCAGCAGGTTCTCGCGACCGTCGGGGGAGCGGCGTCCGAGCTTCACCTTGCCGGACACGATGATGTACAGCCGATCACCGGGCTCGCCCTCGTTGAAGATCACGTGCCCGCGAGGGAAATCGACCGGCTGCAGCTGCTTGACCAGCGCGGCCACCGCCGACGGTTCGACTCCCTGGAAGATTCCGGCTCTGGCCAGGATCTCGTCCACGTGTGCTCCTTCTTCGGGTCGTTGGGGGACGCCATCGTGTGGTCTCCCCCGACGTGATCGACGCACGTTCGCGTCGACCTATCGTTGAGTACTCGATGGAAGTCTATCGTCCCGACGTCGAAGACTAGTGACCGACGCCACGCGTCGCACGCCGAACAGGGTCCGACACTCCGGAAGGGGTCAGCTGGCGCGCTGTTCCTGCGCCTGCGCCTGCGATTCGTCGTCGTCCTCGTCCTCGGCGCCGCGCTTGCGGCGGAGGTGGAACCGGGCGAGCGCCCGGGGAAGGCCCTCGTTGGCCAGGGTGGCGACGTCGGCATGACTCGCCTTGTCCAGGAACTCCTGGACCTCCTGCTCGCGCACGGTCAGCCGGCGCAGCCGGAACTCCACCCGCTCCATTGCCAGTGCAAAAAGAATGAGCAGCACTGGGAAGAGCACCACAGCCAGTCCTTGCATACCGGGTAGTAAACACGGCGTTTGTCTCAGAAGCGAAACGATGTCCAGTTCCGTTTGGCACCGTCCGTAGAGTTGGTCCGGTGTCCACCACCGCATCGCAGACCCCGGCCCCGCGTGGGGCGGCGCCGACCGTGCGACCGGCGAAGGAGGAGACCCGGCTCGGCCTCGTGCGCCGGGCACGCCGGATGTACCGCACGCTGACCGTGGCGTTCCCGCACGTCTACTGCGAACTCGACTTCACCACACCGCTCGAGCTGTCGGTGGCGACCATTTTGTCCGCACAGTGCACTGACGTGCGGGTTAACCAGGTGACGCCAGCACTATTCGCCCGCTACCGCACCGCCCGCGACTACGCCGAGGCGGACCGAGCGGAGCTCGAGGAGTACATCAGGAGCACCGGCTTCTACCGGAACAAGGCGAACTCGATCATCGGGCTAGGGCAGGCGTTGCTCGAACGGTTCGACGGCGAGGTCCCCGGCGACCTGAAGAGTTTGGTGACGCTGCCCGGCTTCGGCAGGAAGACGGCCAACGTGGTGCTCGGGAACGCGTTCGGTGTGCCGGGGATCACCGTCGACACCCACTTCGGCAGGCTGGTCCGGCGGTGGGGGTGGACGCAGGAGGAGGACCCGGTGAAGGTCGAGCGCGCGGTCGGCGAACTCATCCCGCGCAAGGAGTGGACCGACCTCTCGCACCGGGTGATCTTCCACGGCCGCCGGGTCTGCCATGCGAAGAAGCCGGCCTGCGGGGTGTGCCTGCTGGCCAAGGACTGTCCCTCCTACGGGATCGGAGTCACCGATCCGGTGGCGGCGGCCGCGCTGGTGAAGGGCCCCGAGACCGAACATCTGCTCGAGCTGGCGGGTCGGTGAGCTGAACGTGCGATTGTCGAACACCGGCCGATGGAGCCTGGCCGCGCTCGTGGTGGTGGCGGCCCTGATCGTCGCGATCTGGCCGCGCGGCGACTCGGAGGAGACCGGCTCGCGCAGCTACGCCGACTACGGCGTCCCCACCGCTGCGCCGCAGGAGCGGGCGGCGGGCGACACCCCCGAGGCGCTGGCCGGGGTGCGCGCCGAAGCGGCCCTGAGCGCCTGCCCGGCTCCCACGCCCGGTGCGGTCCCGGCCGGACCGCTGGCCGGGATCGGGCTCGAGTGCCTCTCCGACGGTGGCAGGATCGACGTCGGTGCCGCGCTGGCTGGCAAGCCCGCGCTGGTCAACCTCTGGGCCTACTGGTGTGGGCCCTGCGCAAGGGAACTGCCCGCCCTGCAGGAGTATTCGCAGCGCGCGGGAGACGCCGTCACCGTGCTGACCGTCCACCAGGACCCGAAGGAAGGGAATGCGTTGTCCGCCCTGACCGAGTTCGGCGTGCACCTGCCGGGGGTCCAGGACGGCACGGGCAAGATCGCCGCGGCCGTCGGGGCTCCGAACGTGCTGCCCGTGACCGTGTTGGTCCGGGCCGACGGCACCGTGGCCGGGGTCCTGCCGGTGCCGTTCGAGAGCGCCGACCAGATCGCCGACGCGGTGCGCGAGAAGCTGGGCGTGAGCGCGTGAGCGAGACCAACCACCTGCCGCCAGAATGGCTGCGTCGGGTCTCGACGCTGCCGCCGTCGGAATCCAACTCCGTCAACCCCGTGTTGCTGCGGCGGGCGCCGAGCGGCGTGGCGGCGCGCGAGGCAGCGGTGCTCGTGCTCTTCGGCGGGTCCCCCGAGGCCGATCCCATCGCGGTCGGTGGCCTGCCCGAGGACGCCGACCTGCTGCTGCTCCAGCGCGCCTCCACCCTGCGCCAGCACGGCGGCCAGATCGCCTTTCCCGGCGGCGCCAGCGATCCGGGGGACGACGGGCCCGTCGGGACCGCGCTGCGGGAGGCGGAAGAGGAGACCGGGCTCGACCCGGCCGGGGTGCGCACCCTCGCGGTGCTCCCTGGAATTTTCGTCCCGCCCTCGGGCTTCGACGTCACGCCGGTGATCGGGTACTGGGACCGCCCGACCCCGGTCCGGGCGGTGGACCTCGCCGAGACCGAGCGGGTGGCCAGGGTGCCGATGCGCACCCTGCTCGACCCGGACAACCGTTTTCAGGTCCGGCACCGGCTCGGCTACCAGGGCCCGGCGTTCCTCGTCGACGACATGCTCGTGTGGGGCTTCACCGCGGGCGTGCTGGCCGGGCTGATCGCGATCTCCGGCTGGGAGATCGAGTGGGACCGATCGGACATCCGCGACCTCGAGGTCGCGCTGGCCGAGGTGGACGCGGGGATCGTGGAGGTACACGACCGATGACCGGTTCAGCCTGGATCGACCTCGCGATCCTCGCGATCGCCATCCTGGCGGCGACGTCAGGGTGGCGGCACGGGGCGGTCGCGTCCGCGCTCGCCTTCTTCGGCGTTGTGCTCGGTGCGGTCGCGGGGATCCTGATCGCGCCGCACGTGCTGGTGCACGTCGACGAGGGTCGGATGCGCGTGCTCGCGGGCATCACCCTGATCGTCGTGCTGGTGGTCGTCGGCGAGGTCGCGGGCATGGTGCTCGGCCGCGCCGCGAGGGGCGGCATGCACAGCCCGGTCGCGCGGTCGGTGGACAGCGTCATCGGCGCAGGCCTGCAATGCACCGCCGTCCTGGTCGCCGCGTGGCTGCTGGCCATCCCGCTGACCGCGTCCTCGCAACCGGAGGTCGCCAGCGCGGTGCGCGGGTCGCGGGTCCTGACGCAGGTGGACGAGTACGCCCCGAGCTGGATGCGCAGGCTGCCGGACGAGTTCTCGGCGCTGCTGGACACCTCAGGCCTGCCCGATGTGATCGGTCCGTTCGGCCGCACCCCGATCGCCGTCGTCGACGCGCCCGACCCCGGCGTGCTGCGCAGTCCCGTGGCGCAGCGACTGCAGACCAGCGTGCTGCGGGTGCGCGGGGTGGCACCGAGCTGCCAGCGCGCGCTCGAGGGGTCCGGTTTCGTGGTGTCGCCGGAGCGCGTCATGACCAACGCGCACGTCGTCGCGGGGACGACCGGGGTCTCGGTGGACACAGCGGACGGGCCGCTCGACGCCGAGGTGGTGCTCTTCGATCCGGCCGTGGATGTCGCGGTTCTGGCGGTGCCCGGCCTGCGGGCCCCGGTGCTGCCGTTCGCGCCCGAGCCGGCCGGGAGCGGGGACAGCGCGATCGTCCTCGGTTACCCGGGTGGCGGTCCGTACACGGCCAGCGCGGCCCGGGTGCGCGAGACCCTGGACCTGACCGGCCCCGACATCTACCGCGCCGCCGAGGTCGAGCGCGAGGTGTACACGGTGCGCGGTTCGATCCGCCAGGGCAATTCCGGCGGGCCGCTCGTCGACGAGCAGGGTCGGGTCCTCGGCGTGGTGTTCGGCGCCGCCGTCGACAACAGCGACACCGGCTTCGTGCTCACCGCCGAGGAGGTCTCGCGCCAGCTGTCTGCGGCCTCCGCGGCGAGCAGCGCGGTCAACACGGGCGGCTGCATCCTCTAGCGGCTTCGCCGCCCGTGAGTCCTTTTGGCCCACGTGCGGGCCAGAAGGACTCACAGGCGTCAGCGGGTGAGGAACTCCGTCAGCGCGGCGGTCACCTCGGCGGGTCGCTCCTGGTGGGCGAAGTGGCCTGCGCCCGCGACGGTGTGCAGGCGTCGCCCCGGGGCCCATCGGGTGTCCCGGCGCAGGGCGGCGGCCAGCACGTAGGGGTCCTGGTCCCCGTGGATCTGCAGCACCGGGATGGTCATCACCTGGTTCATCGCCTTCATGAACCGGCGGCCGTCCGGTCGCCACTGGCTGCGGAACGCCCAGCGCTGGTATTCCAGCGAACAGTGCGCGGCGCCAGGGATCTGGACCGCGGACCTGGCGCGCTCGACCACCTCCGCGAACTCCTCGGTCTGCGGCCATTCCGGACCGGACCGCCCGCGCAACAGCCGCTCGACCTCGGCGCCGTCGTCCCTGGTCAACACTCGCTCGGGCCGCCACGGCAGCTGGCAGCGCAGGAACGCGGGCAGGAAGGCGGACCGCTGGGCCCTGTCGGCCAGCACTGACCGCTTGAGCGCGATCGGATGCGGCGAGCTGACGAGGGCGATCGACCGGACCAGCCGGGGATGCAGCACCGCCGTCGCCCAGCACACCAGGCCGCCGTCGGCGTGGCCGACGAGCGTGGCCTCGGTGTGGCCGAGGGCGCGGATCAGCCCGGCGACGTCACCGGCCAGGGTCCAGCCGTCGTATCCGCGCGGCGGCTTGTCGCTGTCCCCGTAGCCGCGCAGGTCCAACGCGACCGCGCGGTAGCCGGCGTCCGCGAGGGCCGTCAGCTGGTGGCGCCAGGACCACCAGAAGTCGGCGAATCCGTGCAGCAGGACGACCAGCGGTGCGCCGGGGTCGGACGGGCCCGCATCGACCGCATGGAAGCGGATGCCGTTGGCGTGCACGTCGCGGTGCTGCCACGGGCCGTCGAATCGGACTGTGGAGGGATCCGGGTAGGTCACGGGAAGGGTGATGCTCTCGGTTCGACGCCGGCGCTAGGGGGCGGTCCGGCGGGCGTACTCGCCCGGCGTGTAGTCGCCGTGCTTGTAGCTCGATTCCGCGGCGTTCGGCAGCACCGTCGCGGCCTGGCGGAGCGAGTCGATGGTCTTCTCCGGGGCCCGGAGCTTGCGGACCCGCAGGTAGCCGAACAGCGCCAGCACCGCGGTGGCGACCACCATCAGCAGGAACACGATCAGGAACGCGAGCCAGCGCGGCGTCCAGACGGCGAGGGTCTCGGCGAGGAAGAAGAAAAAGAAGAAGGAGCTGAACAGCAGGACGGTGAGGGCGAGGATGAAGAACAGCGAGCCCTGCAGGCCCTTCTTGACCTCGCTGGTCACCTCGGCCTTGGCGAGCGCCACCTCGGCGCGGACCAGGGTGGAGACCTGCGTGGTCGCGTCCTTGACCAGGTTCCCGATGCTGGCGGTGCCGGGGGCGTGCGCATCGACATCGGTGAGCGGGATCGACGTGATGGTGTTCGGCACCCCGTCCCCGGTCAGCCGGTCGTACCTGTCGCCGTTGCGGTCACTGATGCTCACGTCTGCGCCCCTCCAGTGTGTCGTCGTCCGGCTCGCCGGAGTGTGTCGTCCTCCGGCTCGCCGGAGTGTGGTCGTTTCTGACCGGTCGCGGAACCGGCCGCGTTGGCGCGCGCATGGTGGACGCGCCCCCGGCGCAACAGTAGCGCCGAGCCGATCAGTGACGCCGTCAGCGAGGTCAACAGGACCGCAGCCTTCGCCGTCTCCGCCTCGGCTCCTTCGAGCGCGAGTTCGGCCACCAGAAGGCTAACGGTGAACCCGATCGCGCCGAGCACCGACAGCGCGAACATGTCGCGGAAGCCGAGGTTTCCCGGCTTCGTGGCCAGGCCCAGCCGGACCGCGACCCACGAGACGCCGAAGATGCCGACGGTCTTGCCGACGAGCAGGCCGAGGATGATCGCCAGTGCGATGCGGTCGGTGAACATCGACTCGAGGACCTCGCGGCCCAGCGGGACCCCCGAGGCGAACAGGGCGAACACCGGCACGCAGAACCCGGCGGAGAACGGCTGGATCCGGTGCTCGAGCCGGGTCGCGGGGGCCTCCGCCTCGCCCGGGTCCCTGCGCACCCTGGTCAGCAAGCCGAGGGCGACGCCGGCGAGGGTGGCGTGGATGCCCGCCTCGTGCATCGAGTACCAGGCGAGCAGCGCCAGCGGGACGTACAGCAGCGGGGTGGTGATCCTCCGGTGCTGCGCGTACGCGTAGGCGGCCAGGCAGGCGACCGCACCGAGCAGCCACAGCATCGCGATCGAGGTGGTGAACAGCGCGGCGATGATGATGATGGCGAGCAGGTCGTCGACGACCGCGAGGCTGAGCAGGAACACCCTGGCGCTGGCCGGGATCCTCGATCCGGTCAGCGCGAGCACGCCGAGGGCGAAGGCGATGTCGGTGGCGACCGGGATGGCCCAGGCCTGCTCGATGCCGGGGGTGCCCCAGCCGACCGTGAGCGCGATCAGCGCGGGCAGGATCACGCCGCCGACCGCCGCGATGATCGGCAGCAGGGCCTTCTTGCGGTCGGCCAGCTCGCCGACGACCAGTTCGCGTTTGAGTTCGAGGCCGGCGACGAAGAAGAACACCGCCAGCAGGCCGTCCTGGGCCCAGGTGTTCAGGCTCAGGTTCAGGTGGATCGCGCTCGGCCCGACCTGCCAGTCCCGCAGGGCGGTATATGCGTCGGCCCACGGGGAGTTCGCCCAGATGACGGCGACGGCGGCCGCCACGAGCAGGATCGACCCGCCGACGGTCTCCGTGCGCAGATACCGGGTCAGTTCGGAGCGGAGCGGTTGGATCACGTCAGGCTTCTCCAGATGGTCGCGGGCGTACAGGTGTGCCATGTGCCGACCAGACTTCCCGGCGCTCCGCTAGCAGCTTAACGCGATCTTGATACCGCTCGGCGCAAACACCTCGCGCTGGATTGCCCCGGAAACGGCGGGGGTGATCTGCTTCCTGAGGTTTGGGCGGCGGATGTCCATTCCGTGGAACAGGTGTGCAGGAGAATCGGATGAGCAAAGCCCCGGACGTGCTGGTCGACGAGGCGGTCGCCGCGAAGGATGCGGTGCCCCGCAGTCGGATCGTGGTGGCCAGCATGATCGGTACCTCGATCGAGTTCTACGACTTCTACATCTATGCGACAGCGGCCGTCTCGGTCTTCCCGCACCTGTTCTTCCCCAAGGGGAACGGCACCACCGCGTTGCTGGCCTCGCTGGCCACGTTCGGTCTCGCGTTCGTCGCCCGTCCGCTCGGCTCGATCGTGTTCGGCCACTACGGCGACCGGATCGGCCGCAAGGCCACCCTGGTCGGATCGCTGCTCACCATGGGCATCGCGACGTTCGTCATCGGCCTGCTCCCGACGTACCACTCGGTCGGGCTGATCGCCCCGGCGTTGCTGGCCCTGATGCGCTTCTGCCAGGGCCTCGGGCTCGGTGGCGAATGGTCCGGCGCGGCGCTGCTCGCGACCGAGACGGCGAAGTCCGGCAAGCGGGCATGGGCGGCGATGTGGCCCCAGCTCGGTGCGCCGATCGGGTTCTTCCTGGCCAACGGCCTGTTCCTGATCATCACCCTGTTCATGGGCCACGACAACGCCAACCCCGATCTGGACAGCGCCTTCCTGACCTGGGGATGGCGAATCCCGTTCCTGCTCAGCGCGATCATGGTGATCATCGGCCTGTACGTCCGGCTCAAGCTGGAGGAGACCCCGGTGTTCGCGCGCGCGGTCGAGCGCGGCGAGAAGGTCAAGACCCCGCTGGCCACGGTGTTCAAGACGAGCTGGCGCCAGCTGATCATCGGCACCTTCGTGATGCTCGCGACCTACACCCTCTTCTACATCATGACCACCTGGGTGCTGAGCTACGGCACCGGCAAGACCGTTGCCGCCGGGGGCACGGGTCTCGGCTTCAAGTACTCGGATTTCCTTGTGCTGCAGCTGATCGCCGTGCTGTTCTTCGCGGCGGGCGTGCCCGTCACAGGCTGGCTCGCGGACCGGTACGGGCGGCGCATCACCCTGCTGGTCACCACCGGCGCGATCATGGTCTTCGGGCTGACCTTCTCGGTGACCCTGGACCCCGAGAAAATGACCGACGCCCGCATGCTGGTCTTCCTCATCATCGGAATGGTGTTGATGGGCTTCACCTTCGGTCCGATGAGCGCGGTGCTGCCGGAGCTGTTCCCGACCAATGTGCGCTACACCGGCTCGGGCATCGCCTACAACACGGCGAGCATCCTGGGTGCGGCGGTCGCGCCGTTCATCGCGACCTGGCTCGCGACCAGCTACGGCGTCGGGTGGGTTGGCATCTACCTGCTGGCGGCGAGCGCCCTGACGTTCATCGCGCTGCTGGTGATGCGCGAGACCAAGGACGCCTCGCTGGACGCGCCCGAGCTCGATCAGCGCGGGGCCGAGCTCTAGGCCTGATCCGCCCGCCGGATCACCACCACCGCGCCCGCACCCACCGCGAGCAGCACCGCAAGGGCGCCGAGCAGGTACCAGTTGGGGCCCGAGTCCGACGGCGCCGCGTCGCCGTACCGATCCCGCTCCTGTTCGGCGCTGGTCCGGAGGTCCGCAGCCCCCGGATAGCCGGGTGCGAGGGACAGCACCTGGTCGAAGTCGGCGATGGCGGCGGTGTAGTTCCCGTCGGAGTAGTGCTCGACCCCCGCGCGGTAGGCGGTGTCGGCCGGACCGAGTGCCGGGGTGACGCCCTTCTCCCGCATCAGGTCCGTGAGGCCGCGGGCCGGGGCGACGAAGGCGAACGGCTGTGTCTGCCCGTGGATTCCGACGCTGTTCACCCCGATCGCCACTCCCTTGAGGTCTGCGGTGGGGCCTCCGCTCATGGCCTCGGACACCTCCGCGTCGGTCTGGTAGACGGGGACCGTCCCCGTGGCCTTCTTGGCGTTGATCTCGCCGCCCGCGACCACCGGTCGCAGCGTCGGTTCGGCCGCGGTGTCGGTGGTGCCGGGGAAACCGGCCGACACCACCGGGGTGCCGAGGTCGACGCCGGTGTCGGTGCTCAGCTCCGCGGCGGCCAGGCCGCCCCGCTGGACCTTGAGCAGCGCGACGTCCCCCTCGGTGAGCGGCACCAGGCCGGCGACCTCCGCGCCCAGTGCCTCGCCGTCGGCGGTCCCACCGGCGATCACGGTCATGGCAAGCGAGGGGGGCGAGCCCGGCTCGTCACCCTCGACCCGCCAGTTCGCTTGGGCGGTCTCGGTCACGAGCGCGGGATCGAGGGTGGGGATCACGTGGACCGCCCAGTCGACGGCGGTACGCAGGAGTGCCTCGCGGGCGCCCTCGGCGCAGTGGCCTGCCGTGGCCACCCAGCCATCCGGGTTGACGACGAATCCGCTACAGCGCCAGCCTGTTACGAATGGGTCGACCTTGATCGGCGGGCCGTCGGGAAAGCGGACCCAGCCCCTGGCCTCCGCCTTGACCAGGACGACGGACGGGGTGACGAGCGCGGCCGCGCGTTGCTCCTGGCTCGGCACGGGACGTTCGGGGGAGTCCTGGTCGCCCAGCGCGACGGCGGGGGAGCCGATGAGCGCCGCGAGCAGCAGCACGAGTATGGCGGCGAACCTCGTTCGCCGATGCCGATCGGGCATGACGGTCTCCGTTCGAGCTCGGACCCGCGGCTAACCCGTGAGCGTCACTCGGCTCGGCACTCGTCATGAATGGGACTGTGGGCCATCGCTGACGGACCCATGGTAGGCCAATCCGGCACGGCCGGGAAGGTGCGCGGCGGCCGCCGGCGGGGCCACACACCGGAGACGACGGTGCCCCCGTGCGAACAAGTCGCACGGGGGCACCGTCGGTGGTGAGGCGGTGAAGGGCTACTTGCCCCGGATCGCGTCGAACACCTTGGGGTCGACCAGCGTCGAGGTGTCACCCAGATCGCGGCCCTCGGCGACGTCGCGGAGCAGTCGCCGCATGATCTTGCCGCTCCTGGTCTTCGGCAGCTCGGGGACGATGGTGATCTGGCGCGGCCGGGCGATCGGGCTGATCTCCGTCGACACCTGGACCTTGAGCTCGGCGATCAGGGTCTCGCCCGTGTTCTCGGCCCCCTCCCGCAGGATCACGAAGGCGACGATGCCCTGGCCGGTGGTCTCGTCGGCCGCGCCGACCACCGCGGCCTCGGCGACGCTGTGGTGGCCGACCAGCGCTGACTCGACCTCGGAGGTGGAGATCCGGTGGCCGGAGACGTTCATGACGTCGTCCACCCGGCCGAGCACCCAGAGGTCGCCGTCCTCGTCGTAGCGGGCGCCGTCCCCGGCGAAGTACCAGCCCTCCACGGCGTACCGGGACCAGTAGGTGTCCTTGAAGCGCTCCATGTCACCCCAGATGCCGCGCAGCATCGACGGCCACGGCTGGTCGAGCACCAGGTAGCCGTTGCCTCCCGCGCCGAGCGGCTTGGCGTCGTCGTCGACGATCTTCGCGGAGATGCCCGGCAGCGGCGCCATCGCGGAGCCCGGCTTGGTGGCCGTGACGCCGGGCAGCGGGGAGATCATGATGGCGCCGGTCTCGGTCTGCCACCAGGTGTCCACGATCGGGCAGCGCCCGCCGCCGATCACGTCACGGAACCAGCGCCACGCCTCGGGGTTGATCGGTTCGCCGACGCTGCCCAGCAACCGCAGCGAGGACAGGTCGTGCGCGTCGGGGATCTCGCGGCCCCACTTCATGAAGGTACGGACCAGCGTCGGTGCCGTGTAATAGATACTGACGCCGTACTTTTCGATGATGTTGAAGTGCCGGTGCTCGTCAGGGGAGTTCGGGGTGCCCTCGTAGACCACCTGCGTGGTCCGGTTCGACAGCGGCCCGTAGACGATGTAGCTGTGTCCGGTCACCCAGCCGATGTCGGCGGTGCACCAGTAGACGTCCTTGCCCGCCTTGTGGTCGAAGACGTTGTGGTGGGTGTACGACGCCTGGGTGAGGTAGCCGCCGGAGGTGTGGATGATGCCCTTGGGCTTACCCGTGGTGCCGGAGGTGTAGAGGATGAACAGCGGGTGCTCGGCGTCGAAGGCCTGTGCCTCGTGCTCGGGCGAGGCCGTGGCCACCGTCTCGTGCCACCAGAGGTCGCGGCCCTCGGTCCACTCGACGTCGATGTCGGTGCGCTTGACCACCAGCACGTTCTGGACGGACTCCGCTCCGTCGACCGCGGTGTCCACGGCGGTCTTGAGGGGGGCGGCCTGGCCGCGGCGCCACTGGCCGTCGGTGGTGATGACTAGCTTGGCCTCGGCGTCGTCGATCCGCGACCGCAGCGCGGACGCGGAGAAACCGGCGAAGACCACCGAATGGGTCAGGCCGAGCCGGGCGCAGGCCAGCATCGAGACGATCGCCTCGGGCACCATCGGCATGTAGATGGCGACGCGGTCGCCTGCCACGAGGCCGAGCTCGGTGAAAGTGTTTGCGGCCCTGCTCACCTCGGCGAGCAGGTCGTTGTAGGTGACGTCGCGGCTGTCGCCCGGCTCGCCCTCCCAGTGGATGGCGACCTGGTCGCCGTGGCCGCCCTGGACGTGCCGGTCGACGCAGTTGTACGCGACATTGAGCTTGCCGCCGACGAACCACTTGGCGACCGGGGCGTCGGACCAGTCCAGGACCTGGCTCCACGGCTCGTGCCAGTGCAGACGCGAAGCCTGGTCGGCCCAGAACCCCAGCCGGTCGGCATCCGCTGCGGCCTGGAGTTCCGGCCCGGCATTCGCGGTCGCGACGAACTCCGCGCTCGGCGGGTAGCTCGTCGCGTGCTCGGCTGCGTTGGTATCGGCGGTACTGGTCATGTCGCCCGTGCCCTCTTTCGGTGATCCTTGGGCGCTGTTCGCGCCTTTGTGAGGGTAGTCACATGTCCCGGTGGGCGCATCGTTGCAGGCGCTTGCAACCCTCGGATCTGCGGCGATCGGTCGTCTCCGCGCGACCGACGGTCGAGGTGGGCGACGAACGGTCCTGACGGGGGGACAGGCCGCGCGCGATCGCGCGGTGACAGATCGTTCCGCCAGGTATCCGAGGCGTTGCGATTGCCCGACGACTTGGTCCCGACCGAGACAATCGCCAGACACCCGGACGCCCGGTGGTTACTCTTCGCGGCATCCACGGTCGGCCGCGTGCGCGCCGCGCCCACCCGGCGCGGTCGACGTCGGCGTCTCGGTGTGAACGAACAGGAGGCGACTCTTGAAGTTCCACAGGTTGACCGCACTGACAGCGCTCGCGCTGTCCGGGGCGCTGGTGCTGTCCGCGTGCTCATCGACCTCCGGCGGCGGCAGCGACATGGTCACGGCCAACGGCAGCGAACCCCAGAACCCGCTGATCCCGACCAACACGAACGAGAACGGCGGCGGACGCATCGTCGACCGTCTCTTCGCCGGACTGGAGTCCTACGACGCGCGGGGGAACATCCAGCACGAGGTGGCCCAGTCGATCGAGACCACGGATTCGAAGTCGTTCGTGATCAAGATCGAACCCGGCTGGACGTTCACCGACGGGACAGCGGTCACCGCGAAGTCGTTCGTCGACGCCTGGAACTACGGCGCCCTCTCGACGAACGCCCAGCTGCAGTCCAGTTTCTTCGAGCCGATCGTCGGCTACGACGAGGTCGCAGCCGGCCCGCCGACCGCGCAGACGATGTCCGGGCTCAAGATCGTCGACGACACCACCTTCACCGTCGACCTCAAGCAGCCGACCGCGGACTTCCGGCTGCGGCTCGGCTTCACACCGTTCTATCCGCTGCCCGAGGTGGCGTTCCTCGACATGGCGGCATTCGGTCAGCGGCCGGTCGGAAACGGCCCCTACGAGTTCGCGGACGGCGACGCGTGGCAGCACAACGTCAAGCTGGACCTGGTGCCGAACCCCGACTACCGGGGCAACCGGACCCCGAACAACGGCGGCATCAGCTTCGTCTTCTACAGCTCGCTCGACACCGCCTACGCGGATCTGCAGGCCGGCAACCTCGACGTCCTCGACACCGTCCCGGAGAGCGCACTGAGCACCTTCAGGGCCGACCTCGGTGGCCGCGCCCTCGAGGCCCCGACCGCGCAGAACGGGCAGATCGGCATCCCGGGAGACCTGCCGCACTTCGCCGGGCCGGAGGGTGGTCTGCGCAGGCAGGCACTGTCGCGGGCGATCGACCGCGGGCAGATCACCCAGCAGATATTCCAGGGCCTGCGCACGCCGGCGCGCGATTTCACGGCGAGCTCGCTGCCCGGGTTCAACGCGAACCTGCCCGGCGTCACGGCGCTCGAGTACGACGCGGGGGCCGCGAAGGCCCTGTGGGCGCAGGCCGACGCCATCTCCCCGTGGAGCGGCCGGTTCGAGATCGCCTACAACTCCGACGGCGGACACCAGGCGTGGGTCGACGCGGCCGCCAACAGCATCAGGAACACGCTCGGTATCGACGCGGTCGGCGCGCCGTATCCGACGTTCAACAGATCAGGACCGAGATCACGAACCGGACCATCGGGTCGGCGTTCCGGTCGGGCTGGCAGGGCGACTACCCGTCGATCCTCGAGTTCCTCGAGCCGCAGTTCGTGACCGGTGCCGGCTCGAACGACGAGGACTACTCGAACCCGGCGTTCGACGACCTGGTCCGCAGGGCCGAGGCCGCAGCCGGACAGGAGGAGTCCTTCGCGCTCGCCGGGCAGGCGCAGGAGATCCTGCTCCGTGACCTGCCCGTGCTCCCGCTGTGGGACTACATCGCGGCCGCCGGACACTCCGAGGCGGTGAGCGAGGTGCAGATCAGCTGGAACGGCCTGCCCATGTACGAGGCGATCAAGAAGTCCTGACGCCGTGCCGCACGGCCGGAAGGAAGTGACCTGGTGGGGTGGTACATCGGGCGGAGACTGCTGCAGATGATCCCCGTGTTCATCGGGGCGACGCTGCTCATCTACGCGATGGTGTTCCTGATCCCCGGCGACCCCATCCAGGCGCTCGCGGGCGACAAGCCGCTCAGCCCCGCGGTGGCGGACCAGCTTCGCGAGCGATACCACCTCGACCGGCCCTTCGTCGTGCAATACCTGCTCTACCTCAAAGGCATCTTCACCCTCGACTTCGGCACCTCGTTCTCCGGCCAGCCGGTGCGGGACGTGCTGGCCAGGGCCTTCCCGGTCACGATCAGGCTCGCGTTCATGGCGATCGTCATCGAGGCCGTGTTCGGCATCTTCTTCGGCGTGATCGCCGGCCTGCGCAAGGGAAGGGCGTTCGACGCGACCCTGCTGGTGCTCAGCCTCCTCATCATCGCGGTTCCCGTCTTCGTGATCGGCTTCCTCGCCCAGTTCTTCCTCGGCGTGAAGTGGGGGATCGCCCCGGTCACCGTCGGTGCCGATGCCGGGTTCTCGAGGCTCCTGGTGCCCGCCTTCGTGCTCGGCCTGGTGTCCTTCGCGTACGTGCTGCGGCTGACCAGGACGTCCGTGGCGGAGAACAAGGACGCCGATCACGTCCGTACCGCCACCGCCAAGGGATTGAGTCGTCGCCGCGTGGTGGCGGTACACATCCTGCGCAACTCGCTGATCCCGGTGGTCACCTTCCTCGGTGCCGATCTCGGAGCGCTGATGGCGGGCGCGATCGTCACCGAGGGCATCTTCAACATCAACGGCGTCGGCGGCACGATCTACCAGGCGGTGATCCGGGGCGAGGCCCCGACCGTTGTGTCCTTCGTGACGGTGCTGGTGGTCGTGTTCCTGGTCGCCAACCTGCTCGTGGATCTGCTGTATGCCGCGCTCGACCCGAGGATTCGCTATGCCTGATCCGGACCTCCCCGCGGCACCCGATCGCGCATCCCCGGAGGAGCGAGGGGGGCAGGGCTACTTCGTCGCCGGACCGGATGAGGTGGAGGTGCTCGGCGTCGATCGGCTCGACGAGGCCTCACCGCCGACCAGCATGTGGCGCGATGCCTGGCGCGGCCTGCGGCGCAACCCGATGTTCCTCGTCTCGACCCTGCTCATCCTCTTCGTCCTCATTGTCGTTGCCGTTCCCGGACTGTTCACCGGTCAGGACCCCCGAATGTGTATGGGGGAGAAAAGCATGCGGGGCCCGGGATCCGGGCATCCGTTCGGGTTCGACCTGCAGGGCTGCGATATCTTCGCCCGCACCGTGTACGGCGCGCGGGCCTCGGTGCTCACCGGCGTCGGCGCGACCGCGATCTTCCTGCTCATCGGAGGCACCGTCGGTGCGCTCGCCGGCTTCTACGGCGGCAGGCTCGACGCGATCGTCTCCCGGATCACCGACGTCTTCTTCGGCATCCCGCTGATCCTCGCCGCGATCGTGATGATGCAACTGTTCCGGAACCGGAGCATCTGGACGGTGATGCTGATCCTGGCACTGTTCGCCTGGCCGTACGTGGCCAGAATCGCAAGGGGCTCGGTCATCTCGGTGCGCGGCAACGACTTTGTGCTCGCGGCGACGGCGTTGGGCGTCTCCCGGTTCCGCACCCTGCTGCGGCACGTGCTCCCCAACGCGATCGGCCCGGTGATCGTGGTGACGACGATATGGCTCGGCGTCTTCATCGTCACCGAGGCGACGCTGTCCTACCTGGGTATCGGGCTGCCGCCGAGCGTGGTGTCGTGGGGCGGGGACATCAGCACGGGGCAGAGCAGGCTGCGGTCCGGTTCGGGGATCATTTTCTACCCCGCCGCGGCCCTTGCGGTGACGGTCCTCGGCTTCATCATGCTCGGCGACGCCCTGCGTGATGCGCTGGATCCCAAAGCGAGGAAACGATGATCGACGATCCGCCCCCGCTGCTCGAACTCCGCGACCTGAGCGTCGACTTCCGCTCCGGCGGCCACGCCGTACCCGCGGTGCGCGGGGTGAGCCTGACCGCCTACCCGGGCCAGACCGTGGCGATCGTGGGGGAGTCGGGCTCGGGCAAGTCGACCGTGGCACACGCCATCATCGATCTGCTGCCTGGCACCGGAAAGGTCACCTCGGGACAGATCCGCTTCGACGGCCGGGACCTGGTCGGGGCGACGAAGGCGGACATGGTGACGCTCCGCGGGCGTGGCATCGGGCTGGTCCCCCAGGAGCCGATGTCGAACTTGAACCCCGTGTGGAAGATAGGTTTTCAGATCGCGGAAACACTGGCGGCCAACGGGATCGCGAAGGGGAAGGCGGCAAAGGCGCGGGCCGTCGAGCTGCTGGCCGAGGCGGGCATGCCCGACGCGGGACGTCGGGTCGATCAGTATCCGCACGAGTTCTCTGGCGGTATGTGCCAACGTGCGCTCATCGCCATCGGGCTCTCCTGCCGGCCGAAGCTGCTCATCGCGGACGAGCCGACCTCCGCCCTCGACGTGACGGTGCAGCGGCAGATCCTCGACCATCTCGCCGGGCTCACCGGTGAACTCGGCACGGCGGTGCTGCTGATCACCCACGACCTGGGCCTGGCGGCGGAACGGGCCGAGCATCTGGTGGTGATGTACCGCGGCCGGGTCGTCGAGTCCGGGCCCGCCCGCCAGATCCTTCGCGATCCGCGACACGAGTACACCAGGAAACTGGTGTCCGCCGCGCCGTCCCTGGCCTCGCAGCAACTCGAGCCCGTGAGGGCCCGCGCGCGGGCTCGGTCGCGCGCGGTCCCGGTGGCAGGCCAGGCGGCGGCGGACGACGGGACCGGGACGGTCGGCGGTGACGTGCTGGTGGCCTCGAACCTGGTCAAGAGGTTCAGGATCCGGGGCGGCGCGCCGTGGCGGCACGCCGACTTCGCGGCGGTCGACACCGTGTCCTTCCGTCTCGAACGCGGCACCACGACGGCGATCGTCGGGGAGTCCGGATCGGGTAAATCGACTGTGGCGCAGATGGTTCTGGGCCTGATGAAGCCGACCTCGGGAACCGTCACGTTCGAGGGTCGCGACCTGGCGGAGTTCGACGCGAAGGCCACCTTCGCGTTCCGGCGCCAGGTGCAGCCGATCTTCCAGAATCCCTACGGGTCGCTCGACCCGATGTACTCGATCTACCGCACCCTCGAGGAGCCGTTGCGCACCCACCGCGTGGGGGACAGGGGCGAGCGCGAGCTGATCGTGCGCGACCTGCTCGAGAGGGTGTCGCTGCCGAGCTCGGTGCTGCGGCGGTACCCCAACGAACTCTCCGGTGGCCAGCGGCAACGGGTGGCGATCGCGCGGGCGCTGGCCCTGCGACCGGAGGTGCTCGTCTGCGACGAGGCGGTCTCCGCGCTTGACGTGCTCGTGCAGGCGCAGATCCTGGACCTGCTCGGCGACCTGCAGTCCCAACTCGGCCTGTCGTACCTGTTCATCTCGCACGATCTGGCGGTGGTGCGGCAGATCGCCGACGACGTGGTGGTGATGAGCGAGGGCCGGGTGGTCGAGGCAGCCACCACGGTGGAGGTGTTCGACAACCCACAGCACGACTACACCAGGAAGCTGCTCGAGGCGATCCCCGGCCGCGACCTCGTGCCGGGTGTCTGAGGCCGTGGAACGGCCGGGCTCGAGCCCGCGCACGTGGTTCAGTGGGGGGATGGATCAGCATCTGAGCGTGCTCACCCTCGGCGTCGTCGATCCGGCTCGATCGCACGCGTTCTACGTCGGGGGTCTGGGGTGGATGCCGACGTTGTACGTCGAGGGCGAGGTGCTGTTCCTCCAGGTCGGGCCCGGCATCGTGCTCTCGCTGTGGTCGGTCGACGAGATGGCTCGGGAGGCAGGCCCGACGGCGCCTGTCGCGGGTGAGCAGGGCAGGGCCCCCATCACGCTCGGTCACAACGTCGGCAGCCAGGGGGAGGTCGACGACGTCCTCGCGACCGCGGCGCGAGCGGGAGGAACGGTCCTGGTGGCGGGCGCCCGGCGGGCGTGGGGTGGGTACAGCGGGTACTTCACCGATCCCGACGGTTACCGCTGGGAGATCGCGTACAACCCGGGTCTTGTGGTGCACGAGGACGGCCGCGTCGCCTTCGGGGAGGCCGACCCCGAGGGTGCGGGGTGAGCGATAGCGGCGCCGGGTAGCGTTGAGCAGCGTGAACGACCCCTTGCAGCCCCTGGTGGACCTACCCGGCGTGCGCGAGGCCGCCGACCGGGCACGCGATGCGCTCGGCGACGTGCACCGGCACAAGACCAATCGCCGCGGCTGGCCGACGACGGCGGCCGAGGCCGCCATCCGGGCCGCCCGGGCGTCGGCGTCCATCGACGGGGGCAGCACCGAACTGCCCGCCGAGGGCCAGGAGGGTGATCCGATCCTGGCGGGCGCGCTGCGGGTGGCTCAGGCCATCGACGGGGACGCGCTCACCATCATGGTGCCGACCTGGCAGCGGGCGCCGCTCCAGGCGCTGGCCCGGCTGCACCTGCTCGCGGCGGCCGACCTCGTCACCGACCAGTCCACGTTGGGCCGACCGCGGACGGACCAAGGGGTGGCCGAGCGACTCGACGGTCTCGCGCAGTTGGTGACCGGTGGAACGAAGGCGCCCGCACCGGTCCTGGCGGCCGTGGTGCACGGGGAGTTGTTGTCGCTGGCCCCGTTCGGCACCGCCGACGGCATCGTCGCCAGGGCCGCGTCCCGGCTGGTGGCGGCATCGACCGGGCTGGATCCCCACAATCTGGGTGTGCCCGAGGTGAGTTGGCTGCGGCGGCAGCAGGCGTATCGCGACGGTGTCAAGGGCTTCGCGTCGGGAACCCCGGAGGGTGTCGGCAGCTGGGTGATCCTGTGCTGCGGCGCGATGGAAGCCGGGGCGAGGGAAGCCACGTCGATCGCGGACGCGGCGGCCGCGGGCTGATCCGATCGGGGACGGACTTCGTCTGCGGCGCAACGGCACTGGGCTCGGTGCGTCAACGGCCCCGGACGCAATGCGAGCGGCGCTGCCGACTCTCGTCGGCTTCGCCGCCCGCTAGCACGGATCGCCGGGTTACCAAGCGTGCTTGGTGGGTTGTGTGTCCGGCCTCGGCGTAGGCTCGAGCATCGTCAGTTCGCCTCTGCAACTCGTGCAAGGTCCTCGCTGCCGAATGTTCGAGTCACGCAGGCCCACAACGCTGCTGCCCTTATAGTGGCTTGCGGCTCCGCGTGGGTGCCTGGTGTCCGTGCTGGGATTTTGCGGCCGGGAGACCGATCCTTCTCTTCCGGGGCGACCTTGGCCTGCCGTTCAATCCGTAACTCCTTTGTACCCTGTGACAGCACTCGCTTCAAGGGGTTCGGACACCTGGATTGATACCAGTCTTCGGGGTCCGTCAGCGCCGACGACGCAGCAATCCGTACGTCAGCGCGCCCGCCGCGAGCGCCCCGAAGCTCAGCGCCGCGGTCGTCGCGACGGTCGTCCTCGACGGTGGCTGGAGGCGGGCGCGGAGGGACACCGGGTTGGAGAAAGTCAGTATGGGCCAACCGTTTCCGGCGGCTTCCTTCCGAAGGGCGCGGTCCGGGTTGACGGCGGTCGGGTGGCCGACCGCGGCGAGCATCGGCAGGTCGGTCACCGAATCCGAGTAGGCGAAACTGCGATCGAGATCGTAGTTCTCCCGCCGCGCCAGTTCGCGGATCGCGTCGACCTTGCCCTCGCCGTAGCAGTAGAAGTCGACCTCGCCGGTGAAGCGCCCGTCCTTGACCTCCATCCGGGTCGCCGCGGCGTGGTCGGCTCCGAGGGCGTCCGCGATCGGCGTCACCACCTCCTCGCCGGATGCCGACACCACGATGACATCGTGGCCGCGCAGCTTGTGGTCGGCGATCAGATCGGCCGCCTCGGCGAACACGAGGGGGTCCACTATGTCGTGCAGCGTCTCGGCGACCACCGCGCGGACCTGCTCCACGTCCCAGCCTGCGCACATATTGGTCAGGTGGGTGCGCATCCGCTCCATCTGGTCGTGGTCGGCGCCGGCGAGCAGGAAGAGGAACTGGGCGTAACTGCTCTTGAGTACCGAGCGTCGATTGATCAGGCCCTGGTCGAAAAAGGGCTTGCTGAACGCCAGCGTGCTCGACTTTGCGATGATGGTCTTGTCCAGGTCGAAGAACGCCGCGACCCGGCCGTTCCCGGGCTGTCTGTTCGCCTCTGCGGTCACGGAATCCAGGATAGAGCCCCCGGGTGAATCGTGGATCCGAGCACGATTCTCAGTGTTCACCTTCGGATCTCCGACAGGAAATTCGAATTTGCAAACTCGGATCGCGGCGGGTGTAGTATCAAAATCACCTGGACTTGATCTGGGTGTGTTCAGCCCGACCCCCCGGGGCTGAACTCTGAAGACCCCCGCCTCCTCCCCCCCTGGCGGGGGTCTTCCTCCATTTTCTGGCTCGTTCGGGCCTCCTCCGCTCCCACACAGCGCGATCGGTTCCGCATGGCACATCGACGCCGGAACGGTTCGCGGGTACCGGAATCCATCCCCAGGCCGGATTCTGTCCACATTCGGCGAGATCCCAGGCCTGCGGTCCCGTCCGGTCGCGCAGGCTCGTCGGTATGGAACCCCCACATGCATCGGATGCCCCTCGTCCGTCGAATGTCCGGCCGGTCCTCGCGGTCCTCGCCGAGGACGGCCTGTCCCTGAGCGTGCGCCGTGCCGCGGCCGCGGCCGACCGCGCCCTCGACGAGCGGGTGCTCCCGATTCCCCGACAGGTATGGGACGGCGCCGCGTCGATCGCGCTGGATCCCGCCGCCGCCCTAGCCTGCGCCGCCGACGCGTTGCCGCGCAGGTCGGCCGTCCATGTGGTGTGCCAGGGCCCGCCCGGCCTGCCCGAATGGCAGGCCGCCGCGGCGGTGGGGGCGGAGTCCGTTCTCGTCCTGCCTGCCGACGAACCCGCCCTGGTCCAAGCGCTTGCGCAGCGGCGCGACCGCACCGTCGCAGGCGGCTCGGTGATCGCCGTGGTCGGCGGCTGTGGGGGCGCCGGGGCATCCACGCTGGCCGCGGCGATCGCCCTGACCGGCCCCGCACGTCGGGCCGGGAGCCGCTCGCTGTTGGTGGATGCCGATCCGCACGGCGGCGGCCTCGACCTGCTGCTCGGTCTGGAGGATCGGCCGGGGCTGCGCTGGCCCGCGGTGGTCGTCGAGGGCGGCCGGGTGTCGGCGGCCGCCCTGCACGACGCCCTGCCCGGTGCGGGCGCCGGGGTGGCGGTGCTGTCCTGCGGGCGCGGCGGCGAGGCCGGACGGCCGTCCGCGGCGGCGATGCGGGCGATGATCGAATCAGGCTGCGGTGCCGGTGATCTCGTGGTGTGCGACGTGGGACGGGGGCTCGGCGACCTGGCCGCCGCGGTGTTCGATCTGGCCGACCTGGTGGCGGTCGTCGTGCCCGCCCAGGTGCGGTCGGCGGCTGCCGCCGAATCCGTGGTGGCCGCGGCGCGCACCAGGAATCCGAATGTGGGTGTGGTGGTGCGAGGTCCGGCGCCCGGCGGGCTGCGTGGCAGGGATGTCGCCGAGCTACTCGGGCTTCCCGTGCTCGCGGTGATGAGGCCGCAGCCGCGGCTGTCGGCCGCCCTGGAGCGCGGCGGCCTGAGGCTGCGAAGGCGATCGCCGTTGGCCGCGGGTGCGGGCGCGATCCTCGAGGTGCTCGGGACGGGTACCGGGGGGCGGGCCGGATGAGCTCCCTGGTCTCGCCCGAACTCCTGGACCGGGTTCGGGAGCGGTTGTCGAGGACGTCGGCGCAGCCCAGCCCGGCGATGGTGGCCGCGGCGATCCGGGCGGAGGCCTCCGGGGTGCTCGGGGACACGGACCTGCTCGACGCGCTGCAGGTCCTGCAGACCGAACTGACCGGTGCAGGAGCACTGGAACCGCTTCTCGCACAGCCGGATGTCTCCGACGTCCTGGTCACCGCGCCGGACCAGGTCTGGGTGGACCGGGGCTCAGGCCTGGAGCGCGCACCGGTCCGGTTCGCCGACGAGGCCGCGGTGCGGCGGCTCGCACAGCGCCTCGCGCTGGCGGCGGGGAGGCGGCTCGACGACGCCCAGCCCTGGGTGGACGGCCGCCTCCCCGCGGCGGCGGGGTCCGGCTTCGGCGTTCGGCTGCACGCGGTGCTCGCGCCGCTCGCGCAGGGCGGGACCTGCGTGTCGCTGCGGGTGCTGCGCCCCGCGACACAGGGACTCGACGCCCTCTGCTCGGGCGGCACGGTGCCCGCCGAGGCCCGTGAACTGCTGGTGCGGATCGTCGCCGCCCGACTCGCGTTCCTGGTCGTCGGCGGGACGGGCGCCGGTAAGACCACCCTGCTCGCGGCGCTGCTGGCGCAGGTCGACCGACGTGAACGGATCGTCTGTGTGGAGGACGCGGCCGAGCTGGCGCCGACCCACCCGCACGTGGTGCGGCTGGTCGCCCGCGCCCCGAACGTCGAGGGGGTCGGCGAGGTGACCGTCCGGCAATTGGTGCGGCAGGCGCTCCGGATGCGGCCTGATCGCATCGTGGTCGGCGAGGTGCGCGGTGGCGAGGTGGTGGACCTGCTCACCGCGTTGAACACCGGTCATGACGGCGGGGCGGGCACCGTGCACGCGAACTCGCCGGAGGAGGTGCCTGCCCGCTTGGAGGCGTTGGCGGCGCTCGGCGGCCTGGATCGTGCCGCCCTGCACAGCCAGCTCGCGGCGGCGGTGCAGGTGGTGCTGCACGTGCACCGTGCGGCGGACGGCAGGCGCAGGCTCGCCCAGATCGGTGTGCTGGACCGGGACGAGGGCGGGCAGGTCGGCGTGCTGCCCGCGTGGACCCCGGCGGCGGGGAGTTGTCCGGGCGCGGACCGTCTCGCGGACCTGCTCGAGCGACGCGGCGTCGGGGTGGGGGCGTGGTGATCGCGGCGTCGACGGCCGCAGCGCTCGCGCTCATCGTCGCGCCCACCACCAGGTCGATGACGAGACTGAGCCCGCCGCGTCGCGTCGCGGGGCCGTGGGGGCATGCCCGGTTGCGGGCGGCGGTGGCGCTCGGATTGATTGCGGCCGTGATGATCTACGCGCCGACGGCGGGATGTGCGGGCGCCGCGCTCGCGTTGACGACGGCCTATCGCCGCGCTCGCCGTCGCCGCGAGTGCGCGCGTGACGCGGACCTGCGCGGGCTGCTCGGCTGCCTGGAGGCGGCGACGGGGGAGCTGCGGGTGGGGGCACATCCGGCGAACGCCTGCACCACCGCGGCCGGGGAATCGAGCGGTGCGGCGGCGGATGCGTTCCGGACCGCCGCGGCCCGCGCGCGGCTCGGTGGCAGTGCCGCCGACGGATTGCAGGCTCAAGGGAGCGCGATCGACGTCGAGTTGGCGCGGGTGGCGGCGGCATGGCGGGTGGCCGACCGGTACGGTGTCGCGCTGGCGGACCTGCTCGATGCGGTCCGCGCGGACCTGGTGGGGCGCATCAGGTTCCGGGACCGGGTGGAGGCCGGGCTGGCGGGAGCCAGGGCCACGGCGGCGGTGCTCGCCTGCCTGCCGTTGCTGGGGATCGCGCTGGGCCAGCTGATGGGCGCGAGCCCGCTGCGGGTGCTGCTGTCCGGCGGTCTCGGGGGGATGCTGCTGGTACTCGGCACGGTGTTCGCCTGCGCCGGCCTGCTCTGGACCGACCGCATCACCGGGCGGGTGACCCGATGAGCGCGGGGGCTGCGGTGCTGTTCGCGGCCGCCGCGCTCGCCGCTCCCGGTGCCGGTTCGGCGGCGGCGCGACTCCGGGGACCGGCGGCGGCGTCGCGGGGGCGGGCGCAGCGCGCGCGGCATCGCGAGGTCACCGATCCCATGGCGATCGCGGCCGGATTCGACCTCTTGGCGGCGTGCCTGCAGGCGGGAATGCCCGTCGCCGTGGCGGCGGAGGCGGTCGCGGTGTCCGCTCCGGAGCCGCTGGGCAGCGCGCTCGACTCGGCCGCGAACCTGCTCACCCTCGGCGCAGAGCCCGAGATCGCCTGGGAGCGTGCGGCGGCGCACTCGGAGACCGACGGGCTCGCGCGGATGGCTCGTCGCTCCTCGCGGTCCGGCGCGGCCTTCGCGGCTGCGGTGACCGAGTTGGCGGCGCAGCGCAGGCTCGCGCTCGAGGACCGGGCGGTGGCCGCGGCGGAACGGGCGGGTGTGCTGATCAGCGGTCCACTCGGGCTGTGCTTCCTGCCCGCGTTCCTCTGCCTCGGAATCGTCCCGGTTGTGGTCGGCCTGGCCACCCGGGTGCTGAGCGGGGGTGTGCTGTGAGTCCGCGCAGCCGAAGGACCGAGAGGACCAGCCGCGGAGACGCCGCGGCGGTGATCGAGAAGGGGGAACATCATGGTGACCAAGGGGATTGGTGTGCTGCGTACCCGATTGCTGCTCGCCGCTGCCGCGGAGGAGGGCATGTCGACCGCGGAGTACGCGATCGGGACAATCGCTGCGGCGGCATTCGGGGCAGTGCTGTACTCGGTGGTGACGGGCGACTCCATCGTGACGGCGCTGACCGGGATCATCGACAAGGCGCTGAACACCGCGGTGTGAACGAGGCCGGGGCGGTGACGGTGGAGGCCGCGATCGCGATCGCCTCGATCACGGTGGTCGTGGTGTTGTGCCTGGGTTCCTTCCTCGCGGTGTCCGCGCATGTTCGCTGCGTGGACGCCGCGCGGGAGGCGGCCCGGCTCGTCGCGCGCGGCGATCGGGCTGAGGCGGTCCTCGCGGCGCAGCGGGTGGCTCCTCGCGGTGCGCGCATCACGGTGCGGGAGGTCGACGGGTTCGCCACCGCGGTGGTCGAGGCCGCGGTGCCACTGCTGCCCGCGCTCGACATCTCGGCGGAAGCGGTTGCCGCGATGGAGGACTCGGGTGTCGCCGAGGCCTCCGTCGTCGCTTCGCCGCCTCCCGCGGCGACCGGAGCGGGAAGGTGAGGGACGAGCGCGGCTCCGCGACCGTTCTCGCCTGCTGGGCGATGTTCGCGCTGATCGCGGTGGCGGCCCTGGTGATCCACCTCGGCTCGGCGGTGTCGGCCCGGCACCGGGCCCAGTCGGCGGCGGACCTGGCGGCGCTCGCGGCCGCGGCCGCCCTCGAGCGAGGCGCCGAGGCGGCGTGCGCGTCGGCGACCACGATCGCCGCGCGGATGCGGGCGGTGGTCCGCGACTGCCGGGTCGAGGGCTGGGACGTGGTGGTAACCGTCGGTGTCCGGCTGCCGCTACCGGCCGTCGGAGGTGGTGAGGCCGTCGCGGCGGCCAGGGCGGGTCCGGTGTCGTAGCGGCCCGACCAGGCACGCCGTCCGACGCCCTTACCCGATCGCAAACTTGAGCCTCACCTCACAGCAACCAATCGGTTGGTTGGGTTGACGGGCGATTCGGGTGGACCTAATTTTCTGTCCACGGTCATGAGTATCAGCGTCAAGCCCCGGCTCGCTGATCGGCAACCCTCCAGTGCGGCGGGGTGCTCCGGGTGACGACCGGATGGCGGTCATCCGACGCCATAAGCGCTCAATTCAGTCCTCGAAGGGGATACCCATGTCCGCAGTACAGCTCGCCCCGGCTCTCTCGTCGCAGCTCCCGGTCGCCGAGGCCGTCGCCGAGGTCCCGCTCACGGATCTGGTCGTCGTCGCCGATCGATTCCGCGGCTTCGCCGATGGCACACGCGTCCACACAGTGTCGGGTCTCGTCTCCGCGCTGCGCGGCGGCGCGTTCCGGAACATCGACCCCGACCTGACCATCCGGCTCGGGCAGGGGATCAAGCGGCACGACAAAGAATACGTCGAGCACGTCGCGTCGATCCATGCCCCGGCCGCGGAGGTTCGCCTGCTCGGCGACATCGACGCCCCGGCGCCACGCCATCACGTGCACAAGTACCAGGAGACGAACGTCCTCATCGCCAACCTGACGCGTGCCGAGGACGGGAGCTTCACCTCCGACCTCCGGATCGACGGGGACAACGAGCTGCTCATCGACCACCAGACCGGTGAGCACGTCCAGGGGCTGGTGATCGTCGAGGCGGCGCGGCAGCTGTTCCTCGGGGCGTTCGAGCTCGAGTACGGCAACCGCTGGCCCGAACGGCACTACTACGTGGTCTGGAACTCGATCGACCTCTCGTTCAAGACCTTCCTGTTCCCGTTGCCCGCCTCGCTGCAGGCCCGGTTCGGCGCCGTGTCGATCCAGGACCCGGCCAAGCTGCAGTTCACGATCGACATCGAGGTGACCCAGTTCGGCCGCAGCGTCGCGACCGCGACGATCTCGTTTGCCGCGCTGGAGAACTCGACGATCAGCCAGATCGAGCGGCGCAAGGCGGCGAAGGCGATCGAGGCCTTCCTCGGGGCCACCGCGTGACGGGCACCGGCCCACGGCCCGGGCAGGTCGCCTTCTTCGACGTCGACGAGACGCTGATCACCGTCAAGAGCATGTTCGCCTTCCTCGAACACTGGCTCTGGGAACGCGGTGACGACGGAAGCGAGTACGCGAGGCTGCTCGGCGCGCTGCGGCGGCAGTCGGACGAGGGTGCCCCCAGGGAGGAGGTGAACCGGAGCTACTACCGTACGTTCCGAGGAGTGCCGCTCGTCGAGCTCGAGGAATCGGGCCGCCGGTGGTACCGGGAGTTCGAATCCACCAACGCGCCGTACTACGCGGCCACCCTGGCCGCACTGCACGCCCATCGCGAGGCCGGAGCCGCGATCGTGCTGCTCTCGGGTTCGTTTGCGCCCGCCCTCGTTCCGATCGGAGAGGCCGTCGGTGCCGACCGGATCGTGGCGAGCCGCCCGGTCACCGACCAGGGGGGAGTGCTCACCGGCGAGGTCGAGCGGCCGATGATCGGGCAGGCGAAGGCGGAGGCGGTCACCTCGGTGCAGGCCGAACTCGGGGTCGACGCCGAGAACAGCTACGGATACGGCGACCACGAGAGCGATCTCGCCTTCCTCGAGGCGGTCGGGCACCCGGGACTGCGCGGCGACGACCAGGTGCTCCTGGCGCGCGCTGCCCGGGATCGGTGGCGGTCACTCGGGAGCGAGACCACCGGCCTCGCCGGAGCCGGCCCGCTCGCGGGCTCCGCCTCCGCCGGGCTCGCGCAGCGAGGGATCCTGTGACGAAACAGGTTTCGGTCGGATCCAGGGTCTACGAGCTCACCCCCACCACGCAGGGCCCGCTCTATCCGCCCAGCGAGGCGGTCGACGACGAGGGCAATTTCATCGTGGTCGGGTGGATCGCCCGGGACGCGGGTGACGGCTCCGTGACGCGGGAGTGGGGGAGCGCGATCGTCGATGCGGGCACCCCGGTTCCGGTGTTCGGGGGCGTGGAGCCGTACGCGATCGTGCGCGAGCTCGGGGCGCAGCTGTCGGCGGAGGACGAGGCGACGGTGCTGCACACCCTGCCGCTACCGTTGCCCGCCAACAACTATCCGATCGTCTTCGCGCCCGACCAAGTGCCGGAGGCCGCGAAGGTCCGGCGGCCCAGCTACGCCTTCCACGAGACGCCGATCCCGGATCTGCGGCACGAGGACGGCAGGCGCCTGACCGAACCGGTCACCCTCGGGAACTGGCTGCGGGCGCGAGGCACCGTGCGGGTCGGAGTCAGCGCTGACGGCAGGCACGGCGAGTTCGACTTCGAGTTCTCGGGCCTGATCCCGGAGTCGCTGTACACCGTGATGTCGCTGCGCCAGCGGGACCTCGACCCGGCCGCGCCCACGCGACCGGGGCCGTTGGGTGTGCCGAACGTGTTCGTCACCGATCCGGAGGGACGCGCGACGTACCGGGCCTCACTGCCGAACGCGTTCCCGCCCGCGGACAGCCCCGGCGCCAACCGCATCGTCAGCGTCGTGGTGCTGTGGCAGAGCTACCAGCAGAACTACGGGGGTGCGATCGGTCAGTTCGGGCTCGGTGGCGACATCCATGCGCAACTGAAGATCCCGGTCCCCGGCTTCGAGGATTTCACCACAAGGGAATGAATCCGGCGCTCACACCAGAGCCCCTGTCCCGCAACGGGACAGGGGCTCTGGGCTTCGGTCGTTCTCAGCCGACTCTTGCCGACGCGTAGGCGAGGCCTGCGCCAACGAGGGCCACCGCGGACATCGCGCCCGCGACCGCCCAGTAGCCGGCCCCGGCGAGCAGATTGGCCAACTGGGGACCGGTGCTCGCGCCGAGGAACAGGGTGAACGTGTACAACGAGGTGGCAGCGCCGCGGGCGGGTCCCGACCGTTCCGCGATGGCCTGAACCAGCGCGGGAGCGGCGACCGCGATCGCCGCCACGAACAGCAACAGGCACAGTGCGACCCACACGCCCCCGAACGGCGCGATCGTGGCCGCGGCGGTGATCGCCGCGGCGAGCAGGGCCGCGACGACCCGGGTCGTCGGGGCCACCCCGGCCAGCCGGCCCGCCAGCAGCGGCACCGCGATCATCGCGGGCAGGGCGCTGGCCCGAAGCGCCAGCATCGCCCCGTCGCCGATGCCGTCCGGGGGGCTGAGCTGGATCCCGGTGTAGAGGCCGACGAACACGCCGAGCACGCTGATGCAGCTGGTGAACAGCAAGGCCAACACCGGGTTCCGCAGCAGACCGGCGAACGGCCGGAACGAGGCGCGGAGGCCGGACGGCTCGTTCGTCCGCGGGTCTGGGGAGGGTGCCCGCGGCTGGAGCACGAACCAGGCTGCCGCGCCGACCAGCACGAATCCCACGCTGCTCAGCAGGAAGATCGCGCTCGGGCCCCATGCGGCCGCGGCCGCCTGCGATGCCACCTGGGCGAGCACGCCTGCCGCGAGGAAGGAACTGGTCAGGCAGGTCAGCGCGAGTACCCGCCGCCGCGGCTCGATGTGCTCGGCGAGGTAGGCGAAGGCGGCCGGGGCGAACAGGGAGGCGGTCGCACCCTGCGCGATCCGGGCCGTCAGCCCGAGTTCGAGGCTCGGGGCGAGTGCCACGAGCAGGGTCGTCACCGAGGTCGCCAGCAGCCCGCCGACGATCACCGGGCGCCTGCCCCAGCGGTCGGAGAACGGACCCGTGACGAGAAAGCCCAGCGCGTAGGCCAGCCCGAAGCACGTCGTCGTCCACGTCACGGCCGAGCGCGCCGCCTCCCACTCCCGCGCCAGGGCGTCGAGGAGTGGGAGAACGACATACAGCTGCCCGACGACGAGGACACCGGCAAGACAGATCAGGCCGACCGTTCGTCCCGTCGGCGCCCAGTGTGGTTCCGCCGTCGCGGCGGCGGGCGCCGCCGCGAGATCAGAAGGCAGCTGCGAGCTCACGCGCCCGCTCCTGCGCGAGGGCAAGGCCGGCCCCGGGGTCGGAGGTCAGAACCGTCGGGGCGTAGCGAATCTCGGAGACCGACTCGATGCCGACGAAGCGCAGCCAGTCCTCGACGAACGGGGTCGCGAAATCGGCTCCGAACTCCAGGGGGACGCCGGGGCTGTGGACGCCGCTGGTGTAGACGGTGACGGCTCGCTTGCCCGCGAGCAGACCGGTGTACCCCTGCGTCGGATCGAACTCGAACGCCCACCCCGGCTGAGTGACGAGATCGATCCACTGCTTGAGGATGTACGGGATTCCGGAGTTCCAGATCGGGATGCTCAGCACGTAGAGGTCCGCCGCCGCGAATCGGTCGAAGACCTCTCGGGCCTGCTCCCAGGCCCGACGCTGTTCGAGCGTCTGCTCCTGGCCGGTGAAGACGGCGAGCTTCGCGCCCGCGGCGGCGGTGCCGAAGTCGGGCAGCCGCTCCTCGAACAGGTCGAGCGTGTCGACGGTGAGCGTTGGGTCCTGGGCGGCAAGGGCGTCCAGGAACGTCGTGGCGATGCCGCGCGAGTCGCTCGATTTGCCGCGCGCGGAGGCGTTGATGTGCAGGGCGTTGGTCATCGAAGGTCCTTCCATTGTGTGGGCAGGCCCTACTTCTACCAACCAGTTGGTTGGCGCACAAGGGTTCGGGAAACCCGGAAGTGTTGCGGATAGGATTCGCGCATGGATGGGCAAGCCGACGGATCATCGACGCGACGAAAACTCCTGGACGCGGCGCGCTCTGAGTTCGCGGAGAACGGCATCGCGGGCGGACGGGTCAACCGGATCGCCGAGCGGGCAGGCGTCAACAAGGAACGCATCTACGGGTACTTCGGGAGCAAGGAAAAGCTGTTCGACGCGGTGATCATGGAGGCGCTCACCGAGCTCGGTCAGGCGCATCCGCTCACACCCGAGACCGACATCGAGGAGTACATCGGCGCGGTGTTCGACTTCCATCGCGCGCGCCCGGATCTGCTGCGGCTGTTGATGTGGGAGTCGTTGCACTACCGGGAGGAGGATCTGCCGAGCGTCGAGGCGCGCAGCCAGGTGTACCTCGACAAGGTGCAGAGCCTCTCGGGCCTGCTCGGCCGCGAGGCGGACGTCCGCACCGCGATCTCGCTGTTCACACTGATCGGGATCGCCGCATGGCCGTCCACCGTGCCGCACCTGCTGACGATGGTGACCGGTGGAGCCGAGGCGGTGGACGAGGCCACCCTTCGGGCCTCGATCATCGAGCTCGGCAAGCGTGCGATCGGCTGCTAGCGCAGGCCCTGGCCGCCGTCGACGCCGAGTGTGACACCGGTGATGTACGAGTTCGCCATCAGGAACAGCGCCGCGTGAGCGGCCTCGCGGGCGTCGCCGATTCGCCCGAGCGGGATGGAACGTCCCGCGGCCGCAACCGATTCGTCGTCGACGGGGCCGCCTGCGGTGCGGGCGAGGGCGCCGCGCAGCATCGGGGTGTCGATCCGCCCCGGCCGGATGGCATTGACGCGATTTCTCGGCGCCAACTCGAGCGCGAGCCCCCTGACGAACGTCTCGAGTGCGGCCAGCCCGGCCGCGACGACGCTGGTGTCGGCCGCAGGCCGGATCGCGAATCCGCCGGAGGTGAAGACGAGCGAACCCCCGGCCGCCAGGGTGGGTGCCGCGCGTTGTGCGACGGCATATGCGGTCGCGAGGCGGTCGCGGTACGCCGACTCGAGGGCCGGCCACGGGGTGGTCCGTGCGGGGCCGGTCGCGGCGAATCCCGCCGTCAGCAGCACGTGATCGACCGGGCCCGCGTGGGTGAAGATCGACTCCAGCCCGGCCGGGTCGCGGGCATCCGCCGCGATCGGGACCAAGCGGGCGGCGTCCGGTCCGCCGATCGTGGTGAAGGACCGTTTCAGGCTCGCCTCACCCCTGGCGACGCCGACGACGGAGGCCCCCGCCCGGTATGCCATCGCGGCGGCCGCGAGGCCGATGCCGCTGCTCGCGCCGATGACGAGTATTCGGGCGTCGGATACGTTCAGGTTGACCGGCGCCGGTCTGGATTCGTTCACGGTCCGACACTACTGAATTGTGTTCGGGTCCATTGTTTTCACGGTGATCCGAATTATTGTGAACCGTTTCGGAATTGTAAATGTGCAGGGCTGGATGGTCGCGGGAAGGCCGGCGCGGGCCGTGGCGGCCTGCCAGCCCAACCGAACGGTTGACACCTGGTGGAGGCCCGGATACCTTCTCTCCCAACGGTCATGAGTATCAGCTGACAGCCCCGGCTTGCTGATCGGCAACCCTCGCGGAGCGGTGGGGTGCCCCGGGTGAGGACCGGGCTGTATCCATGCGGATACGGCAAGCGCCCCTACTGTTGTGAAAGCCGAACACGTTGATGATCACCATGGAGTGTAGAAGCCGATCAGTCTGAGAACTGATCGGTATTCGAGTCGAGCGCTGCCGTTGCATCGCGCAGGCAAGTAGAGAATTCAAAGAGACGGATATCGACGTCGACCCCTCGTCGTATGAAGGGCCGGTATCGGCGATCGGTGTATTTCGCATTCCCCGTCTCTCTATTTCAACGTCCATTCCCCTTTGTCCGCGACAACGAGGTCGCGGGTGAAGGCTTCCCGTCTGTCGCGGCGAGCTCGCGTGGATGAACACCCGGAGGAATTCGCAGAATGAGTACCCATCCAGCCGTCCGAGGACGCACCCGCAGGCTAGTGGCGGGAATGGTCGCCTCGGTGTCGCTACTCGGTTTGACCGCCGCATGCAGCGATTCGGAGGCGGCCACCGCCGGCACCGTCTATTTCGGTGTGTCGGGCCCCAAGACGGGGCCGTCGGCGGAATACGGGCGTCTCTGGCAGCAGGGCTTCGACCTGGCGCTGGAGGAGATCAACCAGAACGGCGGCGTCGACGGGCGCAAGGTCGAGCTCAAATGGGAGGATTCGCAGTCCGACCCGAAGCAGACCGTCCCGATCGCGACGAAGTTCGTCGACGACCAGACGGTGATCGCCGAGCTCGGCGACTTCTCCTCGCCCGCCTCGATCGCCGCCTCCCCGGTGTACAACCGGGGCAAGTTGGTGCAGTACGGATTCACCAACTCCGCGGTCGAGTTCACCAACGGGGGCGAGTACTCGTGGAGTCCATCGATCACGCTCGACGTCTTCCAGGAGCGCAATGCCGAGTGGGTTTCCCGCAAGGCGAAGAAGGTCTCCGTCGTCTATCTCGAAACCGACTGGGGTAAGCAGGCATTCAAGTACTTCTCGCAGTTCGCGGCCGAGAAGGGTGTCGAGATCGTCTACTCCTCGCCGATCCTCCCTGACTCCACCGACGTCAAGCCGATCCTGATCAAGGGTCGTGAGGCGGCGCCGGAGGCATTCGTGCACCTCGGCTACGGACCCGACGGCGCCCTGGTGGTCAAGCAGCTCAGGGACGTCGGGTTCGACAAGCAGTTCTTCGGGGGCCAGAACACGCCACAGTTCATCAAGCTGGCCGGCCCCGCGGCAGAGGGCGACATCGTGAACGGGATCTTCAGCCCGGCGGACACCGATCCCCGGATCCAGGACTTCGTCGGCAAGTTCCGGGCGAAGTTCGGGGTCGATCCCGGTGACTTCAACGTCTACGCCTATGACGCACTGAAGGTCCTCGTCGACGCCGCGAACCACGGTGGTGCGACGCGGGAGGGTGTCCTGAAGGGCCTGAAGGAATCCGAGTTCAACGGAATCGGATTGGGCCAGTTCACCTTCGACCAGAAGTCTCGCCGTCCCGACGGGGTCTCGCCCCGCGAGCTGGTGCTCCAGAACGGGAAGTTCGTACCCACCACATGATCGACACCCTCATAGCCGGACTGATCCACGGCAACGCCTATGCGCTGATCGCCGTCGGGATCACCCTGATCTTCGGCGTGACCAACGTGATCAATTTCGCCCACGGCGCGGTGTTCGCGTTCGGATCGATCTTCGCTTGGTGGCTGATCGCCGAACTCGGGCTGTCACTGTGGACGACCATCGTGGTGGTGGTCGCCGTCTCGGGTCTGCTCGGATTCGTCATCAACATCGTCGCGGTGCGCCCGTTGAGTCGTGGTCCGGCGGTGGCGGCCCTCCTGGCCACCGTCGCCGCGGGCATGATCATCGAGAATCTCGTCCAGATGGTCTTCGGACCCGAGACGCGACCGTTCCCTGCGGTGCTGCCGACCAACAACTGGCAGATCGGCGGCGTGCGGTTCGGGACCTCGGACGTCGTGATGCTCGCCATCACGATCGTGGTCATGGCCGCCCTCGCCGGCTTTCTCAAGTACGGACGGTACGGGTTGGCGATCCGGGCGACGGCGCAGGACCCCGATGCCGCCCTCCAGATGGGGATCCCGGTTCCTCGCGTACAGAACCTGGCGTTCATCATCGCATCGGGCCTCGGTGGTCTGGCGGGAATCTTTGTCGGACTGTACAACTCGAACATCTCACCGACCAGCGGCACGATCGCGGGGATGAGCGGATTCGTCGCGGCGACGATCGGCGGGCTGGGCTCGATTCCCGGTGCGGTTCTCGGGGGCTTCGTGCTCGGCATCGTCGAGGCAGTGGGGATCTACCAGTTCGGGGACGGATACCGAGACCTGATCACCTTCGGGGTGCTCATCGCCCTCCTCGTGTTGAAACCGGGGGGACTGCTGGGGAGGGCGCCGTCCATCGCGAGTGAACCGCTGACCGGCACCTTCCTCGGGGCGGGTCGACAGATCCGGGTGCAGTGGTGGCAGGCGGCGGCCGTCTTGGTGGTGGTCGGGCTCGGGGTGCCGCTGGTCTCCAACAGCTACGGCCTCGTGGTCGGGACCCAGATCATCGCCTACGCCATCATCGCGGTCTCGATGACGCTGGTGGCGGGTTCGGCCGGCCAGCTCACCATCGGCCAGGCCGGGCCGATCGCGATCGGGGCGTACACCTCGGCCATCCTCACGATCAGCTACGAATGGCCCTTCCTCGCGGCGGTGGCGGCGGCCGCGCTGACCGCGGCGATCGTGTCCTCGGTGCTTGCGGCTCCGCTGTGGACGCTCAACGGCCACTACGTGGCCATCGCCACGCTCGGGATCGGTGTCGTCACGGTCGGGATCATCCGCAACTGGGAATCGGTGACCCGCGGCAGCTACGGACTGTTCGGGATCCCGGCGCCGCGGATCTTCGGATACGAGTTCTCCACGGCCGCCGACTTGTTCCGCCTCGATCTGGTATTCCTGGCCGTGACCGTGGCGGCGGTGGTCGCGATCCAGCGGTCACACCTCGGCACGGTGCTCAGGTCGGTCGGCTCCGATGAGGTGGCGGCGAGATCGTCTGGCGTCCGGGTGCGCGACTACAAGGCGCTCGCCTTCGCGATCAGCGCGGTCTTCTCCGGCATCGGCGGAGCTCTGCTCGGGCACCAGTACTCGTACATCGATCCGACGGTGTTCAACCTGGGGCTCTCGCTACTCGTGGTCACCATCATCGTGCTCGGCGGGACCGGGTCGCCCTACGGCGCGATCCTCGGTTCGGTGGTCCTGATCGGCGTCCCGGAGCTGTTCCGGCTGGCGCCGGAGGTCCGCATTCTGCTCTACGGGGTGATCCTGCTGTTGATCATCCGTTTCAGGCCACAGGGAATCTGGACGAGGAGGGACCGTGTCAGCGCAGCAGCCTGAGCAGATCCTGTCGGTGACGGGACTGCGCCGATCCTTCGGTGGAGTGCGGGCAGTCGACGGGATCGACTTCGAGGTCAACAGGGGTGAGTTCGTCTCCATCATCGGGCCCAACGGGTCGGGAAAGAGCACCACGATCAACCTGGTGTCGGGCGTCCTCCGCCCCGATTCCGGCCGGATCTTGCTGCGCGGCAGCGCGGTACGGAACGGTTCCCCGGAGGACGCGGCCGAGGCGGGGATCGCGAGGACCTTCCAGAACGGCCGGGTCTTCGGAAATCTCACCGTTGCCGAGAACATAGAGGTGGGGCTGCACACCACCCTCGGGGCCGCGCGACCGATCCGTTCCCTGGTCCGGTATCCCGTGCTCCGCTGGGTGCCGATTCTCGCGGAGTTGGCACTGGCGCTGCTGCCGACCCGGAAGGTGCGTGCCGAGCGGGAAATCCTGCGCGCCGAGGTGGATTCCGGGTTGGCGAGATTCGGGGAACGGCTCTCGCCGCGCGCCGGGGACCCGGCCTACACCCTGTCGTACGCGAACCGGAGGCGGACCGAGATCGCGCGCGCCCTCGCCCTCGACCCGGTCCTGCTGCTGCTCGACGAGCCGGCGGCGGGCATGAATCAGAGCGAAACCGCCGAGGTCGGACGTCAACTGGCCGAGCTCAAGGCGAACGGCCAGACCATCATCCTGGTCGAGCACAAGCTCGAGCTCGTCAACCAGCTCTCCGATCGCGTGATCGTCATGGACGAGGGCTCGATCATCGCGGTCGGGACCCCGGAACAGGTGCAGGCCGATGAGCGAGTGATCGAGGCCTATCTCGGGAGGCGTCGCCTGCGGCCCGCGACGGTCGGCGGGGGAGGACAGGTGGACTCCGATGGCGGTCGATGAGAACGCGGCCCCGATCCTCGAACTCGACGGGGTGAGCGTGTACTACGGGCGCTCGCGCGCGCTCGACGAGGTGTCCATCCGGGTCCGGCCGGGCGAGATCGTGTCCCTGCTCGGGGGGAACGCCTCCGGTAAGTCGACAACGATGAAGACCGCCCTCGGGCTGCTGACCCCCGCGACGGGGCGGGTGCTGATCGACGGGGAGGACGCCACCGCGGTGGCTCCCGCGGGCCGGATCAAGGCCGGACTGGCCTCGGTTCCCGAAGCGCGCCGGGTGTTTCCGGAGATGACGGTCGAGGAGAACCTGTACGTCGGTGGCTACGTGCATCGCGAGCGGCGCTCGGTGCTGGCGGAACGGGCCGCCGAGCTGTTCGATCACTTCCCGCGGCTGGCGGAGCGGCGCGGACAGCACGCGGGGACGCTTTCCGGCGGCGAGCAGCAGATGCTGGCGTTCGCGCGTGCACTGATGAGCCGGCCGCGGTTGATCTGCATGGACGAACCGACGATGGGGCTGTCCCCGCTGTTCGTCGACCGGGTACTCGACGAGATCGTCCGGCTCAACGAGCGGTTCGGGCTCGCGATCCTCATCGTCGAGCAGCAGGCCGAGCTCGCGCTGTCCATCGCGCACACCGGCAACGTCCTGGTGGGCGGCCAGATCGTGCTGCACGGCAAGGCCTCTGACCTGTTGGGAAATCCCGCAGTTCGCGAAGCATATTTGGGAAAGGTGGCATGACGTGACCGAGGACAAGCGGCTCGGGTGGTTCACCCGACTGGTCGGTGACGAGGGTCGGGACGCGGGCGAGCTCTATCGTGACGCACTGGCACAGTTCGTCCTCGCCGAGGAACTGGGTTTCGACGTCGGCTGGGTGGCCCAGCATCACGTCGATCCCGCCGAGGGCGGCCTGCCGTCACCGTTCGTGTTCCTGGCGCACGCGGCGGCCAGGCTGAGCGTCATCCGCCTCGGCACGGCCATCGTCACGCTCGGCCTGGAGGACCCGGTCCGGGTCGCCGAGGACGCGGCGGTGCTCGACGCGCTGTCCGGTGGCCGGCTCGAACTGGGTCTCGGCACCGGCGGGTCGGCGAGCGCGTTCGCGTTGTTCGCTCAGGCGGACGCGGACCGACGGGCCTTGTACGACAACAAGATCAGTCGCCTGACGGCCGCGCTGTCGGGATCCGAGATCGTCGACGACAAGCGGCTCTACCCGCGGGCGACCGGGCTGCTCGAGCGTCGCTGGCAGGCGACCTTCTCGGTCTCGGGGGCCGTCCGTGCCGGCGAATCCGGAGACGGTCTCCTGCTGTCTCGAACCCAGCCGAGGGAACCGGGTCTCGAGGGCGCGACCCTCGGGGAGGTCCAGCAGCCGTTGATCGAGGCGTACCGGGAGGCGCTCCCGGCGGGTGCGAAGCCGCGGATCGGCGTCTCGCGCAGCGTCTTCGTCGCGGACGACCACGAGGTGGCCCTCGAGCTCGCCCGGCGCGGTGCGCTGCGCTTCCGTGGATACCTGGAGCGGCTCGGCCTCGCCGACGGCAGCGAGAGCGCCGAGGACATTCTGCGCGATTCCGTCGTCGGCACCCCGGACGAGGTCACCGACCTGCTCGCGGCCGACCCGGCTGCGCAGCAGTCGACCGATCTGATCTTCCAGGTTCATCCGATCGACCCGGACCAGGCGGCGACGCTGCACTCGATCGAACTCATCGCCACGAAGGTGGCCCCGCGCCTCGGCTGGAATGGCGCCTACCGGAAGGAATCACGACCATGACAACGTCTTCGACCCAGTCCCCGCCGAACTCGACGGCGGATGTGCTCGACGGGGTGCTCGGCGCCCGGCTGGCGGGCGCCGTGTCCCCGCTCAGGTCGGTGCGGCCCGCGGTAGCGGAGCACACCCAGCGGCTGCACGACGCGCTCTTCGTCGCGCCGTCCGCCGATCTGCCGACCCGCGAGCAACTCGTCGCCGTCGCGCTGCGGGTCGCGGTGCTCGCTCGGCAACCCGCACTCGCCGAGCACTATTCGGCGCTGCTGCCCGAGGACCTCGCCGAGGCGGTGGCGACGGGTGCCGTCCACGACCCGGTGCTCGCGGCATTGCTGAGTCATGCCGCGCTGGTCACCGTCGATCCCTCGTCGGCCGCCCGGTCCGCGATCGAGACACTGCGTGCGGTCGGGCTGTCGGAGGCCGCGATCGTGACCGTGTCCCAGGCGATCGGCTTCGTCAACTACCAGATCCGGCTCGTCGCCGGGTACACCCTGATCGGAGAATCGGCATGACCGAGGTACGTGAGGTCGAACAGCACCGCCGCCCAGGCGGTTTCACCCAGGAGCAGCTGGACTGGGTGCCCTGGCTGGAGCCGATCCGGCTCGAGGACGCGACCGAGGAGCAGCGGTCCCATCTGGAGGGCTTCCGCGGCGAGAGCCCGTACTTCCGTCTGCTGGCCCGCGATCCGGAGGTGCTCGGCGAGCGCAGCGCGAACGACAAGGAGATCTTCTACGGGCGCGGCGGGCTCTCCCGTATCGAGCGAGAGCTCGCGGCGACGGCAACCTCGCGGCACAACGGCTGCGTGTACTGCACCTCAGTGCACGCACGCTTCACGGCCGAGCTGTCCAAGCGGCCTGCCGATGTGCAGAAGATCCTGGACGAGGGCGTCACGGCCCGCGTCGACGAGCGGTGGGACGCCGTCGTCGACTTCGCCGCCGCGCTCGCCGCCCAGCCACCGCGCGCGGACACGGATCACCTGGCGCGGCTTCGCGCCGTCGGGTTCACCGCCGAGGAGATCGGCGACCTCGTGCTGGCCACTGCGTCGTTCTCCTGGGCGAACCGGCTGATGCTCAGCCTCGGCGAACCGGAGGTCCCCGCGCGGGCGGCGTGAGGGCCGGGGCGCGCTCGCGGCCTCATCGGCCGCGTTTCGCGGGGTGAGACCCCTGGCCGGTGGCAGTATCGGCTTGTGACCACCAGGGATCGATCGCCGTCGCGGTTGCGGTCCTGGCTGTTCGAGAACATCACCGAGGAACCGTCGGGACACCAGGGTCCGTTCCGGGTGGTGTCGAAGCCGGAGCACAAGCACCCGTGGTGGAAGGTCATGTGCCTGACGGGCGTCGACTATTTCTCCTCGCTCGGGTACCAGCCGGGCATCGCCGCCCTGGCCGCGGGCGTGCTCTCGCCGATGGCGACCCTGGTCCTCGTCGGGCTGACGCTGCTCGGCGCGCTGCCGGTGTATCGCCGTGTCGCGCAGGAGAGCCCGCGCGGCGAGGGCTCGATCGCCATGCTGGCCCGGCTGCTGCCGAAATGGGGCGGCAAGATCTTCGTCCTGGTCCTGCTGGGGTTCGCGGCGACCGACTTCATCATCACCATGACGCTGTCCGCCGCCGACGGTGCGGCCCATGTCGTGCAGAACCCGTTCGCGCCCGCGGCCCTGCGTGGGGAGAACTTGCTGGTCACGCTGGTCCTGCTGGGTCTGCTCGCGGCCGTCTTCCTCAAGGGTTTCGCGGAGGCGATCGGGATCGCGGTCGCGCTCGTCGGGGCCTACCTGACGCTGAACCTCGTGGTGGTGGCCGCCGGACTGTGGCACGTGGCGACCGCGCCCTCCGTGGTCACGGACTGGACCGCGGCACTGACGGCCGAGCACGGCAGCCCCTGGATGATGGTCGCGATCTCGCTGCTGGTGTTCCCGAAGCTCGCGCTCGGCCTGTCCGGCTTCGAGACGGGGGTCGCGGTGATGCCCCAGATCGAGGGCGATCCGAGCGACACCAGGTCCGCGCCGCGCGGCCGGATCCGCGGGGCGCGGCACCTGCTGACCACCGCCGCGCTGATCATGAGCGCATTCCTCATCGTGACCAGCTTCCTGACCACCGTGCTGATCCCGGCGGACGAGTTCAAGGCCGGGGGACAGGCCAACGGGCGTGCGCTGGCCTACCTGGCCCACGAATACCTCGGCAACGTCTTCGGGACCGTGTACGACGTGAGCACCATCGCGATCCTCTGGTTCGCCGGTGCCTCGGCCATGGCCGGCCTGCTCAACCTGGTCCCGCGGTACCTGCCCCGGTTCGGCATGGCCCCGGACTGGGCGCGGGCGGTGCGGCCGCTGGTGCTGGTGTTCGCCGCGATCGCGTTCGGCGTCACCTGGTATTTCGACGCGAGCGTCGACGCCCAGGGCTCGGCCTACGCCACCGGGGTCCTGGTGCTGATCACCTCGGCCGCCGTCGCCGTCGCGCTGTCCGCGTACCGGCGGGGTCAGCGTCGCAAGGCGATCGGTTTCGCGGTGGTCGCGGTCATCTTCGTCTACACGACCGTCGTCAACATCGTCGAACGCCCGGAGGGCCTGCACCTGGCGATCCTGTTCATCCTCGCGATCCTGACCGTCTCGTTCGCGTCCCGCTTCACGCGGGCCTACGAACTGCGTGCCTACTCGGTGAGTTACGACGCCACCGCACGGGAGCTGATCGACGAGGCCGCGCGGGGGGTCATCCGGATCGTCGCCCACGACGCCGACCGCCCGGACCCGGAGGCGTATCGGGCGAAGGAGTCCGCTCGGCGGCGGGTCAGCCGGATCCCGGCCGCCGAGCACCTCCTGTTCCTCGAGGTGAGCGTCACCGATGCGTCGGAGTTCGCCACCGACCTGCGGGTGCACGGACATCACCGCGAGGGGTTCCGGGTGCTGACGGTTCGCAGCGCGGCCATCCCCAACTCCATCGCCGCGATCCTGCTCGACATCCGGGACCGGACCGGGACGGTCCCGAACGTGTACTTCGAGTGGACGGAGGGAAATCCGGTCCGCAACCTTCTGCAGTTCCTGTTCTTCGGGCACGGCGAGGTGGCGTCCGTGACCCGGGAGGTGCTGCGCCGCGCCGAGCCCGATGTGTCTCGCAGACCGCGCGTGCACGTCGGATAGGCTCGATCACCCCATGCGAGTCGACGGACGAGAGATCCCGGTCCAGGGCAGCCTCCTGCAGCCGTTGCGTCGGCGTACCAATGATCAGCTGCGTGTCGTGCTGGCGGCGCTGTGCATGGGCGCGGTGATCGCCACGTCGCTGATCACCCGCGGCCGCTGGGAGGCCGTGGAGAACTCGGTGTCGGACCTGATCGGGGTCGCCTCGCCGGAGGTGTCGACCCGGATCTACCTGCTGTACGGCGCCGCGATCGTGATCCTCCCGTTCGCGATTCTGGTCGGCCTCGTCCTTGGCAGGCGCTGGAAGCTGCTCGCGGGGTACGCAACCGCGGGACTGCTCGCCGTCGTCGCGCTGTCCATCACCGGCACGGGGGTGTCCGCGCCGAAGTGGCACCTCGACCTGGACGGGCACCTCGACACCTTCGTGTCGCAGTTCCTCGACGACCCGCGGTGGATCGCCATGCTGGCCGCCATGCTGACCGTGTCCGGTCCGTGGCTGCCCGCCCGCTGGCGTCGGATCTGGTGGCTGCTGCTGCTGGCCTTCGTGCCGATCCACCTGTTCGTCAGTGCCGTCGTCCCCGCGCGGTCGATGCTGGGGCTGACCGCCGGGTGGCTGATCGGCGCGCTGGTGGTGCTGTTCGTCGGCACGCCCGCGCTGGAGGTCCCCGTCGATCTCGCGGTCCGGATCCTCGGCAGGCGCGGTCTGCGGGTGGACGCGTTGTCGGTGCTGAGCCCCACCGGATCGGGCCCGCTCGTGCTCGCCGCGGACTGCAGTCCCGGGTGGCGCAAGGTCGATCTCGGCGTCGATCTCCGGAAGGCGGGTGCGGACGACGCGGTGATCCTCGAGCTCTTCGGGCCGCACCAGCGCAGCGAGGGCGCCCTCCGCCAGCTCTGGCACTGGCTCACCTTCCGGAGCTCGGAGACGCCTGCGCCGTACGCGTCGCTGCGGCGGGCGGTCGAGCACCGGGCGCTGATGTCGACCGCGGTGGCACGGATGGGGCTCTCGTCCAGCCTGGCCGTCGCGGTGTCCCCACTCGAGCGGGGCTGGATGCTCTACGCGCATTCGGTGCCCGCGGGGACCCCGCTCGAGCAGGCGGAGCCCGAGCACCTCGAGGCCGCCTGGTCCGGCCTCCGGATACTGCACGCGAATCAGGTCGCACACGGTGACCTGCGCCCGGACAACCTCCGGATCAGCGGAGACCGAGTGCATTTCGAGGGCTTCGCGCACGCGGAGGTCGGTGCGTCGGACGCGCAGCTCGAGTCGGACATCGCCCAGTTGCTGCTGACCACCGGGGCACGGTTCGGGGCGGAACCCTCGGTGCGGGCGGCGCTCGCGACGCTGGGCGAGGACGCGGTCCTCGCGGCGTCGGGCCGGTTGACCAAGTCCGCGATGCCCAAACGGCTGCGCCGGGTGCTGCCGGACGCGGACGAACTGATGTCGGCCACCCGGCACCAGGTCCGGACCCAGACCGACTCCGAGGTGATCAAGACCGAGCAGGTCACCCGCTTCAGCCGGAATCAGATCATCCAGCTGGTGCTGCTGATCGGACTGGTCTATGTCGCGTACCCGTTCGTCAGCCAGGTACCGGCCTTCCTCACCGAGCTGAAGACCGCGAACTGGTGGTGGGCGCTGTTCGGCCTTGTGGTGTCGGTGTCGAAGTACATCGGGACGGCGGTGGCGCTGTGGGCCTGCGCCTCGGAGTCGGTCCGGCTCAAGAACCTGGTGATCATGCAGTTCGCCAACACCTTCGCGGCCACCACCACGCCTGCTGGGGTCGGAGGTCTGGCGCTGAGCGTGCGGTTCCTGCAACACAACGGGCTCGGCGGGGTGCGGGCGACCGCGGCCGTCGCGCTGCAGCAGACCGTCCAGGTGGTCACCCACATCGGGCTGCTGATCCTCTTCAGCATCGCGGCGGGCAGGAGCGCGGACCTGTCCGGCTTCATCCCGAACGCCACGGTCATCTACCTGGTGGTCGGTGTCCTGCTCGGCGTGGTCGGCGCCTTCATGATCGTGCCGAGGTTGCGGCGCTGGCTGATCGACGAGCTGCGCCCCCAGATCGCCGACGTGAGCACCGAGTTGCTCGACCTCGCCCGTGATCCGGGCCGGTTCCTGCTGATCGTCGGCGGGTGTGCGGGCACCACTCTCGGTGCCGCGCTTGCCCTCTGGGCGAGCGTCGAGGCGTTCGGCGGCGAGGTCGGCTTCGTCACCGTCACGATCGTGACGATGATCGGCGGCACGCTGGCGTCCGCCGCCCCGACCCCAGGCGGTGTCGGCGCGGTCGAGGCGGCGCTGATCGGTGGGCTCGCGGCCTTCGGCGTGCCAGCCGCCGTCGCGGTGCCGTCGGTGCTGCTGTACCGGGTGCTCACCTGCTGGTTGCCGGTGTTCGCCGGCTGGCCGATCCTGCGTTGGATGCAGAAGACCGACCTCATCTAGCGCGTTCCCCTCAGCGCCTCGACCACCGCCGTCAGCAGCCGGACCGCGCCGTCCTTGTCGAGGGGGTCGTTCCCGTTGCCGCACTTGGGGGACTGCACGCAGGACGGGCACCCGGCCGTGCACTCGCAGGACCCGATCGCGTCCCTGGTGGCGCGCAACCAGCGCAGCAGCTCGGCGTGCCCGCGGTCCGCGAACCCGGCGCCGCCCTGATGGCCGTCGTAGACGAACACCGTCGGCAACCCGGTGTCCTGGTGCAGCGCCGTCGACACCCCGCCGATGTCGCCGCGGTCGCAGGTCGCCACCAGGGGCAGCAGTCCGATGGCGGCGTGCTCGGCGGCGTGCAGCGAGCCAGGGAACCGGTCAGCCGTGATGCCTGCCCGTTCCATCAGTTCCGGTGTCACCGTGTACATCACCGCGCGCGTGTTCAGGCGCTGGGGCGGCATGTCGAGCTCGATGGAGTCGAGGACCTCGCCGGAGGGCAGCCGCCGAAGGTAGCCGACCACCTGGTGGGTGACCTCGACCTCGGTCAGCGCCACCGTGACCGGGCCGTGCTCGGCGTGCTCGAGGAGGGAGGTGACGACGATCTCGGTGGTCTCGCGCGCCGAGGTGCTCCACTCCGGGGTCTCGGCGTGCACCAGCGCCAGCCCTTCCTCCAGGTCGAGCATGTCCACCACGAAGGACTCGCCCTGGTGCAGGTGCACTGCCCCCGGGTGCGCGGTCGCGGGGGCGCGGCCGCCGTCGACGGTGCCGAGCAGGCGGCCGGACTCGGCGTCGACGATGGCGACCTGCTTGCCGATGCCGCCGCGGATGTCCACCGACGCATGGGGGTTGGACTCCGCGGTGACGAACCAGCCGTGCGCGCGACGCCGGATGAGCCCCTGCTCGGCGAGCCCGTTGAGCAGGTCCACGGCGCCGAACTGCTCGACCTCGGCGTCGCTGAGCGGCAGCTCCATCGCCGCACACAGCAGCTGGGGGCCGAGCACGTACGGGTTGGACGGATCGGTGACGGTGGCCTCGACCGGTTTCTCCAGCAGCGCGGCCGGGTGGTGGACCAGGTACGTGTCGAGCGGATCGTCGCGGGCGACCAGCACCACCAGCGAGCCCTCGCCGCGGCGGCCGGACCGCCCGGCCTGCTGCCAGAACGACGCGACGGTGCCGGGGAATCCCGCGACCACCACCGCGTCCAGGCCTGCGATGTCGACCCCGAGTTCGAGGGCATTGGTGGTCGCGGCGCCGAGCAGGGTCCCGTCCGCGAGCGAGGCCTCCAGCTCGCGTCGGTCCTCGGCCAGGTAGCCGGCCCGGTAGGCGGCGACCCGTTCGGTCAGGTCCGGGGCGGACTCCGCGAGCAGCCTTTTCGTGCCCATCGCGGTCAACTCGGCGCCGCGGCGCGAGCGGACGAAGGTCAGGGTGCGGGCGCCCTCGATCATCAGGTCGGCCATGATCCGGGCGGCCTCCGACCCGGCGGCGCGGCGGACCGGGGCGCCGTTCTCGCCGGTCACCTCGGCCATCAGCGGGGGCTCCCACAGCGCGACCGTCCGCGGGCCGTGCGGGGAGCCGTCGGCGGTGACCTCCTCGCAGGGCGCGCCGATCAGCCGGGACGCCGCGGCTCCGGGCGCCGCGGTGGTGGCGCTGGCGAGGATGAACACCGGGTCGGCGGCGTAGCGACGGGCGATCCGCTTCAGCCTGCGCAGGACCAGTGCCACGTTCGAGCCGAAAACTCCTCGGTAGGAGTGACATTCGTCGATCACGACGTAGCGCAGGTTCCGGAAGAAATGGGCCCAGCGCTGGTGTGAGCGCAGCATGCCGATGTGCAGCATGTCCGGGTTGGTGAAGATCCAGCGCGAGTTGGCCCGCACCCACTGACGCACCTCTGTCGGGGTGTCGCCGTCAAAAGCGTTGGGGTAGACGGTCGCGAGCGATTCGGCCTGCTCGGTCAGCGCGATGGTGGACCGGATCTGGTCGGCCCCGAGGGCCTTGGTCGGGGCGAGGTAGAGGGCGGTTGCGCGCGGGTCCTCGGCGAGGGCGGTGAGGATGGGCAGCTGGTATGCCAGTGATTTGCCGGATGCGGTGCCGGTGGCGACCACCACGTGCGTGCCTGCCACGGCGAGCGAGGCGGCGGCCTCCTGGTGTGTCCACGGCAGCGGGATTCCGTTGCCGCGCATGGCATCGACGACATCGGGGTGAATCCACGATGGCCATTGCGTGAACCGGGACTCGCGGGCGGGCAGTTCCGCCACGTGCGTTAGCGGATCTTCGCCGTGCGGGGTGCCTGCGAGCACCCGATCGAGCAGCGACTGCCCGTAGCTTGCTGCGGCGGCCGGTTGGCTCACTGATAACTCCGAGTTCGTTGGTCGGCCGCGTACACGTGCCCGTTCACCTGCGGTTTTGATGGTACTTGCCGGGATGTGTTTAACACTGTGCGGCCCTTACCAATACTTGACGAGCGTCCAATAGAGTGGTTACCGACGCGCCGTCGGATACAAGATCATTTCTTTACGACCATTGTTTGGATTTCGACTGTTGCCATCGCGCGAACCATGATTGACTTATAAGTGGTCGCAGCTTCTGTGTTCGTGTACGCGCTCGCAGGATCGATGTTGCGAGCGCGGTGGCGATGCTTTTCCTGAGGGGGAAATCAGCGGTACAGCGGTCGGAACCGGCCCGGTGGACTGTTGACTGCTGTTCACCGAATCCGGTGTTAGAAAGTGAAGGAAAAGTATGGCACAGGGCACTGTGAAGTGGTTCAACGCGGAGAAGGGCTTTGGCTTCATCGCCCCCGAGGACGGCTCCGCTGACGTCTTCGTCCACTACTCCGAGATTCAGGGCAGCGGTTTCCGCACGCTCGAGGAGAACCAGCGCGTCGAGTTCGAGGTCGGTCAGGGCACCAAGGGTCCCCAGGCCACCGGCGTTCGCGCGGTCTGATTCATTCGTTCCTCGAGACGGATCATCTCGTCCCCCAGCGCCGTGAGGTGGTGGGGGACGAGTCGTTTCCCGCCGGGCTCCGCGCGGCCTGCCGTGTCAGCGCGGGCGGGGCGGCCGGATTGTCCTACTGTCCCTCTTGTGAACCAGCTGTCCTTCTTCTCCGCGGAGGCGGTGCCGCCCGCGGTATCGGACCTGAGCGGGCTGCTGGCCGCGCAGGGGCAGGTCTCCGTCGCCGCCGGCCGGGCCAGGGTCTCGGTCGTGGTCGACGCCTCGTGGCGGGCCGACGCCGTCGCCGAGCTGATCGAGGAGACCGGGCTGGCCGCCGAGATCACCCGATCCGATGAGGGCAGCCCGCTGGTCCGCACCGCATCGGTGCCCGAGCTGGCCGCGCTCGCGGCCCAATGGACCAAGGGTGCGGTCAAGGCGGTGCCCGTCGGCTGGATCCCGGACTCGCGCGCCCTGCGGGCCTGGGTACTGGCCGCGGGCAGGTCCGAGGGTGAGGGCGATCGGTTCGTGCTCGGGCTCGACCCGCACGCCCCCGACACCCACCCGGTGCTCGCCCAATCGCTGATGCGGGCCGGGATCGCCCCCACCCTCATCGGCACCCGCGGAGCGGGCCCCGGGCTCAGGATCGTCGGGCACAAGCGGCTGATGCGGCTGGTCGAGAACATCGGCCAGGCCCCTGACCGGCAGGAGGCGCGCGAGGCCTGGCCGCAGGTGTAGAACAGTCGACACGGGATTGATCTGCAAGGATGGTCTCGCGGATGTGTCACTCTGTTACTGAAGTGATCGCCGTTTCGAGTCGAGGAAGGTGCAGGCAGCAAGGTGGCAGCTCGGGAGAAGGACACGGCGGGCGACAGCCCCGCCACAGCCGACCAGACGCGCCGTCTCGTGATCGTCGAGTCGCCGACCAAGGCCAGGAAAATTGCCCCCTACCTGGGCAAGAACTACGTCGTCGAGGCCTCGGTCGGCCATATTCGCGACCTCCCGCGGGGCGCGGCGGACGTGCCTGCCAAGTACAAGGGTGAGCCGTGGGCCCGGCTCGGCGTCAACGTCGACCACGACTTCGAGCCGCTGTACGTGGTGAGCCCGGACAAGAAGACCAAGGTCGCCGAGCTCAAGAGCCTGCTCAAGGACGCCGACGAGCTCTACCTCGCCACCGACCCCGACCGCGAGGGCGAGGCCATCGCCTGGCACCTGCTCGAGACACTGAAGCCGAAGATCCCGGTCCGCCGGATGGTCTTCCACGAGATCACCAAGCCCGCCATCCTGGCCGCGGCGCAGGACACCCGCGACCTCGACCAGGACCTGGTGGACGCGCAGGAGACCCGGCGCATCCTCGACCGCCTCTACGGCTACGAGGTCAGCCCGGTGCTGTGGAAGAAGGTCATGCCGAAGCTGTCGGCAGGCCGCGTGCAGTCGGTGGCGACCCGCGTCATCGTGCAGCGCGAACGCGAGCGGATGGCCTTCCGGTCCGCCGAGTACTGGGACATCTCCGCCACCCTCGACGCGGGCGCCGAGGCGAACCCGCGCAGCTTCGGCGCGCGCCTGGTCAGTGTCGACGGCAGCCGCGTGGCCGCCGGCCGCGATTTCGGGGCCGACGGCCAGCTGAAGTCGACCGGCGTCACGGTGCTGGACGAGGGCTACGCCCGCCGCCTCGCCGAGGCGCTGCACGGCACCGACCTCACCGTCTCGTCCGCCGAGGACAAGCCGTACACCCGCAAGCCGTACGCGCCGTTCATGACCTCGACGCTGCAGCAGGAGGCGGCACGCAAACTGCGCTTCACTTCCGAGCGCACCATGCGGACCGCGCAGCGGCTGTACGAGAACGGCCACATCACCTACATGCGTACCGACTCGACCACGCTGTCGGCGTCGGCGATCTCCGCGGCGAGGGCGCAGGCCACCGAGCTGTACGGCGCCGAGTACGTCAGCCCGTCGCCGCGGCAGTACACCCGCAAGGTCAAGAACGCGCAGGAGGCGCACGAGGCGATCCGCCCCGCAGGCGACGTCTTCGCCACCCCGGGGCAGCTGCACTCGCAGCTGGCCGCCGACGAGTTCAAGCTCTACGAGCTGATCTGGCAGCGCACCGTGGCCTCGCAGATGGCCGACGCGCGCGGCACCACCCTGACGCTGCGGATCACCGGCACCGCAGGCACCGGCGAGGAGTGCACCTTCTCCGCGTCCGGCCGCACCATCACCTTCGCGGGCTTCCTCAAGGCATACGTCGAGAGCGTCGACGAGGAGGCGGGCGGCCAGTCCGACGACGCCGAGTCGCGGCTGCCGGTGCTCGTCGCCGGGCAGGCGGTCACCGCCACCAAGCTGGATCCGGACGGTCACACGACGAACCCGCCCGCCCGCTACACCGAGGCCAGCCTGATCAAGGCCCTCGAGGAGCTGGGCATCGGTCGCCCGTCGACGTACTCGTCGATCATCAAGACGATCCTGGACCGCGGCTACGTCTACAAGCGCGGCAGTGCCCTTGTGCCGTCCTGGGTGGCGTTCGCCGTGATCGGGCTGCTGGAGGCGCATTTCGGCAGGCTGGTCGACTTCGACTTCACGGCGGGCATGGAGGACGACCTCGACGAGATCGCCGGTGGTCGCGAGCAGCGCGGAAACTGGTTGTCCAGCTTCTACTTCGGTGGCGAGCGCGGCGCCGAGGGTTCGGTCGCGCGCTCCGGCGGACTGAAGAAGATGGTCGGTACCAATCTCGAGGACATCGATGCCCGCGAGGTGAACTCGATCCGGTTGTTCGCCGATTCCGAGGGCCGCGACGTCGTGGTGCGGGTCGGCCGGTTCGGGCCGTACCTCGAGCGCATGGTCGTCAATCCCGATGACCCCGATGGGGATCCGGTCTCGCAGCGCGCGAATCTGCCCGACGACCTGCCCCCGGACGAGCTGTCGCCCGAGTACGCGGAGAAGCTGTTCGCCACCCCGCAGGACGGTCGCAAGCTCGGCGTCGACCCGCTCACCGGGCACGAGATCGTCGCGAAGGAGGGGCGTTTCGGTCCGTACGTGACCGAGATCCTGCCCGAGCCGGAACCCGAACCCGAGCCGGATATCGTGCCGGTCACGGCCGAGGGGGAGGGCGCCGTCACGACCAAGGCGCCCGCGAAGAAGGCCGCCGCGAAGAAGACCGCCAAGAAGGCCGCGGGCCCGAAGCCGCGGACCGGCTCGCTGCTCAAGAGCATGGACGTGGCGACGGTGACGCTCGAGGACGCGCTGCGGCTGCTCTCGCTGCCGCGCGTGGTCGGCGTCGACCCGGAGTCGAAGGAAGAGATCACCGCGCAGAACGGGCGTTACGGCCCGTACCTGAAGAAGGGCACCGATTCTCGTTCGCTGGAGAACGAGGAGCAGATGTTCACGGTGACCCTCGAGGAGGCGCTGAAGATCTACGCGGAGCCCAAGCGCCGGGGCCGCACGGGTGCGGCGACCCCGCCGCTGCGTGAGCTCGGCAAGGACTCGGCGACGGACAAGCCGATGGTGATCAAGGACGGCCGCTTCGGTCCGTACGTCACCGACGGCGAGACGAACGCGAGCCTGCGCAAGGACGACGATGTCGCGACCATCACCGACGAGCGCGCCTCGGAGCTGCTCGCCGACCGGCGCGCGCGTGGGCCGGTGAAGAAGAAGGCGGCCGCGAAGAAGGCGCCCGCCAAGAAGGCCGCTGCGAAGAAGACCGCGGCCAAGAAGGCGCCGGCCAAGGCGGTCGCGAAGAAGGCTGCAGCGAAGAAGTCCTGACCGGCCGGCGCTGAGGTGGTGTAGCCGAGGTGGCGTATCGGGAACTGCGCGCGGAGGTTCCGGGGGCGGTCGCCTGGTCGGTGATCGCCGGGCCCCACCCGCAGCAGGACGAGGGCACCCTGGTCCTGCCCGACGGGTGCATGGATCTGATCTGGCACTGCGGCGGGCTGCTGGTGGCAGGCCCGGACACCCGGGCGCACCGCACCACCGCCGCTGGTGCCAGGGCGATCGGACTGCGGTTCGCGCCAGGCGTCGGTCCGCACGTGTTCGGCGTCCGCGCCGACGAGCTGCGCGACATTCGGGTGCCGTTGGAGCAGCTGTGGCCGGATGCGATGGTGCGCAGGCTCTTCCATGCCGCCGAGGCGGATCCGCTGCGGGCGATCAGTACGGTGGCACGCGACCGTCTCGACGGGGTCGGGCGACCCGTCGAGACCGCGATCGCGGCGCGGCTGGCCCGCGGTGTCCCGGTGGCGCAGGTCGCCGCGGACGTGGGCTGGAGCGAACGCCGCCTGCACCGAAAGTCCTTGTCCGCATTCGGGTACGGCCCGAAGACGCTGGCCAGGGTGCTCCGCTTCGACCGCGCACTCGGGCTCGCCCGCGCGGGCGTCCCGCTCGCCAGGGTCGCGGCCGAGGCGGGCTTCAGCGATCATGCACACCTGGCCAGGGAGGTCCGGGCGCTGGCCGGGGCCTCCATGACCGGGCTCCTCGGTCAGCCGGGCAGGGCCGAGAACAGTTCGATACCGTGGCCGTCCGGGTCCCTGACGACCGCGTAGCGCTGTCCCCAGAACGCGTCCCACGGCTTGGACTCCGCGGCGCAGCCGGCCTCGGTGAGCTCGCTGTACTTGGCGTCGACCGCCTCGGGCGTGCCGCAGTCGAAGGCCATCGAGGGGCCACCGGTCCCCGGTGCGAATTCGGGGGAGAAGCCACGGATGACCTCGAGGGTGTCCCAGGCCACCCGCAGTCCGCCAGGCAGGGTGATCTCGTGGTGTTGCTCCTGGCCGGGATCGGCGGGCAGGTCGAAGCCGAGCCGCCGGTAGATGTCGAAGGATCGGGACAGGTCCGCGACGGCGAGACCGATCATCGAGAGCTGAGGTGTCATGCCGCGACGGTAGTTCCCTGCGGCCCGGACCGTCTTGAACGTTTCGGACGCCCGCCCGGAGGCGTCGGCCCCGCCCGATAGGCTCGGCCCGTGGCGGGAGTATTCGATCGACTGGTCGGCCAGGAGCACGTCGAGGTGGAGCTGACCGGTGCCGCGAGGGCGGCAAGGGGCGGCGCCGAATCGGCGGGTTCGCTGATGACGCACTCCTGGCTGTTCACCGGGCCGCCCGGCTCCGGCCGCTCCGTCGCGGCGCTGTGTTTTGCGGCCGCGCTGCAGTGCACTGACGAGGGCGAACCCGGATGCGGGCGATGCCACGCCTGCACCACCACGATGGCAGGCACCCACGGCGACGTGCGCCGGGTGATCCCCGAGGGGCTGAGCATCAGCGTCGCGGAGATGCGCGGCATCGTGCAGACCGCGTCGCGTCGCCCCAGTACCGGGCGCTGGCAGGTGGTGGTGATCGAGGACGCGGACCGGCTGACCGAGGGCGCGGCCAACGCGCTGCTCAAGGTCGTCGAGGAGCCGCCGGCGCGGACCGTGTTCCTGCTGTGCGCGCCCTCGGTGGACCCGCAGGACATCTCGGTGACGTTGCGGTCCCGGTGCAGGCACGTGGCGCTGGTGACTCCTTCTGTGGAGGCGATCGCCGGGGTGCTGCGCGAGCGCGATCAGCTCGACGCCGAGACCGCGCTGCTGGCCGCCTCGATCAGCGGCGGCCACGTCGGCAGGGCCCGACGGCTGGCGACGGACGAGGAGGCCCGAACGCGGCGCGGCCAGGCACTGGGCATCGCCTCCGCGGCGACCCGCCCGGCCACCGGATACGCCGCGGCCGACGAGCTGGTCCGGGCCGCGGAGGCCGAGGCCAAGGAGATGAGCGCGGCCCGCGACGAACGCGAGACCGAGGAACTGCGCACCGCTCTCGGCGCGGGCGGGACCGGCAAGGGGGCTGCCGGCGCGCTGCGCGGGTCGGCCGGGGCGCTCAAGGACCTCGAGCGCAGGCAGAAGTCGCGGGCCACCAGGACCGGCCGAGACAGCCTCGATCGTGCCCTGATGGACCTGGCGGGGCTGTACCGGGACGCGCTGGCGGTCGCGCTCGGGTCGGGGGCGCAGCCGAACCACCCGGACAAGGCGGACCAGGTCAGGAAGATGGCCGCGGCGGGCAGCCCCGAGGCGCTGCTGCGGTGTGTGGAGGCGGTGCTCGAGTGCCGCGAGGCGCTCTCGATCAACGTCAAGCCCCGGTTCGCGGTGGCCGCGATGGTCGCCAAGCTGGGTGCCGAGCTGAAGTAGTGGGGGCCGTTTTCGCATCCGCGGGGTGAGCCGCTAGACTCCCTCTGGCTCGACCGCGAGGTCGGGCACGCCGCCTTAGCTCAGTCGGTAGAGCATTTCACTCGTAATGAAAAGGTCAAGAGTTCGATTCTCTTAGGCGGCTCGGCGAATCCCCAGGTGAGAGCATGAATCACCTGGGGATTTCTGCATTCCGGGGCAGGGAGGGTGGGGACACAAACGCCCAGGTGGGGAACCGTGCTCCGGAGCTGCGGCGGAACGGATCCGGAACAGATTCGGCTGGGCTGACATGCGGAAACTGCGGATGCCAGGTGACGGGCACTCTGGGAGCTGGCCGCACAGGGGATGAACCTACAGAATCCGACCGGTCTCGTCTGGTATGGATACGAGCATGAAGAGAACCGTCCTTGTCGCCGCGGCTGCGGCCGTCTTGCTCGTCGGGTGCTCGTCGGGCGGGGACGGCCCGACAGAGGTTGTCAGTACCCAAGGCGCGACGCCGACCGCCGCGATGCCAGGCGTCGACGAGGCGCGCGCGAAGCTGCAGCGCGAGGTCGAAGGGGACGCCACGATGACCGTCAAGCCAGAGGCCGCAGGCGGCCTGTACGGGGTGTCACCCGCCGGGGTGACTACGTCGGTCAACGTGCCGCCGAACATTTCGGGGCCCGAGTTCAACCAGACGTGCCAGGAGGCCGCGGTGTGGCTCGCGATGCTCGAGGGTGGCACCCCCGAGTTGAACGCCGAGAGCATGCTGCAGGTGCTGCAGTCGGACCCGTCCGAGTTCGGCATGGATCCCAACTCGCCCGAGGTGTGGGCAAACGGGACGCCGCAGATGCACGCGGACGTGATTGCTGCTGTCAACGCGGCTGCGCGCGGGGAATGCTGATGTCAGAGGAACAGCAGCCCCGCTGGGACGACCCGCAGGTTCGCAGTGTGACGATCGTCCCGCTAGGGACGATCGTCACGCACGTCGGGACCAGGCGCGCTGACGGCACCTTCAAGTTCGCCGAGACACCCAAATGGCGCTCGATGTCACATGACCCGTGGGTCGAGGTGGACGTGTCGATGATCGAAGGCCGCCTTGAGGTCGAGGATGCTTGGCGGCGAGTTCGCCGTATGACCGCACCGGCGGCTAAGCGTTTGCGCGACGCTGCTCGGTACTTCCTCGCGGACCACCTCTACGAAAACAACTACTTCGCGATGCGGACGCCCACCGCGAATATCCCGGAGCACGTCAGTGTCTACGGGGACATGGAAGAGATTTCCGCACCGTACCCCGACAGGAAAGACATGCTGATTTTCGAGCAGGCACATCGTTCCTGGTGGTCAGAGCCCACCCGTGTCAGACTGGAAGAAATCGAACTCGAGCGAGTGGGAATCGAAGATGCTGCCTGAGATTGCGCGCTGGGTGGGCGAACCTGCCAAACAGCGGCCGACAATCCTCCAGCATTGGGATGGCATTCCGTCGGTGACCCTGTCGAAAATCACTTCGGGTGCCCGGCTCCTTTGGATCTTCCACGAGGACTTTCCAGAGCAGTTTGGCGTCTTCGTCCACCTCACGACAGACGAGGCCCAGTCGGTGTTCGAGACCCCCAACGACGTTGGGTTGCTCGAAGGAATCAGGACCCGGCTGAGGGATCGCGTCGCCTACGTTTGGCGCAAGGATCATCAGCACATGGGGGCCGCGCCGTACCGGATCCCGAAGCGGGGCAGTGAGCCCCAGTTCGCAGAAGCGATCTGGTCGGCCGCGGAAGCCGTGAAACCGATGATCGACCTCCGGAGGGCGGGAGCGCTCAGTGCGGACACGCGTTCAGTCTCCGAGGCCGTCGCCATGGCCCGAACCAAGACACTGGCAGCGGCTGCCGCCAGCTAGTGGGTCGGCGCACCCAGCTCCAGATCTTTCGCACAGGCGTTCGATACCTGTTACGGTGACACCGAGTGGCAGGGCGGAGGGTTCCTGTGTGTTCTGTCAAGCGCGAGCTGTTCGAACACGGAGGGCCGCTTGGGTCTTGGCGCGGGTCGGTGGGGCAGTTTGTCCGGGAAGCACCGGCCCGCGCCATCAACCGCCGCGAGGCGGTCTACTCCATGCGAAACCACTGACTATTGTGGTGCTTTCGAGGCATCTGGCGGTCGTGACCTGCCCTGCCTTGCCGGTCGGCGCGGGGCTTGCCTTTGGCCATATGATCGCTGATGCCGCGTCAAGGGCACGCCATCACCGGTGGGGCCTATCTCCGCCGTTTGTTCGCATGTGCCGGTGTCCAACTGGCCGCCGGTTGACGAAGATCGCGCCGAGGCCCAGACCTGCGGGGCGGGGCTGGGCCACGCAAAGCGAAAGGGGCCCCGGGCGCGAAAGCTCACGTCCGAGGCCCCTTTTCGGGGAGTTTTGTGCGGCTTAGTTGGTGCGGACCTTGAGGCCGGGGTTGTCGGTGAGGATGTCCACGATCGGTGTCGCCCACACGGTGGGCTTGTCGAAATCACTAATGTCCGGATCTGCGGCGAACGTATCGCACATCGCCTGGCTCAAGGGAGCCATGTTGGACACGCTCGTGATGCCCAGTGCCTGGGTGCCGGTGATCAGGGCGCCGCCGCTGTCGCCGCTCAGCCCACAGAGACGCGCGGTGAATTTGCCATTGAAGCGATTGCCGGGTCCGTGGCTTTTGCCGGAATCTAGGATCGTGCCGCACTGGTAGCCGGTAACTTTGCCGGCCATGCACACCGGCGCCCCCGCGGTGGGAGTGGCGGTGCCGGTGATCGCTACCGGGGCCTTGCCGCGGGCGCGAACGTAGTTGTTCTGGAAGCGCTTGGCGACGTTGTCGTCGATCTTGACCAGTCCGTGGTCAAGTGGTCCGCCGGTTCCATTTGGTCCGTTGGTTCCATCGACCGACTTGGCGAAGGCGCCGATCCGAACGCCGCCGCGGTTGGCCCCCTCGTATGCGGTGGTGGCGTTAGGAGTGCCTGCGGCTGCGGGGTTCCCGTCGCAGTGGCCGGCCGTGATGACCACAGTGCGGCCGGCTCCGTCGGTGCCGTTGAACCCGAGCGTGCAAGTGTGGGATACGCCCCAGGCGTCCGTGACGACGTAGGGGTCGCCGCCCATGATGGCGTCGGCGGCTGGCGGCTTGGGCTTGGTGGTGGGCTGGGGGGCCCCTGCGACGGTGACCTGCCCGGTGGTGGTGGATCCGGTGACGCCGTCGCGGCCGGAGAAGATGGCCTTGATGGTGCGCTTGCCGGCGTGCTCGGGGACCCATTCCATGGTGGCGGTGCCGTCGGCGCCGACCGGTACTTCTTCGTAGCTGTCTGTACCGTCCTCGAACACGACGTTGCCGCCCGCTGCCGCGGGGGTGATCTTCGCCTTCAGGGTGGTGAGCTTGCCGACGGTGGCTCCGGTGATGGGATCGAGGGTTGTGGTGGAGGCGGTGGTGCTGCTGTCAGCCTTGGCGACGGTGACTTCCCGGGTGGTGGTGGAACCCTTGACGCCGTCGCGGCCGGAGAAGGTGACCTTAATGGTCACCTTGCCCGCGGTCTCGGGAAGCCAGTCCGTGGTGGCGGTGCCGTCGGCGCCGACCGATACGGCGGAGGCGAACTCGTCAAATTTGCCGCCGTTGACAGCCTCCTCGAACCTGAGGTCGCCGCCCGCTGCTGCGGGGCTGACCTTCACGGTGAGGGTGACCGGCTTGCCGACGGTGGCACCGGTGACCGGGCTAAAGGTGATGGTGGAGGCGGCCGGATCGGTGGGCTTCGTGGTGGTGGGTGCGGTGGTAGTGGGTTCGGTGGGCTTGGTCGGTTCGGTCGGTTTGGTGGGTTCGGTGGTGGGTTTCGGGTCGGACGAGCCGAGCGAGCCGAGTGCCGGTGGTTCGGACGCGGCGGGAGCCGGCCCCTGCACCACGCGCACGAACTTGAGGAAGTCCGGCAGTTGCAGGCCCTGACCCGCGGCGATGTCGTGGACGCCCAGCGCGATGTCGTTGTTGACCGTGTTGATCTTGGTGCCGGTGACCAGGCCGGCCAGCGGCGGGGGGAGCTGCTGGATCCAGGTGTTGAGCTGGTCGGACAGGTCGTTGAGGGTTTGCTCGCTGCGCGCCTGGTCCTTGACCTTGTAACCGGCGGCCTCGACGGCGGTGCGGGCGGAGGCCTTGTCCGGTCCGTCAGCAAGGCCGACCAGCGGGGTGCCGGCTTTGTCGAGCCAGGCGCCGGAGAAGGCGGTGGGGAACTTGCCGCGCAGTGTGTCGGCGAACGCCGCCAGTTCCTGCCCGGTTTTGGCCCTGTCGAGGTACTGGTCGGGACTGAGTCCGAGGTCGCGTTGGACCGCGGCCACCAGGTCCTCGGGCAGCGCGGGTGCCGGGGCTGTGGGTTGCGCTTGGGCAAGGGTCGCGCACGGCGCGACCAGCAGGAGTGCCGCGGTGCCGATCATCGCGGCACGGCGGGCGCGGATACTACGCATGGGGACCTTTCGGTGTGAGCGTGTGTGGGGGTATGACCACGGTGTTGGGGCTGAGTCGGTTGCGGGGACTGTAGGGGTGATGTCCGCCGCTGACTACCGAAAATTGGTGGGATGAATACTGGGCTCAGTGGCGCCTGTCGGTGGCCCGACTCTGCGGGTCGAGGCCGAGTGCCGCGTTCGTCGGCGGTTGAAGGGCGCCGCTGGTCATACCGAGGGCGGTGTGTCACCCCACAAATCGGCAAGTCGGACGCGATAGCTGCCACGGCCGCTGACGTGCGATTCCCCTGCTTCTCGGCGCTGCGTCTGGGATACGAGCGAATCCTCATCGACTGCGAATCGTGCGGCCGCCTATTTGCTCAATGCCGAGTCGGCCGCTGCTCGAGCCAGTCGACTGCGCGAGCAGACCGCCCCGGCGCGCGTCACACGCGCGCTCGAACTGCGCCGAGTCGAGCAGCACGAAGAAGCCATCGATGCGGCCGAGGCGGAACTGCTCCACCGGCATCGCGAGAGGTTTCTGCACCGCCTACTGGTGCACATCTCCCAGAGCCATACCGAGCGGTAACGGAAGACGGCCCGTCGATGGGCCGCCAGCTCGGAGCGCCTGACGTCCGCCGTGGGGCGCTTTCTGAGAATTCACTGAGTATCGTGGCGGCCCGGCGCGGGGGCCGCCTATCGTTCTGCCTCGCCGCACCGGCTCTCAGCGGCGATGGCCTCGCCGCCCGTCCACCCTGGGGCGGCGAGGCCATTCTCATACCGGCGTGATGTGTGCCGCACCCCACGCCCGGCGCCGGGCGGCCGGCCCTACTCCGCATTCCATCGCGCGCCTTGCGGCCGAGGCCCGGCACACGGCGGCGTGCGGATGATGACTCCGCAGGTGCGGCAGTAGTGGGTTCGGTGCCCGCCACGCCGAGCATCAATGCATCCGCATTGTTCCCAGCCGACGAGGCATCGGCGCGGGCCGAGGCGGTGCCCATTCGGGCAGTGGGTCGGCGCGGGCTCGACGTGCACGGCCATGCCATCAGCCTAGAACTATTCGTACATTCGTTCGATAGTTGCTAGGGTCGAGGCCGCGGGCCGGTGGAGCGGCCAGCTCGGGAAGCATCGGCCCGCGTCATTCTCGCGTCAGAAGCGGGCCTGACAGTCGGCGGTTGAACTGCCTACCGTCCCCAGCCGTTGCCATTGAACGGGAAGATCTTGGTACGCGTCCCGTCAGGACGGCGAGGTGCCACCGATGAGTACCCGCTGGCAGCCCGGTCGTGAAGCAGATTTCCAGGGCGAAGGAAATCGCCAATTGCCCGGATCCACCACAGCCGAGGACGAACCACAGGCTGTTCAAGCCGCGGATCCGGGATCGGCTCCTGCCTGACGTAGCGGTCCATATGCCGATTCTAGGCGCGCATGAAGATGAGCCCTGATTGGGACACCTTCAAGCGCAATCTCGACCGGATCCACCCCACGTACGACGAGACGATCCCGCTCGATTTTGAGGTGAAGTAGATCGCCAAAACGACGAATAGCCCCGCCCTCGGAATGAGGGCGGCGCTATTTCGTGCCGAGCTGGCGCAGCTCCCACACGACGAGGTCGAGCGCGGCCAGCACCCGAGCACACTCGGGGTCGCGCCGAGCCACTGCGAGTGCCGCAGGGTGGTCGGTGGCGTGCAGCTCCGCGAGCTGGACGAGCTCGACCGGGGTCATGCAGGGTTGGACGCGGCCGGGGCCGGTCAGGTTCCCTCGGTCACCCGATCTTCGTGATGGTGACGATCAGGCTGTTGGCGGCCACGGCCTCACCGCCGCTCGCATTGGTGATCAGGTGCAGGTAGTCGCCCGCAATCAGCAGACCTGACCAGTCGAGCTGTGCCCAGTACTTGCTGTTGTAGGCGTTGCCGGCGTTGACGGTGTGGGACATCCCGATGGCCTGGATGGTCGCGGTGCCATTCTTCGAGAGTCGGAACTGGTCCGAGCCTCCCGATTGCGCCTTAATCACCGTGATCAGGTACACCCCGGTGGCGGGGATGAGGATGCGATCGTCGTTCGCGCTCGTCCAAAAGGCCGCGTTCGTCGTGTCGGTGAAGAAGAACGGGGTCGTGTTGTTGTTGTTGTCAGGGTTCGTGCCCGAGCAGGTGATGGTCGCCGAGATGGCGGTCGCGGGTGGATTCTGCCAGGACCCACTTCCGGCGCCATCGGTGCCGGTCCAGATCTTGCCCACCCCTGGAGTGCCGCCGGTGACCTTGAGCGATTGAGTGGTCAGCAGGCCGGTCACTGTCGGGTTTGTCGCTGGCAGCTTGGCGGCGAGCTGGCCCGCGAGCGCAGCCTGAGCGCGGGCATCGGTGAAGTACTTGTTCGTCGTACCCTCGGTGACCGAGTCGGTGCTGCCCGGTGAGGGCGAGATCTCGACGTACGCCGAACCGGACCACCGATAGATCTTGCCGGTGTCGAGGGCGACATAGATCTTCCCGGTGAGGCCGGTGCCGGGGAGGGCGGCGAGGTTCGCGTATTCGAGGACGTCATCGACGTACGACGGGAGGTTCGTGGCGGGGACGAATCCGCTCGCGTCGAGCGGCGCGTACCCGTTGGCCGCACCCTTCGCAGCCTTGTCCTCCTTGTTGCCCAGCGATGTGGACAGCCCGGTGACGTCCGCGATCGCGTGGGTGTGGCCTGGCTGCGATGCAGTTTCCGCCTTGGCGAGGCTGGATTGCACCGGGCCCCCCAGCTTGGGGTTCGTGACGGCACCGTCGACGATCTTCGGTGTCGTGACACCACCGTCGGGGACGATCCCGGCGGCCGCATCGGCAACGATCTGCTCGGCTTCGTTTCGGAATCCCTGGGACTGTCCTGCGGCGGTGACCGACTGATCGCGCGCGGTGTCGATCTGCACCTTGATGGTGTCGATCTGCCCCTTCGTCGCGTCGACTTGCCCCTTCGCAGTGGCCGCGGCCCCGGCGGACTGGCCCGCCGCGACGGCGGACTGGCTGGCCAGGCCCGCCTGCTCGAGCGCGTCGTCGGCCTCGGCCGCGGCCTGGATCGCCGACGCGCCCGCCGCGTTCTTCGCGAGGACCGCCGCATCGCGTGCGCCCTCGGTCACTCCTTGCGCAGCCTCGGCGCGGGTGGCCGCATCGCGGGAACTCGCATCGAGCGCACGTGATTCGACGACCAGTGCCTCGGCCTCGCGGACCAGCTCGGCCACGCGGGACACGACAGGCTCGGGGTACTCGACATTCGTGTCGACCACGTCCGCGAGGTTCAGTCGGCGCTGCCCGTCGCCGCCTGGCGCGACAGGTCCGAACGTGACTTCGTTCGCGCTCACCGGCGACCCGTTGACGCCGCGGCCGGGGTCCTCGGTCAGCTCGGGTGTCGCGGTCCACTGGACAGAGACGCCCGCCACCACGACCGGCAGCAACACGCCGTCTCGCGCCTGCCGGTCCTGCAGTCGGCCCCCGACCACGGGGAACACCATGTCGCGCAGCGACAGCAGGTACGACGGCACCGACCCGGCACCGGGAACCCGGATCGCCTCGAACCGGTCGAATGCGTCGAACTTCGCTCGGAACGTGACCTTGCCCTTGAGCGTCAGTTGTTCGGGCAGCGCGTCCGGGTCATCGCGACTGTCGTAGTCGGTGATCTTCCACCCGCCCGTGATGTGCTGGTACTCGATCGACATACCTCGACCTCCTTCCTACGGCGCGCCGGGGCCGTCGCCGACCTCGCGGGGCGCGTCCGCGTGCGTTGTCCTGTTGTCCCACTTGTTGACTGACATCTGCGAGTACAAGGTGCCGCCGAGCATCCGGCGCCAGCGGGCCGACGCCGCGAATGCGAACACGCGATACCCGGGTCCGGGGACCACGAACGAGACCGGGCCACCCACCGACCCCTGACCATCGCCCAGCCATACGGTGTATCGCCTCCTGTCGTAGACCGGGTCGCCGGGGACGCCGACCGGCTTTTGGACTTCGACGTCGAGATCCACCCACGGATCTCCCGTGAACCCAGTTCCCGCGGCGGTCGAATAGCAGTCGACGCGCCAGCATCCCTCGGACTCGAGGATCAGGCCGTCACCGGCCGGGGTGATAGAGACGCCTTTCATCTCCCCGACCTGGTGGCCGAAACGCAAGATCGGGCGGGCGCCGACCACCCACTCGTTGCGGGTCATCGACACGTTCCCGTAGGCGACGACGCCCTCGAGCAGGCCGGTCCGCGCGCGAACATCCTCGACCGACTGCCCGAACCTGCGCAGCAGCTCCCGGCCCGCATCGAGATCGGGGCTGTTTCCGCCGAGCGGCGGCTGGAAATGTCGGAGTCTGTTGGGCTGCGGGAAGTTCAGCAGTGACGCGGCCATCACAACACCCGGTTCACGCGGATCCGCAGGTTCGCGAAGTCCTTGCGAACACCCCACGCCTTCGTGGTGCCGCCCTTCTTGATCGCGGTCACCCAGATCGAGTTGTTCACTCCAGCCGGGATGATCGAGGTCCGCGGGACACCAGGGTTGAGAGGCACTGCCGAGTACGGGTTGAGTACGAGCCGTTCCCAGCCGTTCCCGTCGGAGCCGCGGCCATAGCCGATCAGCGCACCGCTGGTGTCCGATGACAGCCGCACCTCGATGTCGATCCGGTGCCCGATCTCTCGGAAGACGTCGACGCCGCCGAGGATCTCTGCCTCCCAATCGAATGGCTGTGCAGGCATCTCGAACGCGAGCAGCGTGTGCCGCACGTCGCCCGAGTTCTTGGTGGCGTCGGGGAACGATTCGGATGACACGACGTACTCGAGGTACGGCACCATCGGGGTGGCCCACACCAACTTGCCGAGCGCCTGGCTGTGCACGAGCATCTGGCCGTCGACCGGCGGGGTGGTCTGCGAGACGTCCACCGAGGTGTAGATCGGGCCCGCCAGTCCGGGCGGCCCGGGTGGGCCCGGAGGGAGCGCGGGCAGCGCGACCGACACCGTGTACGGCCCGCCGTCCGCGCCGTCGACATGCACACCGGCCGGTGCCGGCTGCGCCTCGCCGTCGATCGTGACGTTGCCGCCGTTCATCACCGGCGCGGGCCCGCGGTTACCCTGCGCGCCATACGCGTTCGCGTACACCTGGAACGTGGTGCCGTTCCAGATCCACTGGCTGTTGTTGTCGGTGTTGCGGTAGGTGTAGTTCAGCTCCGCCGGACTGAGCACCAGGGCCAGACCGTCGAGCTCGGCGGTCGTCCGCTGCCCCTGGTGGATCATCCCCGCGGGCCCGGCCGGGCCCGGCTTGCCCTCGTACACGGGCAGGCCCAGCACCGCGGACTCCGCGGCGCCGTCCTGCCGCCGACGCACATGCAGGTACGTCTCGGTCATCGGCGGCATACCCGGGGTCTGCGGGATACCGAACACCTCAAGGTCCACCGAGAGCCGTTCGATCGGATCGCTAGGCATCGACGCCCACCTCCCTCACCTTCTGCTTGAGCTCGGCCCACGCGAGTTCGTGGGTCAGGTTGACGACGGTGATCCCGGTCGGGGCGTGCCGCATCTTGACCGCCTCGTTGTCGCCGATCACCGTCACCTCCACGGCACCGAGTTCCGGGGTGGCCTCGATCGCGGCGCGGGTCACCCATTCGCCGTCGTCGAAGACGAGGTTGTTGAGCCAGTTCAGGCACGCCTGGGCGAGCAGCTCGGAATGCCCCTCGGGGATGCCGGTCTCGCCGCCGTTGGACAGCCGCGCCCGACGCAGGAACCGACCGAGCTCGACGACCATCGGGTCGTCGAGCTCGAAGATCTCTGGGGACTCGCTCATGGTGTGGGGGCCCCCTTCGTCAGCGCGTCGAGCAGCTGACGGCGGGTCTCCTGCAGCTGCTCTTGGATCAGGCGCATGTCGGACTCGTACTGGGTGCGCAGGCCCGCGATCTCCAGTGAGTGCCGCTCGTCGGCGAGCGCCCGCTCGGTGCGCGACGCCTCGAGCTGCTGGCGCAGCAGCTCGACCTCGCCCAGGAGTTCGGAGTACGCACGGGTGTCCCGGCCGGTTGCCCACCGCCACGCCGGACCGATGGTCCGCTGCGCGTACGGGATCGCGCGCGCAGCCACCACCAGCACGACGAACAGCACCATCACCGCGATGACGACCGGGTGCCTCAGCGCCTCGTCGGGGATCTCCACAGTGTCGACGTCACCGTCGGCCATCAGTCACCCCTTGCTCTGGCCGAGCTGCCGCTCGATCGAACGGCGGATCGCCTCGACGCTGACGCCGTCCGGCACAGCCGAATTGGTGAGGATGGCCGGGATCCCCATGCCGTTTCGGTCGGCCACTGCGCGTTCGACCGCGTCGGTCACGACCTGGGCGAGCCCATCGGCCGAGACACCGGCAGGTCGCGGCCTGACGTTGCGACGCGCGAGCTCCCCGATACCACCGAGCAGCGCGCCCGCAGCGATCCTGACCATCTGGTCGGCGGTGTCCTGGTCGATGAACCCGAACACCATGAGAGCTGCACCGATGGCGACCGCAGCGACGTACAGGCCCTTGCGGACGTTGTCGTTCTTGATCATCGCCGCGCCTCCATCTGCCGCTTGATCTGCGCGATGTCGGCCGCGTTCTGCTGTGCGAGCCGGTGCGCATGGAATGCGTGGTAGTCCGCGGTGCGCGCGTAGGTCGGAGAGTTGAACGCGCCGGGCTCTTCGCCGTCGAGGTGCTCGGGTTCGACGAGCGAACGCTGCGGCGAGCAGATCGCCTCGTACATCTCCTGTTGCTGCTGGTCGGTCAGGGCCATGAGGAAACCTCCGGTCGGGAGTAGTGCGGCGCCCATGTCGAGACACCGTTGATAGCGGGTGCTGCGGTCGGCGATGCCGTTGAGGCCGCCGTTGATCGCGCGGGTGGCGTCCTCGAGGTTGCGGGCATCGGCGAACGCATTGAGTCGCGGCCGGGCCACGGTCCAGTACCAAACCGGACCGAGGAACCCGTACCGATCAGAGGCGAGCTCGGCCGGGTTGTCGACGAAGTACGTCGGCGACGGGACGAGGCCGCGGCCGTACGCCCACCGTGAGCACTCGGTGTAGTTGTGACGGCCGGTGACCTGAATCGGGCCGCGCCCCTTGAACCGGCGGCCGTCGCCGGGGTGGGTGTTGCCGAGGTCGGCGCGGCCCTCGTAGTCGGAGCCGTCGGCGATCTCCTCCATGTAGAGCAGTCCAGCGGACTCGTGGCCGAGCTGCGCGCACCACATCGCTGCGCGCTCGACGGTGGCGCACCCGGCCTCACGCATCGCCGCGGTGAACGCGGGCAGCAGTGCGGAGTACCGCTCCGGTGACACCGAGTTGCCCATCGCGCGCGCGAGGGTCTGCGCGTCCATCCCGCGGCGCGGCGGGGGTGGCGGCGGTGGTGCCTCGCCCGGGTAGGCAGCGCCGTCCAGGAACGGCGCCGGATCCATCCGGCCGGGGCCAGCGGGCTGCCTGCTCCACTGGTGCACCTCGATGTGGCAGTGCGGGTCGACGCCGCCGTTGGTCGTCCTGTCGCCGTTGATGTGCGCGATTCGCTGGCCCGCGGAGACGCGGTCGCCGAGGGTGACCTCAGGCTTGATGTGCCCGTACACCCACAGGTTCGAGCCCTGCGAGTCGTCGGAGTCGATGTCGAGGAACCAGCCGAAGCCGCCCGGATCCCAACCGACTTGGACGATGGTGCCCGCCTGCACGGCGTGCACCGGTCGGTCGGCCGACCCGCCGGGCCAGCCGAAGTCCATGCCGTAGTGCATGGCGCCCCACCGCGGGCCATAGGCCGAGGTGACGATGTGGCCCCGTTCGAGTGGCCAATATCTGCTCACGTGCTGCTCCTCTGTCGAGTTGTGGTGTGAGGCGGGCGGTCAGCCGCCGAGCGCGACCCGCGTGATGGTGCTCGCGAGCTTGCGGAACTTGCCGAGCGCGATCGCTCCGGGCTCCCGCTCGGCTTCGCCTGAGCCGATCTGCAGGCTCAGCCGCCGCGTGGTCGGGGTCTCCTCGTAGTCGATCGACTCGATGTGATCGACGTGCACGGTGCCGTCGGGCAGCTCGTAGCCGATCGGGTCGCCCTTGTTGACGTCACGCCCGACGAAGTAGGGAGCGCCGTTGCTGACGTCGATCGACTGCGAGGTGTAGCCGCGCACCTCGTGGTGCTTGGCCTGCATCGCCGCGAAGGTGTTGAGCGAGAGCCCGGTTCCCTGCGACTCGACGAACGCCTCCTTGAAGCGTGTCGGTCCGGCCTCGTTCGCGCGGGCGAGATCCTCCTGCGAGTGGAACGCCATCACGGTGTTGCGCAGCTGGTCGGTCAGCACGCCCAGCTGCAGGCCCGGGAACCCGATCGCGAGACCGATCCACCCGGTGATCGCGTTGCCGGCGTTGACGACGAGGTCGTTGATCCAGCCGGGTGACTTCCCACCGCCGGTGACCCGCGAGGCCATCGGGATGTGCGTGGTCTGCTCGACCCGGTTCGTGGTCGACCACTTCCCGGTCCGGTACACAGCGATCGGCAGCCCGCGAAGGGTGCCTTCCTTCTTCTGCTGGTACGCCTCCCAGCCCTTGTCGCCGAGGATCGGGTAGGTGATCCAGGCGAGGGCGTCCTCGACCATCTCGTGCACGGTCCGCAGGAAGCCGTCGACGATCGTGCCGCTGAACGCGAACCGCGATCCCTTCTCGACGAAGTCGAAGATGATCGTCGGCCGGTCGAGGTGGTAGAGCTCGGGGAAAGGTTGCGGATCCTCGTCGGGGAACACGATGTCGACGGTCATGCTGATGTTCTCGGACTTGCACACGTCCTGGGCAATGTCCATGAACGCGTCCATGCGGCACGCGATCGTCGTCCACTTCGAAGCGTCTCGGAACCCCATGCGGCGGGGGTTGACCATCATCGGCCACAACGCGTTGCGGGCGAGGTTCCACGTGGACGGCTTGAACAGGTCGCCGGTGGGGATCGACCACAGCGACCCTTGGAGCCGGAACAGGTTGCCCTGCAGCGCCTCCTTGAGCACGGTCACCGAGCCGCCGATACCGATGTGCTCCTTCGGCTGCAGCTCGGGCAGCGACCACCACAGCGGCCAGATCCGAATCCAGTTGAAGTGCTCGAGCGCGTGCACGGCCTCGACCTGGATCCACCATTTGCGGCCCTCGCGGATCCGCCCGAACGTCACTGTGAACCACAGGGTGCGGTACCCGCCCGGCAGGTCGACCACGATCGGCCGCATCGCGCCCTTGGGCTGGCCGTAGAAGTACTCCCGCCAGTGTTCGGTGTCGGGCAGCTTCATCGACAGCCCGCCGGCCGCGTTGTTCTTGTCGGAGAACTTGAGCTCACGGAAGTCGCCGCACGGGCCGAACAGCCGAAGGTCTTTGTACAGGAACCTCACCCGCGCCCGCGGGTGCGCGTAGGTGCGGCGGTCCTGCTCGGCCTCGTGCTGAAACTCCGCGTACGCCTCGCGGCTCACAACAGTCCCTCCTGTCGCTGCGCGACCGTCGCCCACAGTCGAGTCGCCGCGCTGGCGCGCTTGACGGTGAACGCGACGCGGGTGACCCGGTTCGGGCCGACGGGGGCGTGGAACTGCTGCCCCTTCATCAGGGGCCACAGGTTCCGACGCGCACCGGTGTGCCGGTTCTTCGCCCGCAGGGACTGCGCCCCGTACTCGGTGTCGATCTGCACTACCTCGTTCGGCTCGAGGTACGGGATCGCCACGTCGACCGGGGCGGCCTCGACGGTGTCGTAGTGCAGGTGCAGCTCGCCGGGCCCGGTGAAGATGAACGCCGGCCACGCGGGGACTTCCGGGCCGGGGTAGAGGCCCATTGATCCGCTGCTGGTGCTGGCGCCCGTGATGTTGACCCACTCGCGGGGCACGTGGTTGGCGGCGCGGGCGAGCGGGTTGTCGGCGTAGAGCAGCACGTCGAATGTCGCGCCTCGCGCGCCCGCCGGGTCGCGCGTGTACGCCGGTTTGATCGACCCGCGGCGCGTGGCGATCATTCGCCACCCGGTCGCCGAGGTGTAGCCGCACAGCCACCCCTGCCGCTCGCGCGGGATCAGCGTGCGCAGCCATTCGCGGCGTCGACGGAACTCGTCGACCGTGTCGCCGAACACGTGGATCGGGATGTCGATGGTGCCGTGCTCGTAGGTGGAATCGACGTAGTCCTCGCCGATCTGGCGGGCGGCGCCATCGAAGATCGCCTTCGCCTCAGCCGAGCCCAGCCCCTCGGGGCCGTCGCCGAGCACGAAACCCTGGATGCCAGCCATCAGCCCGCCGGACAGGGTCAACACGACCCCGTCCGGCGAGACGTACTGGACGATCGTCGCCGCGCCGGGGATGAGCCCGTAGTCGCGCATCAGTCCCCCCATCCGCCGAGAAGCGCGTCGGAACGTACGAGGCGGCGAGCCTCGCGGCCCATCGCGTTGGCCGCGTCCTCGTCGTCTCGAGCCATCAGGTTTTCGATCCACACCAGCGGGCCCTGCGGGGGCGCCGCAGGCGGCGGGGCTGGCTCGTTCTGACCCGGTCCACCGGTGGCATTCGGAGCGATCTCCGGCGCCGGTTGTGACACCGGCATGATCGGCAGATCCATCAGCTTCCCGAGGCCGAAGAACTCGAGCACGTCGCCCGTCGTCTCGGTCGCGAAACCCGCTGCGGTCTTACCGATCTGGTCCTTGAGCGTCAGCGACTCCACCCCGCTCGACGTCGACGACGGCATGGCCGTGCTCGGTGACGTGGTGCCGCCCGATGTGCTCGGCGACGTCGCAGTGCCGATCGGAGAGGTGGTGCCGCCACTCGTCGACGGGCTGGTGTTGGTCCCGATCGCGGTCCCGCCGCCCGTGCCGCCCTCGCCGCCGAAGATGTTCCCGTCGAGACCCGGGTCACCGCCGAGGAACATCGAGCCCGGGAAGAACGCGTGATCGGTGAACATCGGATCGTCCCAACCGGTCGGGCCGCCGATGATCACACCGTCGGACCCGTTCGATTCAAAGTTCGTCCCGTCCGGGAACGTCCCGGCCGTGTGCCCGTAGGCGCCACCGCCGTTGTCGTACCAGCCGATCCGAAGGTCACCGTCACCGCCGCGGCCGATCTGAGCGCCCTTGGCGGTCAGCCAGTCACCCTCGTTGACCGTGCTCATCCGCGAGTCGTACGGATCCAGCCCCATCGCGGTGTTCACCACAGCGGCCACGAACGCCGAGCAGTCGATACCGCCCGGACCGAACCCGCCCATCAGGTACGGGGTCGGATCCATGCTGTGCGCGTAGGCCATCGCCTCGTCGATACGGCCACCCTCAGCACGGCCGGGGAGCCGTGCGACCAGGTCCCCGGCGACCATCGCGCGCAGGAAGTCCGCCGACGGCACCCACCCGTTGCGCAGCGCCTCGAGGAAGGGGATGGTCTTCGCGTTGACGGCGTGCTCTGGGGTGACCCATTCGCCAGCCGACACACGAGCGGTCGGCACACCTGCGGCATCGAGCCCGACCACCGAGTCGGATGTTCCGGTACCCGGGCCGAACAGAAGGCCGTTCGCGCGGCGGCCGGCGACCGGGCCACCGGAGCGCAGCGCCTGCAGGGTCTGCCCCCACGACTTGAGCGAGCTGACACCAGGGACGGAGAACGGACCGATCTTGTCGGGCAATGCTGCGAGCAGCTGGCCGATCATGCGGATCGGCGCCTTGAGGATGTCGACGATTCCGGAGAACGAGCCGCGGATCGCGTCGGCGACACCGCCGGCCGCTGCGCCCAGTCCGGAGAAGGCGTCGCCCGCCTTGCCGAGGATCGGCGAGAGCACGTTGTCGTAGACCCACGACACGGTCGAGCTGATCCCGTCGAACGCTGGCTTGATCGCGTTGTTGTACAGCCACGTTGCCTTCTCGCCGACCCCGACGAGGAACCCGGTGAAGCTCTCGAGCGCGGGCCGCAGCACGTTGTCCCAGGCGAACGACACCGCCGCTTGGATGCCTTGCCAGGCCCCCTGGACGATGTTCCGGAAGGTCTCGCTCTTCTTGTACGCGAGCACGACCGCGGCGACGAGCGCGGTGATCGCGACGATGATCAGACCGATCGGGTTCGCGTTCAGGGCCGCATTCAGCAGCCACTGCGCCGCGGTCATCGCACCGGTCGCGATCGTCGTCGCAGCCATCGCGCCCTTCGTCGCGACGAAGGACACCGCGGTCCGGGTGTTCGATGCGACCCACGCGGCCGACGACTTCACAGCCTCGACCGTCGCGGACGCCGAGGTCGCGACGAACGAGCCCGCGGCCTTGGCCTGCGTGGCAGCCCATCCTGCGCCGGCCTTCGCCTGCGAGCCGACCCATGACGCGGACGTCTTCGCCGCCTCGGTGGTGGCCGACGCGGACGTCGCGACGAACGATCCGGTCGCCTTCGCCTGCGTGGCAACCCAAGATCCGGCGTCGCTGACCTTCGACCATGTGGCGACGGCGGTGTCCTTCGTGGAGACGAGCCCGTCGCGGACGCTGCCGACGCCATCGCGGACGGAGCCGAGCACGCTCTTGGCCTGCTCGAGCCCGGCGAACGCGCCACCGAATCCGGTCGTCGCGGCGAGCGCGCCGAGCAGCGATCCCTCGTTGCCCTTGAGCGCGGTGGAGAACTCGCCGAGCATCGGCAGCACGTCGTCACCGAGCACGCCGACGACCTTCGACTCGAGTCCGCGCTTGAAGGTCTCCATCTTCGAGAGCGCGTTGTCGTTGAGGGTCTCGCCCATGCGGTCGGTGGACCCGGCGAAGTCGCCCATGATGTTGTCGGCGCCGGTGAGCGCCGACAGGAACTGGGGGATCTGGTCGACCGACAGATCCTCGAGCGGCGTGCCGAACAGCGCGATCGCCGCGTTGGACCGCTCGACCGGGTCCTCGATGCTGAGCAGCCCGGTCGCGGTCTGCTGCAGCGCCTGCTGCGCCGCGTCGCCGCCCTGGGCGATCTTCGCGGCCATGTCCTCCGCGCCGACACCGGCGAGCTTGTAGGCGTCGACCGACGTCTTCGACATGTCGGAGCCGCGGATCGTGAATTCCTTCAATGCGTCGCCGGTCTTGTCGAGCGCGAACTTGCCCTTCTCCGCCGCCGAGGCGAGCAGGTTGAACGTCTCCGGACCCTCGAACCCGAGGGCCCGGAAGTTCGTGCCGTACTCCTGCAGGATCTCGGGCAGCTCGTCGCGCATCGCGGCGGGCACCGATTGGAAGCTCTTGGTCATCAGGTCGAACGCCTCGGTCGAGTCCTTCGCGAGGCCGTCCTGCACGAGCTGCGAGGCGGTCTGCACCGACGAGGCGATGTCGGTGTCGAAGACCTTCGAGAAGTTCATCGCCCGCGAGGTGGCCTGCTCGAGGGACGCCTCACCTTCGAATCCGAGGGTGTCGAACGAGGATCCGACGACGTCGACGGCGCGGGTGACGTCCGACATCGACGCGCCGAGCCCGGCCGCGTACAGCTTTCCGGCGGCGTCGCCGTGCTCCTTGGCGATGGCGCCGGTCGCGCCCATCGCGGCGTTCATCTTGGAGATGTCCGCCTCGCGGCTCATCGACTTGCCGATCAGGTCCGCGGCTCCCGCCACCCCGGCAGCGCCCGCCGTGAACGCGGCGAGCTTCTTCGCACCGGTGTCGAGGCCAGCGAACATCGACTTGAACCCGCCACCCGCGCGGGTCGTCGACGCGGCGACCTCATCGGTGGCGGCGGCGGCGCGCTCCTGCGCGGTGGCGAGCGCGCTGGTCGCCTTGTCCGCGTCGCGCAGCGCCGCGATCTCCTTGCGCTGCGCCGCCGCGACCTTCTCCTTCGCCGCCGCCAGCCGCCCAGCATCGGTGACGCCCTTGTTGAGCAGCGCCTGATACTGGGCCTCAGCGACGCGGGCCCGCCCGGCGGCGTCGGCGACCTTGTCGGTCGCCTTCGCCAGCACGTCCGTCGCCTTCTCCACCGAGGCTTTGCCCGACGCGATGCCGTCGGACAGGTCTCGACTGATCTGCTGACCAGCGGACCGGCCAACACCCCCGGCGCCCTTGAGGAAGGCGGCGCCGAACTTGTCCATCGACGGCAGTACCGGAACCCACACGACGTCTTCGTCAGCCAACGTCACTCACCACCTTCGGGGGACTCTGGGACTTGAGATAGGCGAGCGCCTGCTCGGGCGTGGCTTCACCGAGATCACCGATCTTCACGGCGTCCCGCGTCCACGGGAACACCCGCCACTTCGGCCATTTCGGCTTCACGCGCCGCGACCACACGATGCGTTGGTCGAGCCAGTCGAGCTTGTGGGCGATCGACCACAGCAGCGCCTCGACGTTGGTCCACTGGTGGCCTTCGTTCTGGACGCGGTGCAGCGCGCTGCCCGGTGGCAGGTGTTCGACCAAGACGCGGAGCTGGCGCAGCGTGATCTTGCGACGCCAGAACTCCGCGACGTAGTCCTTGTGGTACTCGGCGATCAGCGCCGCTTCGATCGCTTCTGGCGCCGAGCCGAGGACCGAGAGGACCGTGTAGGGCCCGCGTCCGTCTCAGCGGTCGCCTCCTCCATGAACTGGCGGACGGCGAGCACGAGGTACCCGGCGCGGCCGCCCGCGGCGAGGAACTGCTCGTACTGCTCGGTGCCGAGGTAGTGCTCAGCGACGTCGGGGTCGCTCTCGCACTCGGCGAGCTCGTCCTTCCAGTCGTCGTCGGCGACGATCGGGTCGATCGCCGACCAGGTCTGGCCGGCGAAGGTGAACGTGAACCGGTCCTTGGATCCGGTGACCTCCTCGCGCTTGGCGAGGATCGCGTCGAGGTCGATGTCGATAGCCATGAGTTGCAACCAATCTGGTGGGCCTGCGGTGGGTACTGGAAAGGCGACGGCGCGGGCGTAGACCCACCAGAGCCGCCCGCGCCGTCGCCGTCTGAGAGACCCTGGGTTACGGGGTCGGGAGGGCCCAGCCCTCCTTGAAGAACCGCTTGACTGACCAGCCCTCGGCGCCCGGGTACGCGGTGATGGTGATGCCCATCCCGATCAGCTCGTCCTTCTTGTAGGTCAAGCCCTGGCGTTCGGTGACCTCACCGTTCGGGACGATCGCGCGGCGGGCGTACACGCCGTCGATCACGTCGATTCCGAACGCGCGGCGGTCCTGCGGCTTGATGTCGCCATCGACGAACTCGACCACGCCGGCGGTCTCGGTCATGGCCGCCCGCAGCGTCTTGAAGTAGAGGCTGATGGTGTCGAAGCTGGTCGACCACAGGACGGTCTCGAACGTGATGATCTCGCTCGTGGTGGCGACCCGGACCGGGCCGTTCGCCTGCCAGGGCGTGAACGGGGTGGTGTCGGTCTCGCGGTTCTCGGTGATGCCCTCGTCGCTGATGTAGCCGGTGTCCACCCATGGCGCCGCGTAGGCGGCCATCCCGATGGGTGCGGTGCTGCCGAACGGTGCGACCCGGAGCGCGCCGGTTACGCCCAGGCGCACGAGTGCGTTGTCGTAATTCGTCATTACGGTGCCCCTTTCATGGGCATGCGGAAGCGCCCCGGCGCCGCGCGGTGCGGGCGGGGTGCTGTCAGTGGTGGGGTGGTGGTGGGCCTAGGTGCGTGTCACCAGCGCGGTGTACACGCCGCCGAACTTGCGCACGCCCGGGTTGTAGTCGGGGCGCTTGGCGAACGCGGCCTTCTCGGACACGCTCACGCCGCCGGGCTGCCAGGCGAGCAGCTCGTCGCGCACCAGCGCGGCGAGGTCGCGGATCCGCTCGATCGTCGTCTCGTACAACTCGATGTCGAGATCGGCCGAGTCGGTGAGTGGCAGCCCGTTGAACGGCCGGTTCGTGGCAGGACTGGGGAGCCGCTGAATCAGGATGATCGGCAGCGACTCATCGAATCGCGGGGGGAGCTCGACGACAGTGCGGATGCTGAGCGCGGCCGGTAGGTGCGCGCACAGCATCGCCTCGACGTCGCGGTGCGTCACGGCTTGGTGCCGCGCCCGCGTCCGCTGGCCGGCGCCTCGTCGGCCGCGGTGTCGGCACCGGTCGCCGTATCGTCGGCCGACTCGGTGCCGCTGGTCGTGGGTGCCAGCTCGGCGGTCGTGGCCGTCTGCGATGCGACCGTGTCGGCGGTCTCGTACCGGGCCTGCCCGGACTGCACCAGGCGCGCGGCCTCCTCGTCCGACACGCGGGCGGTGGTGCCGTTCAGGCTCGAATCCCGCATGTTCGCGTACGTGATCTTGCGCATGGGTCTACCCCTCTCGCACGGCCCGGCCGAGAGCTCGGCGCCGCGTGGTCTCCGCGGTGCCGTATTCCTCGGCACCGCTGCTGGATTGGATGTTGGTGTAGGCGCGGCCCTTCGGCCGAACCCCGGAGTGCACGGTGATCTCGGCGGATCCGCCCTCGTCCTCGGTGATCCGGCGCGCGGCCGCCGCCTTGCGGCTGGCGACCTCGCGGATCCGCTGCTGCACGAGACGGTTCGCCATCACCTGCTCGAACACGCCCTTCGGTAGCCGCGCCATTAGCCCGACACCTTCTGCACCTCGACCTCGACGTGGTGCACCGCGCCCGGCACGATCGGATGCGGCCAGCGGCCGATGTCGCCGACGACCTCGAGCGTGCGGGCGGCCCACTTCACGCGGTCGGTCGAGAGCAGGTCGAGATCCGTTCCGGCCGGGGTGAAGATCCGCCAGTTCGTGGTGACGGTGACCGGGCGGGCGCCACCTTCGGTGGACCCGGCAGGCTGCACCGAGACGAGGAACGGAACGTCGATCTCGGCTGCGTTCGCCCAGTCCGCGATGGTGCTGTTGTAGCGGTCGGTGATGGTCGGTGCCCGCAGGATGACGATGGTCTCGGTGTACATCAGACCTCCCCGTCACCGAAGTACCAGCGCGGTTCGGCGCGCGTGGCGATGCCGAACAGTGCGCGCTGTGCCTCCGAGAACACGATCGTCGCGGCAGGGTTGAGGAGAGTCGCCGAGTCAGCGATCCCTCCGACGGTCATCGCGTACGACGACTTGCCGCGGTGGATGCCGGGCGTGAGCGCGTCGATCACCATCTCGACCGAAACCTGCTTGGCGATCTTCTGCCCTTCGGTGCTGGCCACCTGATCCGCCGGGACATTCCGGCGGATCAGGATCTCGGCCATCTCGAGCAGCGCGGTTGCGCGGGTCTGCTCGACAGGCGAGAGGGGGCGCCACTGTCCAGCGACTTCGGAGTGGTCCGCGTGTGCCATGGCGCCCCTTCCCGTCAGGCCTGACCGATGCGGGAGGTGACTTCCGCGTCGATCTCGGCCTTCGTCATGTCCTCGGCCGCCGCGCGGTCGATGCCGTTGGCGACGGCGTAGTCGACCCACACGGGCTTCGGCGCGACGTTGGCCGGGCGCGTCATCTGTGCGGCCGCCGACGCGGGCGGCGCGTTGTCGTCGCCGGCGGTGCCCTCGACACCGCCCGCCGGGATGCCGCCCTGACTGCCGTCGCCCTCGTCAGGGGTGCTGCCGCGCTGATCGTCGTCGGCACCATCGTCGCCGGGGTCGACGACGATCTCGTCGGGCCCGACCTCGGGCTGCACGATGTGCCGGACGGCGCCCGCCTTGAGCAGGCGCTGCGCCTCGGCCGCGGTGAGCTCGACAACGTCGCCGCGGCGAAACCGGCGGAAGTCCGTGGGTTGACCGGGCTTTGAGGTGATCTGGTCCCATTGCAGTGCGACGAGCAGGTATTCGCCGGCGGTTGCTTCGTGTACGGCTTCGTGTGCGGTCACGGTGTGGTCACCCCGGTGATCCAGCAGGCGGCGAGCGGCTCGTCGAGGCCCATCGCGCGCTTGCGGGTGGTGTCCGAGCGCCACGACTCGGTCGGGCCGCCGTTGGGGCCGTTGCCCTCGGCGTAGAGCCCGGTGGACTCGAGGCGCCGGGTGTCGCTGTAGAAGCCGGCGACTCCGCGCTGGATGACCAGCACGCGGTCCTTGGCCCACGCCCGTGAGCTGAGCGCGGCCATGCCGAGGACGTCCTTCGGTAGACGGCCGGTGTACGCGATCGACTCGGGGGCGAGCGAATCGGTGTACACCTTGAGGAAATCGTCGTTGTCCATGAGCACGGGCGCGATGGAGGACGGCAGGGCGACGGTGTCGGGCTCGAACCCGTACGCCTCGTCGTCATCCTGGACGCCGGTGCGCGAGGCCGAGCCGACGACCTCCATCGCGTTGGCGATGTCGTGGCGCGGCTTGCCGTTCGCGGTGTTCCACGCAGCCGACGCGGCGATGGACGGGATTGCGGGGTTCATCAGCAGCGCGCGCAGTGCGCGCTCGTCCGCCCGGATCATGGTGTTCGTCAGCTGCGTGATCTGACGGTTCACGTCGTCGACGCGGTTCTCGTCCTTCATCTCACGGGAGACGCGAACGCCCTTGCCCTTCTTGACGGCGACGGCGATCCGCGGGGTGCCAACCTGGCCGGCGCCGACGGGGATCTCGGAGAACTCGGCGATTTCCTCGACGTCGCTGCCGAGGTACAGCGGGGTGGACTCGCTGTATCCGACGAGGCTGCTGCCGTTGGATCCGGCGTTGCGCAGCAGCGTCTCGGAGATGAACTTGTTCTTGAGCAGGTCCATGATCTTCGTCGGAATCATCATCGGATTGCCGACGAGCTGCGACACGGTGATCGCGGGGCCGTCGCTGATGCTCAGCACGCTGGTAGTCATCTGTTGTCCTTTCGGGTGAGCTCAGAGGGTCCGCATGAGACCGGTGGCGTTGGCCGCAACTCCGGTCGGGGCGGTGCAGATACCGACGATCGTGCGAGCGTCGGGGGTGGCGCCGGCGGGTGTGACCTTGCCGCCTGCCGCGGCGATCAGGCGGTCGCCGAACACCGCGGCCGCGGCGTAGACGACGGGCGTTTCGATCCCGCCGTACGCGACAGCGACAACGCCGGGCAGCACCGCGGCGTTGAGCACCGGGCGGCCGTTGACGAGCACCGGCTCACCGGTGAACGTGTCGGGGTTCTGCGCGTCGGTCAGCGCGACGCCGAGCACCTTCGTGCTTCCGGCCGCGGCGACGCCGATCCGGCTCGCGGCTCGCGCCTCGACCAGCTGGCCGCCGAGGATCAGCTCCGCGGGGGTGAACGACTTCGGACCGGCCTTGGTGACCTGGGGAATGGCGCTCATTACAGGCTCCAGTTCTGGTAGACGGCGGACTCGCGGACGGCGGCCGCAGAGGCGGAAACGTCATCGCCCTGGCCGTGACCGACCTCGGCGAGCGGCACAGCCAGCTCGGACGGCAGGCCCTCGAGCAGGGCGGTGGTGCCCTCGGGGTCGGCTGACATCAGGGTCAGCCAGTGATCGCGGCGGGCCGGGGTGATCGCTCCGCGGCCGAGTGCGGCGTCGACGGCGCGTTCGCGGTCTTCACGCTCCTGCCGCGCGGCTGCGGCATCGCCACGGGACGCACGGGTTTCGAGCGAAGCGAGCACGTCGCGCTCGATGACGACGACGCCGTCGGGCAGACGCGACGCGGCGGCCGCGGTGCCAGCGCCAGCGCCAGCGGCGGCGTCGGGCGCGGTGGCGAGCTCCTCGACGGCCGTCACGATCGCGGCGGCGTCGGCGTCCTCAGCGAGACCGAGAGCCTCGCGGAGGGCGGTGATCTGCTCGTCGGTGAGTTCCACGGCAGAACCTCCTTCGGGTGTCCCGGCCGCCGCAGCGACTCGGGTTGTGGTGGATGCCGTCGGCGCGACGCCGAGGCGGGACTCGGTACGGCTGGCGTACCGAATGGTGTGAGCGGCAGACGCTGCGACCGCCGCATCTGCCGCGGGGTCGGCGGGGACGTCCTCGTACCGGACTACGACCGGGACCGCGTCACCGAACATGACGCCATCGGTGCCATCGCCCGAGACAGTGATCGGAACACGCGAACGCTGGCCGGTCGAGTCGTCGAGCACGATCAGCTCGAGCGGCTCGAGCTGCATCTCCTCGATCCACACCGACCAGGGCGCTTCGTCGTAGTAGGCGCGGCGGACGTCCTCAGTGGTGACGCCAGCCGCGACGGTTGTCGGGTTCGGATTGGGCATTGCTGACCCCTTCATCTGGACGGAGACAGCGATCCCGCTGTGCTCGCTACTGGCAGCGACGACGCCGTACATGACGCCGACGTCCTGCAGGGACTCGAGAGTGCCGATCGCGGGATGCTCGACACCGAGCAACGCGAGACCGGTCAGGACGAACGGGTGCACGTGGCCGAGCGCGCACGTGCTGTTCCAGCGGCCCTCGATCGACCGGTCGGGGAACGCGGACGCGATCACGGTGTGCCCGTTCGCGTCCGGGGTGGCAAGCCAGCCCGGCATACCGACGAGGTCACCCTTGAGCGCGCGGCCTTCGCTCACGGCCGCGAGGTTGTCGATCCACCCGACGGCGGGCTCGCCGTCGAATCGCGGGTCGGTGTGGCCGAGCTTGATGATCGGCCGCCGCACCGCGGGACAGTCCAGCGCAGCGACCGCGTACGCGAAGTCGTCGGCGGTGAACGTGTGGACGCCGGTGCTCGCCGACCACGTTCCGGCGTGCATCAGCTCGACATTCGGCAGGTGTGAGAGCGGCGGTGCCGCTGGGACGGGGAGGGGTGGTTCAGTGTCCGTCATGCTCACGCGACTCCTTCCTCGGCAGCTGGCGGGTCGGGCCGCGCGGCGGGGACGCCGATCATCTGACGGACGCTGATCTTGAGGGCCTCGTCGGGCTCGAGCAGTCCGGCCTGCACGAGCATGGCGAGCGCCGCCGCGGTCGCATCCTGGCGAGATCCGATCTCGTCGAACACGATCCGCGGTGCTGGCTCGTCCGGTCTGAAATTGATGTCGACGAGGTCCTCTACGATGTGCGCGTTCGCGATGTCGCTGATCGACTCGGCGAATGTCTGCACGGACTGCACGAACGTGTCATTGAGCACCGAAGCGAGGGAGTAGCTTCCGCCGCGGTCGAGGTTCAGGAAGTGCGCGAGACCGGCGAGCGCGATCTGCTTGTCGTGGTACTCGATCGACTGCTGCATGTCGGGCAGGTTTCCCTGCACGCCGAGCAGTGCGAGCTCTTGACCCTTGGCCAGTCCAACGCCCGAGGCCATGCCGCCGCGCAGGCCCGACGCGAGTTTCTGCATCTGATTGACCTCGACCTGGTCGCCCTCGTTTGCCGCGGTGCCGACCGGGATACCCATGCCGTTCCGCCGAGCGGTGGCGGCCTGAATCCGCATCATCTCGTCCTTGAGCAGCCAGTGCTTGTAGGCCGGACGGAGCAGCGAACTTCCGGTCCATACTCCGGGCTCGGGGTCACGGACGTAGGCCACGAGGCGCGACACCGGAATCTCGCGTTCCTCGATACCGGCGACCACCGTCCCGGCCCGAGCTGGCGGATTCTGCGTGATCGACTCGAGCCCGCCGTCGAGCGCGACGGTGATCTTGGCGATCGTCTTCTGCGGCCGCGGCGCGAGCTTGTGCAGGTGGAACCTTGCTGTGCGGCCCTCGCCGACGACGCGATAGCGCTGCTCGAAATAGCTGTGCCCGTAGGGCAGCATCAGCAGTGCCGCCTGCAGGTGTTGACCCCAGGAGAACCGGCCTTTCGATCGTGGGCGACCCACGGGCTCAGCCGAGGCGATCGGCAAACCGAGGTTGTCGGCGACGAAGGCGGTGACCTCGTCGCGGGCCCCGTTCGGGTCGATGCGCCACGCGGTGCGCCGGATCGGCAGGCCGATCGCCTGGATCACGGACGAGACCCGGCCGTCCTCCTTGAGCATCCGCGAATACGTGTGCACCGCCTGCGGCCACTGCAGTTCGGGCACGCGCTCGTCGTCGTCCCACTGCAGCCAGCCGTCAGCGCTGCCGTTGACGTAGCCGATCTCCGCGGTGGGTGCAGCGTGGTTGGTGTCGGCCATAGCTCACCCCTGTCTCTAGAACGCGGCAGTCAGCGCGTCGAAACTGTCGTCGTAGTCCTGTTGGTCGCGCGTGCCCGCGACCGGCGCGGCCGCCGGTGCGGTGATCGCGGCCGCGCCGTAAGTGACCAGCGCCCATCTCGCGAGCGTCGCGGCGATGAGCGCCGCGAGGTTGTCGTGAACGCTCCACGCCCAGTCGCCGGCCGGCAGTGTCCGCTTCACCGCGCCGGCCACCGCCTCCGTCAGGATCGGCTGCCCGGTGTGGCTGAGCGATCCGTCGACGGTGGCGTCGAGGAAGTCGCCGCACGCGGTGACCATCTGCGGCGCCGACGTCATGACGGGCTCGATCAGTGCGTCGAGTAGCGGCGCCTCGAGCACATTGGCCGGCGACTTCTTGTTGATGGCCAACGCGCATGGATCCCACAGCGTCACGAGATCGACGGTGTAGTCGATGAATTCGGATTGCGACGTTGCGCGGTAGTAGCCGATTTCGACATGGATCCGGCCGGCGGTCGTGCGTTGTGCCGCGGCGAGGATCCACCACTTTCGATCCATGGTGCGGTCGATGCCGATCCCGATCGGTCCGACGAGCTGCGGCGCGACGTCGGTCGTCGCTTCCCAGTGGTCTTGCTTGATCACCGAGAACAGCTCGGTCTCGGTTTTCAGGACGGGCCAGTCTCCGCGACCTAGCGCCTCGACGTCGAATCCCTTGCGGCCCGCCGGGGTCGCCAGGTTGTTCATGATGTCGAGGATCTTGTCGGCGGTCTGGATCACCCCGTAGGACGGGTTGGCGTAGCGCCAGGTCTCCTCGGCGTCGCGCGGCATCTCCTCGGGCGCCATGTACTCGGCGAAGTACAGCTTCGGTTCTCGCGCGAGCCCGCGCACGCGGACCGATGCGAGGACCTCGCCGTTCGCGTGCTGTTCCTGGTTCACTGCGCTGGACGCGAAGATCCGTTGCGGGTTCGTCGCAGCCATCTGCACGAAGGCCATCGCCGCCAGCTCGCCGTCGGTGAGGTTGTACGACTCGTCGTAGACGATCAGGTCGACGTCCGTCAGGCCGCGGCCGGTGTCGTTCGAGCGGGTGCCGAACGAAATCACCGCGCCGGACGCGAGTTCGATGATTCCCTCGCCCTGCGAGCAGTTCGCCTTGACGACACGCTTCTCCAGCCAGGGGCGGCCCTTGATCAGGGACCTCATCCGGCGCCACGCGTCGCGAGCGGTCTTCCACCGCTGCGCCGTGTAGATGATCGTCTCGTCGAGCTTGAACAGCCCGTACAGGCACCGCTGAATCAGGATCTCCGACTTGCCATTCTGTCGCGGGCAGATCAGGCAGCACGTGGGGTGGGTCCAGCGACCGGCCGGCGTCTTCGACAGGATCGCGTGCTGGGCATCGACCTGCCACGGCATCGCGATCGACCCGGCTCGTCGCCCCAGTTCGACGGCTTTCTCACCGTGCGTGGCGTCGCCGTCGAATACCGAAAGGTGGTGGGGCTCCTGGCGGCCGGTCAGCGTGGGGAAATCGTCACAGATCGTCGAGACCATCGGGGCCCTGCTCCGGTCCGGCCAAACCCTTCTGCCTGCGAACCTCCGCGATCAACTGCCGCAGCACGCTCGCCTGCTGCCGGGCCTCCTGCAGCGGCGAATCGACCCGGACCTCGAGCACGCCGTCGCGCCCAGCCGTCAGCCGCATCCAGAGCTCGTTGTCGCCCGACAGGACACGCTCGAGTTCGGCAAGACGGTCAGCGATCCGGCTGGCCTCGATGACCAGCACGCCGATCGCGAACGAATCCCCGTCGTCGGTGAGTGCCTCATGCAGCCGCGTCCCGGCGGCGCCGAATGTCTCTGTCACTGGGGCCACCTCCCCGCGATTGCTCGTAGCGTTTCCGGCCCCCTGTAAAAAAACTCCTGACTACCGGAATGGCAGTCAGGGACCCCACCCCCTCAGGAATATTGGGGGTGGGTCATGGCCAGGGCATTGCGCGGGTCCCGAGGGCCTCGTGCGCGGTCTTTGCGTCCTCGACGGGTTGGCCTGTGGCCGCGGGGCGTAGGTGGTCTCTCGCGCCGTCTCCGCGCTGGTTGTTGCAGGTCGAGTGGAGTAGTCGGTCAGCCTTGGTGCCGCCGTGTGCTCGTGCGAGTGAGTGGTCGGCGGCTAGTGGTCGCTCGTCCCAGTTGCGGGCAGCGTCGCGGTACATCTGTTGGTCGCACCACCAGCACAGCGTGCCGTCGGTGTGCGCGCGGAGTAGTCGGTCGCGTTGCTTCTGGTGTTCCCACCCGAGGCCCTTCGCAGTGGTGTTGCCGGCCATCTACGTGGGGTTGCGCCCGAACAGCTTCCGCGTCGGCGCTTCGTTGATGGTCAGATGTGCGATGTGCACGACGACCGGCTGTTCGGTGGTGGCCGGGCCGCGGCTGTCGATGGCGTCGGCGATCTCGCGGAGCACCTGGCCGGTGATGCCGGTGATCCATCGGACGAGTGGGTCCATGTGACCTCCTGAGGTTGGGTTCGCCTGCGCAGCTGCACCTCACCCGAACGGTGGGGTCGTGGGGGGCGCTTCGGTCCCGGTCGCACGTTCCGTAAGCCAGGTGTTGGGCTTCGTGTGCCAGGGTGACGTTGACGTGGGCGAAGTCTGATCCCCTGGGGTGGGGGAGGTTCGGAGCCCGGTCACCCGCGCCGTGAGCGCGAGGAAGGGTGACCGGGCCGCCCCGGCGCTGGCGAGCGGCCTGGGGCTCCCCTCGCGGTGCGCGAGGCTCCGCACCCGGGTGTGCGGGGTGCTGGGCGGCTCAGCGCAGGGCGTGGGGTGGATGGTGGGCAAGAATGCCGAAAGGAGCGGAGTTGTGGGTACAACTCTCGCTCCTGCCGGCGCCAGCCTAGCATCCGGGCTTGGTCAGTCCGTTGGTTGACGCCACGCCTGCTGGTAGTCGGGGTGATCGGAGTAGGCGGCGGCGATCGCCTCGGCTGAGCCTGGTCTGAGCGATTGCGGCTGTACGCTCCCCCGCACGGCAGACGGCGATTTGAAAGTGTTCACCAGCTGGTCGGGCGACTTCGCGCGAGAGGTCACACGCGTGATCCGTGACTGGCTTCCCCAGATGCTCGACCGAGTGGACCCCTGGATGTCCGACACTGACATCCAGGCAGGCACCAGAGCGCTGCAGGTGATCGAGGACCGCCTCAACAACAGCGAGTTCGGCATCATTGTCGTCACCACCGAAAACCAGCACAGTACCTGGCTGAACTTCGAGGCCGGCGCATTGTCCAAACGGTTCGAAGGCCGGACCTCCCGCGTGGTCCCGGTGCTGGTCAACTTCGACTCCTTCTACCAGATCGAGGGCCCCATTCGTCAGTTCCAGGGCATCATGCTGACTAGGAAGCCCGAGACGGAGGAAGCCGGTGCCGAACGCGCGGTCGACAAAGAAAGCGTCCGCGAACTCCTCAAGGCCGTAAGCGATGTCGCCGGGACCAACTGGCCCATGGTCGAGACACGATTCGAGTGGTCATGGCCAGATTTCGAGTCCGCTATCACGGAGGCGATGAAGCTTGCAGGGGTACAACCCCCTGCGCCAGAGGTGACTGACACCGCCCTGCTCAAAGAACTCCTCGACAAGGTGGACGGGCTGGAACGGCATGTGAGAGCGCCCCGCCCGCGGTTTACCAGGCCCCAGGAACCGGTCGCTGATCCCGTCGCCGATTCGACGCCGAAAGAGCTGTTTGCACAGCAGTCTGCTCGGGCCCGTACCCACGTCGAAGCGACTCTGAAGCATTACGGGATCGAGTACACCGGCCTTGTGTTCGTGCGCACCGGAGACGGGGGAGTCCGGGCGAAGGTCTCTTTGCCTGCGGTCGAGATGAGTCATGAGTACGTCACCAAGCTGGGGGCTGTGGAGAACGACCTGGCGGAGCTGGGGATCGGGGTCAAGTTCGCGACGCAGTAGGGCCCTCGACGGCGGTCATCCGGTCATCCTGCTACGTCGGGGTGTGGCGTTGTAGAGAGTGAGCGCGGCCGCGAGGCTGTACGTGGTGGCGCCTGTGCCGGGGTCGTCGTCGACGGCCTCGAGCTTGCCCCGGCGAATCCAGTTCCGCACCCGCTCATACGGCACGGTGTCGCCGACCTCAACGGACAGTGCGGTCGCGAGTTCGCGTGCGGTGTAGGCGCGCTCGAGCAATCCGTCGTGCAGCTTGGATTTCATCGCGGGGATGTCGCAAGCGATGCCGCAGGCGCGGCAGGTGTAGGTGTCGGTGCCGCGGCGAACGTAGACGCCAGCGCAGGTGACGGTGGGCTGGGCGGGGCTCTGGCAGGGTCCGGCGAACTCTCGGCCGCCGGGGGTGTCGATGGCAGACTTGGCGCGCTTCCATGCGTCGGTGATCTCGTCGACGGCGGTTGGGGCCTGCTCTGTGAGGGCGAGGTCGATGAGGTGTCCGTCGAGCCATCCGGCGAAGTGTGAGGCGCGGCCTTCGCCCGGCCACGGCAGCTGCCGCTCTGTGCACACGTGGTAGGTCCACGCGCGGAGGGTACCGAAAAGGTCGTGAGCGACGTCGGATGCGTTGAGGTCGAACACGTCGGCCGGGTCGTCGTTCTGGCCGTGCCGGGTGGCCTGGCCGCTGCCGAACGCGGTCTGCCGCGTGATGGCGTTGTCGAGTTCGTCGACGAGCCAGTCGCGGATCTCACCGAGGCGGGTCGAGAGCAGGCTGCGGGCGGAGCGGTCGAGGTAGAAGTGGTCGGTGTCGGTGATCATCGGTCGGCCGCCTTCGGGAGGGTGGGGGCGTCGAGTTTCGCGCCGCAGTTCCGACAACGGACGGGGCCCGGGCCGGACGACGAGGTGTGGCGGCCGCTTCGGGTCCAGCACTGGCCGGGTGGGATCGGCGACGGCATGCGCGTGGGCTTGGGGGTGTCGGTCATTTGATCGCTCCGTTCAGGTGTTGGGCGGCGCCGGCGAGTGCGACGTCGTAGGCGCTGCGGGCGTGGCGGAGCTGGCCGCTGCCGATGCGGTGCTGCCAGCCGTCTCCGCGCCGTTCGGCCGCGGAGACGAGCGTGGCCGGGTACTCGCCGAGTGGGCGGGATCCGTTGCGGCTCGGCCGCACCTGCACCGGATGGGCGTGCGGGTCGAACGCGAGGACCGCGCCGAGCACCGCGGCGGTGGCGAGGAGTGCGGAGGGGTCGACGGCGGCGCGGCCCTTCATGTGCCAGCTCGGCCGCACCACGTCTTCGACGGCGAGCACGGGCAGCGAGTAGTGCATCTGGCTGTCGTTGGGGCTGGGGTACATCTCGGCGATCGCGTTGAGCACGTCGGCGATGTAGGGCTGCGCGATCGGCAGCATCTTCTCGGCGGCGTTCTCGACGGTGCGGTGGGCGATGACGTCTCGGCCGTCGATCAGGCACAGGCCGGTCGAGCGGCCGCCCGGGTCGACGCCGAGCACGGTAAGTGTGGGGTTTGGCATGTCGGTCTCCTGGTATCGGCTGGGCGGGTCAGAACGGGGGTTCGTCGTTGCTGCCGCCGAACCCACCGGACTGCGGGGCACTGCCCCACGGGTCATCTGCCTGGCCGCGGCTTCCGCGGTCCTGGTTGCCCGCGTACCCGCCGCCGCTGCCGCCGCCGGAGCGCTGGGCCTTGTTGACCTTCGCGGTGGCGTACTTGAGCGAGGGGCCGATCTCGTCGACCTCCAACTCCATGACGGTGCGCTTCTCGCCCTCACGCGTCTCGTACGACCGCTGTTTCAGCCGACCCGACACGATGACGCGGGACCCGCGGGTGAGGGACTCAGCGATGTTCTCGGCCATCTCACGCCACGCGTTGCAGCGCATGAACAGCGCGGCCCCGTCCTTCCACTCGTTGGCGTTCTTGTCGAACGACCGCGGGGTCGACGCGACCGTGAAGTTCGCGACCGCGGCCCCGGCCGGGGTGAAACGGAGCTCCGGATCGGCCGTCAGATTGCCGATGATCGTGAGTGTGGTGTCGCCTGCCATCAGATTGCTTCCTTCGCTGTGATGTCCCGCGGCTGTGGATAACTCGGACCCTGCTCGCGCGGAAGGGATTGGTTTCTATTGGTTTCGGAAGGACTGGGCGGTACTGGAGTACCGCCTTTGAGGTACTGGGGTACCGCCTTTGCGGACGGGAGTACCGCCTTTGCATCGAACAAAGCCGGTACTCCCGTCCCGCCTGTGGATGAATTGCTAACAGCCTGTGGATCATTCAAAGGCGGTACCTCGGTCCCGCCTTTCGGGTCAGTCCATGCCGTCATGAACGGGACGCGGAACGTCGTCGCGCGCCCCTTGTGAGCGAACACGGGAGATCCCGACGCGGCGAACGAGATCGGCAGACGCGGGTCGAGATTGCACTTCGCGAGGCGCTGCAGAACCTTCCGCAGACCGTCCTCGGAGACACCCACCCGGGCGGCCAGTTCGCCCGAGGTCCGCCAGCACACCCGCTGATCGACGTCCGCCCACTCGGCGAGCGCGACGAGCACGAGACGCTCTGACGGGCCGAGCTGCGGCGGCGCGCCGTCGAGCACTTCCTTCACCAACTGCCACGCCACGCCGCCGCACCTCCTTCCTTCTCGCCCCGATTGGGCCTGACCTCAACATCACTCGCTGTCGTGCTCGCCTGGTCGGCCCTCTCGGGCGGCGAGCCGGGCCCGCATAGCGGCCTCATCGACGAGAACCTCCCGGGCGCGGGACACACCGCCAGCACCCGAGTCGACGATCCCGAGCGCGGCGAGGTCGTCGAGCAGCTCCTGCGCGCGGGCGAACCCGATGTTCAACTTGCGCTGCAGCATCGACCCCGATCCGAGCCGAGCGGCGACGACCAGCTCGGCGGCCGCGGCCACCAGGTCGCGCGACTCGGCGGCCGGCGGCGCATCCATGGTCGGGTCGAGCGGCGGCTGCTCGACCGGCTCGGACTTGGCGGCCTTCTTCTCGTCCGGAAACACCGGGGCGCCGACGAACACGCCACCCCGGTACTCGGCTAGCCAGGACAGGTCGAGCTCGTCCGGCCGCTCGAGGTGCACATCGGTGTTCGGCTGTTCCGGGTCGTCGTGATCCCACGCCCTCAGCGGAGCGACCGCCCCGACCCACCGCTCCCCGATCTGGGCGCGGTGAATCTGGTTCGAGTGCGTCTCGAACAGGTGCAGAGCCTCCTTGCGGCGGGTCGCGATCTGCAGCAGCGTCGCGAGAGCGCCCGGCGCCCACGTGGTCCGCGGCGTCGAGGGCAGGTCGTCGCCCCGCTCATCGCGCGGGGTCGGCAACGGCGGGCCGGCGAGGATCCGCCATAGCCGGTCGCCCGGCCACGGCTCGAGGTCGCCGACCTGGAACTCGACGCGGGCGCCGTCGTCGAACAGCGTCGCCGTCTCGACCACGGTCACTGTGTCGCCGTCGAGGGAGACGTCGACCGCGTGGAGCTTGTCGCCCTTGCCGAGCCGCTTGAGCGCGCCGATCACGAGGTCGCAGCTCGCGGTCGGCCAGATCATCGGCGGTAGCTCGCCCGTGCACTGGGTCCAGGTGTGGCCGAGCACGGCGCCGTTCGTCGAGGTTCCGACGAGCAGGGTGGTGTCGCCGGGCTCGTCGCCGTCCGGGCCGCGCACGGTGCGCAGGTGCACGCCGCGGACGTCGGACGCGGTTGCGACGAGGTCGGTGAGCAGGTCGACGAGCGCCTTCGTTCCGATCGTGATGGCCATGTCAGCGGCCCTTTCTCGTGGTGCGCGGGTTGTGGCGGTGCTGGTTCGCCTTCGGGCAGCTCGCGAAGTGGCTGCGGTAGAGCTGGATTCCGGCGGCGCGCATGCCCTCGGCCTGGCCGCGGCCAACGACGCGGGCGGTCGGCGGGTCCGAGAACGTGACGTGCACGTTCCCGTCGGCGCGGGGCTCGACTTCGACGGGCATCTGTTCGTCGCCCGGGGTGGTCGCGAAGAAGATCGGCGCCTCGCAGGAGGTGCAGAACCTTGCTCGGGTGGTCATCGCGTCTGCTCCGTTCTCAGATCGAGGTTGTCGGGGTGGGTGGGGATCGGGTCGGGGCTGGACCTGTAGCGCACGAGCACCATTCGGCCCGCCACCCCCGCGATCCGGCCGTGCTCGGTGATCTCGCGGGTGGCGGGGCTGCGGTAGGCGACCAGTTCGCCGCGGTTGTCGCGGGCCTGGGCGAGGGTGATGGCCATCAGGCCACCGCCAGGGACTCGGCGACCGCGGCGACGAGGTCGCGGGCGTTGGGCGGGCAGACCGCGTTTCCGGCCTGCCGGACCTGCTCGCGCTTGTTGCCGAGGATCTTGTATCCCGGGGTGAACGCCATACCGGCCGCGATCTCGTGGGGCTCGAGCATCCGGAACAGGCAGTCTTCGACCTTCGGCTGCTCCCATGTGGTGAGTGACTGGCCGCCGGTCGTGGTGAGCGTGCGTAGCTCCTCGCCGATCGGCGTCGACATCTCGGCGCCGTCGCCGCGGCTGCCGTTGTGGCGCGTGACCATCGCGTGGTGCAGCCCTGCGGCCGCGAAGGTGTCGAACGGGTCGCCGACGGACTTCGGGGTGTTGTTCGCGCGCAGCGGCACCACGAACGCGGTCTCGTTCCGGGTGGTCATGGTGCGCAGCGACTCGCCCGCGGTGCGCGCCTCCTTGCCGTCGCGGCCCTCGACCGGGACGAGCAGCGCCTTGGACGGCGTCGTGTGCAGCGTCTTGAGCACGTCGTCGGTGGACCAGGTCCGCACGCCCGGGCGCCGCTCGAAGGTGTTCCCCGCGACCTCGGCAGTGAACGGGCCCGCGAACTTCGCGAGCCCGGCCTCGATGCGCGCCATCGTCTTCGGCGCGAGCGGCTTCGCGCGGCCGCCGATCCGCTCGCCGCGCAGTGACCAGTCGATCGCGGCCGCCGCGGGCAGCCAGCCCGGCTCGACGATCCCGTTGCGGCACGCGACCTTCGGGCAGCGCCACACGTACTGGGCGCGGTACCGGCCCCAGCGGGTCGGCTTCTTCCAGGCCTGCATCGCGGTCACGACCTCGTCGCACGAGGGGCAGTAGGCGCGCGGTCGGGTCCAGCGCTCGAGGTCCGGCGTGCGGTTCCCCTTGCGCCAGAACACCACGTACATGCGGTCCCGGGACTGCGGCGCCGGGTCGCCGGCCGCCTTCGCGTGCATCGAGTTCAGGTAGACGATGTGGTGGTCGTAGCCGAGGCGATCCATCGCGTCGAGCCAGGACGGGAACATGATCCACTTCGCGGCGTCGACCACGTTCTCGGTGATGATCGCCGCGTACTGGTGCCGCTCGGCGAACCGCGGTACGTCCCACATCGTCGCCCGGGACCGTTCGGCCGCCGTGTCGGGCAGCACCTCGCCGAACAGGTCCGGCGTGGCGTCGGCGTTCCGCTTGCGCCCCTTGGCCTGCGAGTGGTTGGTGCACTCGGGCGACGCCCAGAGGATGTCAGTGGTCGGGAACAGCCGCGGGTCGACCTGCGAGATGTCGGCACACGCGTGGTCGGTGTTCGGGTGGTTGGTGTTGTGGGTCTCGATCGCCAGCGGCCAGTGGTTCGCGGCCATCCGCACCGAGACGCCGGGCACGGCGGTGGCGCCGGTGCTGGATCCGCCAGCGCCACAGAAGAGATCGGTCATTGTCAGCATCAGGCACCGCCCTCAGCTGGCGCGGCCGCGGCCTTCTCCGCGTCGCGCAGCGCTAGACCGCGCACCATGACGAGGTCGCGCAGCGTCGTCGGCTCGCCCTCGGCGTTGGTCGTCGGCGCGCCGAGCATCAGCTGCCCCTCGAGCTCGCGGTGCAAGGCGAGCATCGACGCGGCCGTGTGGTCGTCAGCCAGCACGCGGTCCCGGCACTCGGCGACGGTCGGGCGCTCGACGCCGTCCTCGAGCCACTCGCGGACCTGCTCGGCGAGGGCCAAACCCGGCTCGTCGATGACGGCGTGCGCGAGCGTCGGCATCCGCGTCTTGCTGACAGTCAGTGTGTTGCCGAGGTCGAGGTCACCGACGATGTCGAACTCGTACTCGATGCCGTCGCGCTGGATCGGTTTCAGCCCGACCTTGCGCGGCACCTTCTTCCCGCGCTCGTCTACCTCGACGACGTACTCGACCTTGGACCGCATCGTGACGATCACGTGCCCGGGGTACGCGAGCAGCGCGTCGATCATGCGGCGCTCGTCGGGCCGGGCCTCCTTCCAGCCAGAGAAGCTGTTGCCGCTCTTGGCGCGCTGGTCGACCTGCTCGAGCATCCCGTCGACGCCCTCCCAGTAGTGCGACCACGAGTCGAGGAGCAGCACGTCGTACGACTGCCCGGCCGCGGAGCCGAGGATCTCGACCAGCGAGGCAGGCGAGTAGCGGACCGCGTTGTGGCGGTCGAACTGCCATCCGTTGACACCGACGTACTTCGACGCGGTGCCGCGCTCGGTGTCGACGACGACGACGCGCTTCCCGAGGCCGAACGCGAGCGCGAGGCCGGTGTACGTCTTGCCGGACCCGGGCGGACCGCACAGCGCGATGCGGGCTTTCGCTTCGTCCTTCGTTGCGGGCTCGAATGCGATCACGGGGAAACCTCCATTCCTTGAATGCCCGAGTCGGGCGGCAGGTGGTCGTACAGGATTCGGTCGGTCTTGGGGTCGATCCACGTGTCGACGACCGGGACCGGGACCCACCAGTACGTCCCGTCGGCGTCGCGCCCAGCGGGGAGGACGCTGCAGTCGATGTACTGCGGGTGAACCCGGCCGGGGCGGGTGCGGCGGATGTAGACGCCGGTCGGCCGTCGCGGCGGCGCGGCGAGCCCAGTGAGGGTGTCGGGCATCGACCACGACCCGGACAGTGGCGCGCGGGGAGACTCGTTCACGCGCCACCGTCCTCGATCGCGAGGAGCTCGCCGAGGTCGAGCAGGTCGCGCCGCCACAGCTCGGGGATCGTGGTCGGCACGGTGGCCGCATTCGGGCGCACCTGCAGGACTGAGGTGCCCGTCACCGGCTCGACACCGTCCGGGACGGGGCCTTCGCCGCGGCCGGCGAGCACGAGCACCTCGTTGAGCCACTGAGGCGACGGCCTGCGGACCTCGGTGACCAGGTGCGGTGCGTGCTCGCGCAGCACCTCGGCGACCGCGGCCGAGTCACCGAACTGGTACTCGGTGACGTGGTTCTCGCCCATGTTCTCGAGTGCCCACGCCTCGTGTGCCAGGCGGTCGACGACAGCGAGTTCGGTGGTCGGGTCGGTCTTGATGACGGCGCCGAGCTTCACCTTCTCGCCGTCGATCTCGACGTGGACGGTGATGCGGTCGCCCTCGTCCATGCCGCTGTGCAGCGCGCCGCGGCGCCCGTCGGTCTCGGCCTTGATCATCTTCTGCAGCTGGCCGAGCGCGATCAGGTGCAGCGCGGTGGTCTTCTGGTCAGTCATGGTCACTCCCGAAGTTCTGGTCATTGATGAGGTGGTGGTCGCGGAGCTGGTCGTAGGCGCGGTCCACGGCGCCGTCGTCGGTGCCCGGGTCGGCGGTCAGGTCTTCGATGTCCTCGCGGATGTCGTCGACCGGGTGCGACGCCCGGTAGGCGGGCAGCCACTCCTCGGGGTCGCGGGTGCCGCGCCGGTAGCCGTCGATGAACAGGCGGCCGTTCTCGACCGTGATCACGGTCTTGTTGTGGCCGTCGATGAACTCGCTCATCACGCACCCCCGGCCGCGAAATAGAAGGCAGCGCCGAACGTTCCGCCGGTGGCGTACATCCACAGCATCTCGGCGGACAGCAGGTGCACCTTGAGCCATTGCCAGTACTCGAAGGCGTTCACGCGACCACCCCCGCCGCGATGCGTAGAGCGGCCGACTTCGCGACCCGGTCGTGCATCAAGATCGACCCGGCCACCGAGACGTTCAGCGACCAGTCGGCCGGCGTCGGGATCTGCACGACGTAGTGGCACAGGTCGAGCACTCGCTCGGGCAGCCCGTGGTCCTCGGCGCCGAGCAGGTACATCGCTCGGTCCGGGTGCACGAAGTCGGTCAGCGGCACGGCGCGCGCGTCGAGCTCGACGCCGACGATCGGGCACCGGTGCGGCACATGGCGGATCAGGTCGTCGATGTCGTCGTAGTGGTGCAGCGGCACCGACAGCGGCGTCTTGCAGGTGTCGGATGCCTGCGGCTCGTAGCGGGCGCCGATGGTGGCGAGCAGCGACGCGTTGTAGGTGAAGGCGGACCGCCACAGCGTGCCGACGTTGACCTCGTGCTTGGGGTGGTAGACGGCGACGCCGAAGAACCCGGTCACGCTGCCACCTCGATCCGATCGACGGGCATGAGGACGGTCGCGATGCCGTTGATCCCGATCACGGCCGGGTACCAGCCGCGGTAGAAGGCGGCCGTCCGTGCGGTGTCGACCTCGGTCTCGGCCATCAACTCGAACAGGTCGCCGGTGGTGATCCACTGGTCGGGATCGTTGAAGTCGGCGGGCGCGCCCTCGGTGCTGGACAGTCCGAGCAGTAGGTTGCCGCCGCCGAACTCCCCGCCGCGCTGGGTGACGCCCTCCTCGGGATCGCGGTGCATGTGGATCGACACAGTGCGCATCACGCGGCCACCAGCCATCCGGCGCGCACGCCGGAGCGCTCCGCGTGCTTGGTGAACTTCTCCGAGAAGTCGGCGGCGATGAAGATCGCGACCGGTACGCCGCGGTGGTGCTGGGCGCGGCGCTTCGGGGGGAGCGCGAGACCTTCGCGCTCGTAGATGGATTCGACGGTGATGGTGTTCTTCACGGTGGGTCTCCTGAATTTGGGTGCAGTGGGTCGGCGCAGGTGGTGGCCTGCGCTGACACTGGGAAGTGGTGGGAGCTAAGGGATCAGGTGCTGCAGGATCCAGCCGATACCGACGAGGACGAACGCCAGGACGGAGGTGGACGCAACGAGGACTCGGCGCACGATCACCGGACCTTGTGGCGGACGGCGGCCTGTGCGTCTGCGCACGCCCGGTCGGCCGCCATCTGCTCAGCGACCACGCGGGCCGACCGCAGTCGGGCCTCAGCGAGATCGGAGATCGCGGCCTCGTAGGTGTCGCGCGCCCGGTCGACGCGAGCCTGTGCCCGCTGGACCGCGGCCACGGTCGCGAAGACCATGGCGCGCAGATCGTCGTGCGTGAGAGGCACTGGCCGTTGCGCGCCGGCGGTGGCCTTCCTCTCCATGCACTGCTGTGCGGCCGACCATGTGGTGAACGGGCCGCCGATCTCGACCCACCGGCCGGTGACAAACTCCTCGACCATGTACACGTGCGCGTCCTCGCGCCCCGGCCTGGCGTTGACCCGGTAGGAAGTCATGCCGCCACCAGCCGAAGCAGCGCCCGCGTCGCAGCGGCGACAGCGTCCCGCTGGAACTCGAGGACTGCGTCGGCTGCAGACAGGACGATGACGGCCGGGTAGATCAACCACGGACTGCGGGTCACATCGCCACCTCGATCCGGCGTCGAGCGATGAAAGCGTCGAGATCTGTTTGGCTAATCCGCACCCACCGAGGCGGCGTTCCGAGCCGGACGTGGGGGACCTCGCCGGCGCGGTACATGCGCTGCACCGTCTTCGTCGATACCCCGAGGTGTCCAGCGGCCTGGGCGACGGTCAGCAGTCGCACGTTCATGCGGCCCCCCCGTAGTACTTGGCCCACACTGCATCGAGCAGCGGTCGATCGGATTCCGTGTAAGCGTTCACGTTCCGAACCTGGCCAGTCGCCGTCTCGAGTGGGTACTGCTTTGGGTCCTTGCCGTACTCGAGCACGTACGCGGCTTTGATCCGCTTCCCGAACACCGGTGACATCGACTTGATCTCGGTGCGGTCGAGCCCCTTCTCCTCGAGGTATGTCTGCGCATACAAGGGCGTGGTTGCCGTGTCCAACTCGGGGGCGTCGCCGAGACCGCGGGCCAGGACGATCCGAGCCTTCGCCTCAAGATGGCCGGGGTCGATCAGCCCCTGTGCGGTCTGGATGAGGCGGAGCCTTGCTGCGGCCAGGTCGATCACATCGGCGAGCCCACGTTCAGCGACCTCCGCCTGACGAGTGCGGATAGCGAAGTAGGCCTGCGCCGCGGCGATCGCCATCTTGCGGGGATCCCCGTTCATCACGACGAGGTACGCACCGAAGCGGGACAGCTCGAAGTCCTCAACCTCCCGTCGGCCGCCCTTGCCGAGTTCGATCATCTTGACGGCGTCGACAAAATGATCCTGAGGTGCGGATCCGCTGTTCTGGCATGCGATCTTGGCGCGTTCGACCGCGGCGGCAAAGTTACGCCACGTCTCGTACTCGGTCAGCTGTACGAGCTTGCGGGCCGACCAGAATTCGGTTCCATCGGATCGCACCTCGCGTGCATCGTCAAACGGCGAGGCCCCACCCGTAGGTGCGACTGCCGTACCATTGGCCTCTGACATGTGGATTCCTTTCGTGTCACTGGCCGTCAGCTGTTGCAGCAGCTGACGGCTTCTTCATGCGGGCACTGCATCGCATTCGGCAACGGCGAATAGCGATTCGAACGGGACTCGGAACGTGAGGACCGCTCCGGCTATGAAGGCCGCTGACGGGCTCGCGCCGTCTTTGATGCGCCGGAGCGTGGCGCGATCGCAACCAATGGCTCTGGCGGTCGTTGATTCATTGAGCGCGTGTAGGGCTTGCAGCCTTTCGAGCGCCGCTGTGTTGAGGGTGATGCGTGGCATGTCGTGGTGTTCACCTCCTCGGCGTGGTTACAACAGTAACCACCGTGGCGAGAATCTGCAACATGCAATTACCCGGATGTCGCTCCTGTGGACGTAAGTCGCTGGTGAGGGCGGTTGCGGGTGTTGCAAATTTGCACCACACTGGGGAGTGTGGAAACCACCCCCGCGCAGAGATGGGTCGACTCCGTCAGCAACGGGGCATCCCTTCGGTCGCTCGCGTCAGCCTTAGAGATCAACCACGTGACGGTTCGGCGGCGGATTGAAGCAAGGGACCCTGCGCTTGCGGTCGACATTGCGCACCACTTCGGTGCTGATCCGATCGACGGACTCATAGCGTTCGGGGTCATCAGCGCGGAGGAGGCGAGTCGTGGCGGTGTCCAGGCCGCGTTGCTGGACGCGACTGACCTCCAGCTAGCCGAAGAGATGGTGCGGCGGATTCGCGAGGGTTCACGTAACGACGAGCCATTGACGGATCCTCCGGTGACGGATCCTCTGGCGACGGATCCTCTGGTGACGGATCCTTCGGCGGCGGCCCCTCCTGGGGATGAGGCGGGGAATCGGTCAGGCGGTACCGCCGCGACGAAATCCGTGAGTGACGACCCGCTGGCCATGATGGCTAAGGCCGGTCCAGGTATCTATGCAAACCAGAGCAGTCGAAACAGGGGGAAGGTGCGGGGGTGAATCTGCCCAACTGGACGAGTGAGGGCCTGTTGCCATCAGGGTGCCACCCCGCCGACCTTGCAGAGTTGCACGAGCGGTGCGTGGAAGATGCGCCCGATCGGCAGCATCGCGAGGCAATGTTCACTGCGATTCGGGTCTTCCATCAGGCTGCCAGGAAGACCGTGGGTGCTGGCCGACTGTGGATCACCGGGCACATCGTTACCAGGCGCGATGACGCGCCCTGTGACGCCTCGGTGCTCATCCTGCCCGATGACTGGAACAGACTCCTCGACCTCGACGAGCAGGAGCGAGGGCAGCTCTATTCGCTCCTTACCTTGCAGGATGTTGTTGTCGGTCCCCCCATCTACCTTGGCCTTGAACATGTGAAGCCAGTCGCATCAATGCTCGACGGGTTCCTCTGCTTCCCGGGTCACGAAGATGACTGGCATGAGACATGGTCAGCTGTGAAGGGCCACGATGGCCAGGTATTTGAAGGCATCGAAAAGGGATATGTGGAGGTGTCGCTGTGAGTAGATTCTCCGACATGCGTCACCAAATCGCAGGCGACACATGGCTCGATAATTTAGCCCGCGCTTCACTGTCCGCGGCAGATGTCAAATTTGGCGACGGTGGACGAGTCCCTATACTGGCAGTCGATTTCTCGGAAGATATTGACGCAAGCGCGCTGGCGGTGGTTTCCAGTTCCGTTCAGAACGCTGTTGCTCGAATGAGTAAGTATCTAGCGAATTCATCGTCGGCGGCCACCCAGTTGCGTGAAACTGACCGCTATCTTGCGCGGCTATTTCCGCGCCGCCAGTTCGGGCGGAGAATTGAGTTCGGGTTCGAGTCGCCATCTGAGGTTGACAGCCAACTCTTCTATGCGCACAGCGTCGAGACGATGGCCGAAAAGGCTGCTCGTGAGCTTATTGAAGTGCTGCCTGTTAGTGCGGATGATCAAGAGGCCGTGTCAGCCACCTTTGCTCGCGACCGCGCCCCATTGAATGCGGTTCGCGATATTGCTCTCGCTGTCGAGCAGACGGCAGGAATTGGCATGAGTCTAACTACCCATCTTGGAGATCAGTACGGATCTATTGTGACCCTGGATCAGGCTCGACGAATTTCGGAGGGCCTGAAAGAGGGGGTGGAAATGGAGCGAGAGTCGATAGAGGTAACCGGTCGAATAGACGGCATGCGTACCCGTCGTCGGATCTTTTATCTCGAGTCGAATACGCGTGCCTATGAAGGGGCATTTGAGAACGATCTCGTAGATGCCGTGAAGGCTCATATTGACCGACCGGTCATCGCGGTTCTTGAGCGGGTCCGTCCACTGAAGAAGGCTGGCCCACGCGGACGATGGTCGTATCGGCTAGTCGCGTTGGGTGACGCACCGCAAGATGTGTCGCTGTTTGACGATCTCGACTGATCGCTTCGGTCGGGTGGCGGAGAGGGGAAGGCTAGGTCTATGGCGCGCGTTCGCGACCTTTGGATGACGCCGAACCCTAACGGGAAGGGCAAGATCCGTACTGCGCGCTACGGCACGGGTAAGCGCTGGCTCGCGGTCTGGAACGAGGCCGGCCGCGAGGTCTCGCGTACCTTCACCACCCGAGACGCGGCCGAGGCTGCGATCGCGAAGGTGCGCACTGATCAGGACTCGGGAACCTACATCGCGAAGGCCAACCGCGACATCACCCTTCGCGAGGTGTGGCCGATCTGGTGGGCGACGAAGGCTGGCAAGTCGAAGTCCACGCGGGCCGGCTACGAGGCTGCCTGGAAGCACATCGACGCGAAATGGGGCGGCACAGCCTGCGCGCAGATCACCCGGTCCGGCGTCGCCGCATGGCTGCCAATACTGACAACGACGCGCGGCTGTAAGGAGGGCGAGTCGAAGCCAGTTGGGGAGGCGACACAACGGAAGGTCGGGATCGTCCTCGGAGCACTGCTGCAGACCGCGGTCGACGAGCGCATCATCCCGGCTTCTCCGATGCGGAAGGGCGACATCCCGCGGCAAAAGGTCAGCGAGCGACGGTATCTGTCGGTCGCTGAGCTGGACCGGCTGCGCGATGCGGCGCCGGGCCGGCACGAGCGCCTGGTCGTGGACGTCCTCACCCGTACCGGCGTGCGGCCGGGTGAGTCGTGGGGGTTTCAGGTCGGCGACCTCGCCGCGCTGCGCGGGCGGCTGCGGGTGATGCGCGACATCGACCAGTCTGGGGTAGTCGACGAGACGAAGACCCGCCGTCATCGCGACGTCCCAGTCGGCGGTGACCTTCTGCTCGACCTCGAGAATGCAACCGAGGGTCGAGCGCGCGGGGAGTGGTTGCTGACGACAGCGTCAGGCGAGCAATGGACCGCGGCGCGGTGGCGAAACGTGTGGTCGACGATGGTCGAGAAGGCGGGGCTGGGGGAGCTCGACACATACGAGCTCCGGCATACCGCGGCGTCGCTGGCGATCCACTCGGGTGCGAACGTGAAGACGGTTCAGCGGATGCTCGGGCATGCGTCGGCGGCCATGACGCTCGACATCTACGGGCACCTGTGGGACGACGAACTGGACGCGCTTCCGGCGGCGATGGACGCCCACATGAAGGCCGAGCGGACGCGGTTCACGGAGAGGCGTAGAAAGGCCGAGGCGGAACAGGGCCGGAACACTGGCTAGGTCCCTGCTGTTCAAGGCCGTTTATTGCTTCACTCGTAATGAAAAGGTCAAGAGTTCGATTCTCTTAGGCGGCTCCACTCGAAAGGCCCCTCGCCCGCACCCGCGGGAGAGGGGCCTTTCGAGTTCGGCGGGAGAGTGCGGGAGACTCCTCGCATGACCACCGAACTCGAGCCGACGAAGTCCACCCGCGCGTGTCGCCGCGTCGTGACCGGAGCCGCCGTCGGCGCGCTCATCGCGGTGGGGTTCGTCGTCGTCAACCGGTTCCGGACCCGGCCGTCGGTCACCCAGGCGCTCTGGGACGCCGACCCGATCGGCCCGGACGACCTCGCCGGGTAGCCCGACCCGCGCTCAGTCGGTGACGGCGGCGAGCGCGTCGAACTCGCTCGCGTCGTGCGCGCAGATGATGGTGACCTCGTCGCCGTGTGCGGCGTGCAGTTCACGGAGCCTGCCCTGATTGGCGATTCGCGACCGGCGATCCATCTCCATCAGGATCTGGGTCGCCCGCAGGCCCGGCGGGCAGGAGGGCGGGGTCAGCTTCTCGTCGGCGAAGTAGTACCCGTCGCCCGCGTGCAGGAACCAGCCGCCGCCGGGACGACGCACCGCCACCGCGCTGTGCCCGAAGGTGTGTCCGCGCAGCGGTATCAGCAGCACGTCCTCGCTGACCGCCTGCACCGATTCGAAGCCGAACCACCGGTCGCCGCCGGGGCGGTGCTCGACCCAGATCGGATCGTGCGCCCACTGCTTCGCGCTGTACCGCGTCTTGTCGAGCAGCGTCGGCCTGGTGCGCGCGGTCGCGAGCTCGTCGGCGTGCACGTGCACGCGGGCCCACGGAAAGTCGCCGAGGCCGCCCGCGTGGTCGCCGTCCAGGTGGGTGACCACGATGTCGCGGACATCGGAGGGGTCGTAGCCGAGCGCGCGTACCTGGGCGACGGCGGTGAGCGCGAGGTCCATCCTGGCGCCGACCGACATCACGAACGGCCTGCCGAGCCTGCCGACCGGATCGGCGACGTCGGCCGTGCCGAAGCCGGTGTCCACCAGCGTCAGGCCCTCGGGTCCCTCGACCAGCAGGCAGTGGGCGACCAGGCGCGACGGGGCGAGGCCGGGGACGAGGCCTGCGCTGGGGCACATCGTCGCGCAGCTGAGGTGGTGGATGCGATGGCTCACGGAGGACCACTCTCCGGCCTGGTCGAGTCCGGCGCAACAGCTGGCCGGCGCCGGAGCCGCCGGGATCACGTGGTCGGACTCGGAACCCGAGTGCCGGGTATTGACCGGGGCGATGCGTGACCCTACTTTGGGTCGCGGCCGGATCGCCCGGGCTGGATACTGACGGAATGCCAGGCCGCAGAGAGGATTCGACGATGAAGTTGATGTACGCCCTCTGGGGGCCGCGCTTGTCGGACACGTTGTTCGCGGAGCAGCTCCGTGAGCGACTCGCCGCGCTCGGAGCCACCAGGTTCCAGGTCAACATCGACGATGTCGACGTGGCGTCCGCGCAGCTCCGCCTCACGACCTACGAGCAGCCCGTCGGTGCCATCGTCAGCATCTGGATTCCACACGAGTTCGCGGCCGTCACCGAAGCCCTCTCGGCGGCTGCCGACCGCATCGCGGGTTGGGTGGTCGAGGAACGGGTGTTGATGCCGGCACCAGCAACAGCGAACGGCGTCCGCACCGAGGCCCTGGCCAACGTCGCATTGTTGCGGATCCCCGCCGGGATGGATCGACCCGAATGGCTCGACCGCTGGCAGAACCACCACACCAGCGTGGCGATCGAGACCCAGGCCACCTTCGGCTACGTGCAGAACACCGTGGTCGAGCCGCTCACCGCGGGCGCCCGGGTCGACGCCCTTGTCGAGGAACTGTTCCCGATGGCCGCGATGACCGATCCGCACGCGTTCTACGGGAGCGCGGGAGACGACGCCGAGCTCGGGCGCCGGGTGGCGCGGATGATCGAGAGCACCGCCACCTTCGGCGCGAGCACCGACGTGGACGTGATCCCCACCAGCCGATATGTGTACGACCGGACCGGGGAGCGGCCTACCTGGTGATCTGCTCCAGGATCACCCGGTGCACGTGCTGCGCCTTGTCGATGCCGCGGAAGTCGGCCTCGTAGGTCTGCTGGCCGATGTCAACGGCGATGCTGCTCGACGAGAAGAAATGTCCGGCCCACGATTTGTTGCTGAGAAAGGACACCGACCGGACATTCTTGTACGGAATGGACGTGATCGCGGTTCGGCTGCCGACGAAGCTCTTGTCCTGAATGACGACGCGGAGATCGGTCAGCCCGATGAATCCGGTGCCCGCACCGATGCAGTCGTAGACGGCGATGATGGTCTCGCCCTCGAGAATCGCCTGCTGTACCTGCTTGAGTTGTTCGGACTTGTCGAATACCGGTTCGGTCATGGCCCTCTCCTTGTCGCTGCCGTTCGTCTCGCAGTCTCAGGAGCCGACGTCGAAGACCCTCGACACTCGCGATCCCGGCGTCGTTGCCCGTGCTTTGGGATCAGGCGAAATGTAGCCCTCGCGAACCGGCCGGACAAGGACCGTGGCCGGATGTCGTTCCGGGCTATGGTTTGGGAAGTGAACCACCACCCTGCGGACAGGAAGTGGCGCCATGTCGGACCCGAATCAGCCCCAGCAGCCCGGCCCGACGCCGCCAGGTCCGCCGCCGCCCCAGCCCCCGTACGGCCAGCAGCCGCCGCAGTACGGGCAGCCGCAGTACGGTGCCCCGCAGTATCCGCCGCCAGGTCAGCCGCCCTACGGCGGTGCGCCGCAGTACCCGCAACAGCCGGGCTATCCGCCGCCGGGCCAGCCATACGGCAGTCCGCCACCGCCCGCCTACCCGTATGCCTCCTGGTGGTCTCGGGTCGGCGCGTATCTGCTCGACCGGATCGTGGTCCCGCTGCCCGGCTATCTGCTCGCGGGGCTCGGGGCATTCATCGCGTTCAAGGACTCGACCTCGGTCACGACCACCTACTCGGGCGACTACTACTACGACTCCGATACCGAGCTGACGAATGTCAACGGCGTCGGCGTGGCCATCATGGTCGCCGGCATCCTGCTTGCGCTCGCGTTGCTGGTCTGGAACATGGTGTTCCGGCAGGGCAACACCGGGCAGACGCTCGGCAAGAAGTGGCTGAGCATCTCGGTGGTCCGCGAGGCGGACGGACGGCCCCTCGGTCCGGGCATGGCGTTGGTGCGGTGGTTGCTGCTGTGGATTCTCGGCGACCTCTGCTTCCTGAATTTCCTGTGGCCGCTGTGGGATCCGCGGCATCGGTGCTGGCACGACATGCTGGTCACCTCTGTCGTGATCAAGGGCGCGGTGACGGCCCCGCAATGAATGCCATGGTGACGCGATGACGGTGATGCAGACGGGCAGCAGGGCCCGCTCGATGCGTGCGCCGATGGCCGTCGCGGCGGCGGGCCTCGGCGCGGCGACCCTGCTCTACCTGCGCGACCCGCACCGCGCGGGCGCCTACGGGTTCTGCCCGTTCCACGTGGTCACCGGCTGGTGGTGCCCGGGCTGCGGTGGGCTGCGCGCGGTGAACGACCTCACCCACGGGGATCTGATCGGGTCGCTGTCGAGCAACGTGCTGATCCTGCCGCTGGTTCTGGTGCTGGTGGTGGCGTGGATGCGCTGGCTGCGGCGGCGGTGGGGCGGGGTCGACGACCGGATGATCGTGCTCGGTCGGTCCACCACGATCGCGATACTGGTGTCGTTGGCGGTGTTCACCGTGGTGCGCAACACCCCGTGGGGAGCGGTGCTCGCACCGACCTGACGATCGACTTCGACCAGGAGGTATTCGATGGCAATGCAGATCTTCTCGCTGATCGTGCTCGTCGGCGCGTTGGTCGTCCTCATCCCGGTCGCGCGTCGGGTGTTCCGCAAGCACGACGACTGATTCGGCGCGTCCGGTCGACAGCGGCGGCCGCTCTGGTCAATGCTCAGCTATGGCCGAATCGCTGAAGGACCGCGTGCGGGAGAAGCTGCTTCGTCAGATCGCCGAGGACGGCGGCCATCCCTCCGAGCGCGGCGAGGGCAACGATCCGCGGCTGGTCGCGCTCGACGACGACCTCGCCGCACTGGACGAAGCGCTCGACGACGATCCCGTGATCGAGCACCTGGCGGCCAAGTACTGGGTGCCGTAGCCCACCCCAGAAATACCCACCCCACCTGCGGCAGCGCCGCGAGCGGCCGGTATAAATACATCTTGTGTCTAAGTTGCATTCGGCGGCGGAGGTCGTCTACCGCGAGGTGAAGGAGCGGATCCTGTCCGCCGCGCTGCCCGGTGGTGAGCTGATCAGCGAGGGCGAGATCGCCGCCGAGATGGGCACCAGTCGCACCCCCGTCCGCGAGGCGTTCCTCCGGCTCGAGGCCGAGGGTTGGATGCGGCTCTACCCCAAGCGCGGGGCGCTGATCGTGCCCGTCGCCGACGGCGAGGCCGAACACGTCGTGTCCGCGCGCAGGCTCGTCGAGACGGACGCCGTCCGGGCTGTCGCCGGCAACGAGACAGCCAGGACCGGGCTGGCCGCGGCCCTGCGCGAGAACCTCGTCGCACAGCGCGAGGCGGCGGCGAGCGGGGACGTGGACGGGTTCAGCGGCCTCGACGCCGACTTCCACGGGCTGATCGTGCGCGCAGGCGGCAACCCGCTGCTCGTCACCTTCTACGCCGGCCTGCGCGAGCGGCAGCGGCGGATGACCACGCGCTCGTTGGCCAGGGACCCGCTGCAGCTCGCGTCGATCATCGACGACCACACGGCGCTGGCGGACCTGGTCGAATCGGCGGACGCCGACGGCTACGACGCCGCCGTCACGGTGCACATGCGCCGCGTGCACGGCCTGCCGCTGCTGTCTGCCGGTGCCCGATGAGCGTGCAGACCGGCACCATCGCCGACACCGCACCGGCCGCGCTCGGCCGCCGTGCGCGGAACCGGACCGTGGCGCCGTGGGCGCTCGTGTCCGCGGCGATGTTCGCCGTCGCGTGGGGCGGCAACGAGTTCACCCCGCTGCTGGTGATGTACCGCCTCGACCACGGTTACTCCCCGGTGGTGGTGGACAGCTTCCTGTTCGCGTACGTGTTCGGCATCGTGCCCGCCCTGCTCATCGGCGGTCCGTTGTCGGACCGGCTCGGCCGACGGCCGGTGATGCTGCCCGCCCCGTTCATCGCGGCGGCCGGATCCCTTGTGCTCGCCACGGGAGCCGACAGCTCCGTGCTGCTCGTCGGCGGCCGCATCCTCAGCGGCATCGGTCTCGGCATCGGCATGGCGGTCGGCGGCAGCTGGCTCAAGGAACTGTCTGCGGAGCCGTGGGATCGGCGCGCGGGCGCCGGTTCGGGTGCCAGGCGCGCGGCCATGAGCCTGACCGCCGGGTTCGCCCTCGGCGCCGGGGTCGCGGGCGTGCTCGCGCAGTGGGCGCCGTGGCCGAGCGCACTGGCGTACCTGGTGCACATCTCGATCGCGGTGGTCGCGGGGGTCGCCCTGTTCGCGACGCCGGAGACCCGGCCCGTGGTGCCTGCCGATCAGCGCGTCCCGCTCCGCGAGGACCTGCGGATCCCGGCGGCCGGTCACCTGCGCTTCCGGTACGTCATCGTCCCGCTCGCGCCATGGGTGTTCGGGTCGGCCAGCTGCGCCTACGCGGTGATGCCCGCGCTGATGGCCGAGCACAGCGGGGGTCGTCCTGTCGCGTTCTCGGCGCTGCTCTGCGTGGTCGCGCTGGCTGCGGGGTTCTCGATCCAGGCCGTGGGCAGGCGCATCGACACCCCGCGCAGCGCAAGGGCCGTCGCCGTCGCGCTCGCGATCCTGGTGGTGGGTATGACCGTCGCCGCGGTCGCCGCCGACCGGCTGACGGTCCCGCTGGCGCTGGCCGCGGCCGTCGTGCTCGGCGGCGGCTACGGCATGGCGCTGGTGTCCGGGCTGCAGGAGATCCAGCGGATCGCGCGCCCCGACGACCTCGCCGGGCTCACCGCGGTGTTCTACTCGCTGACCTACATCGGGTTCGCGGTGCCCGCGGCGATGGCGCTGTGTGTGCAGGCCTGGCCGACGGTGTTCAGCTACCCGCTGCTGTTCGTGATCGGCGCCGTCGTCGCCGCGGTGTCCCTGGTACTGGTGCTGGTCAAGAGCCGATCGCACCTGCCGACCCGCTGACAGCGGGTGGCGAGGCGGCAGCGCGCCCAGCCCGCCAGGGGGACCGGAACGCAGCCGCCTACGGCATCGCCTTCTGGAACAGCCACGCGTCCCACAGCGGGCGCAGCGACCGGTCGGTGTAATGCGCGGCCAGGTCGGTGAATTCCTCGGTGGTGACGGTGCCGTGGCGGTGCTTGGCCGTCCATTGCCGGAGCAGGTCGAAGAAGGCCTCGTCGCCGAGCGTGGTCCGCAGCGCGTGCAGGGTGAGGGCGCCGCGCTTGTAGACCCGGTCGTCGAACATCAGCTCGGGCCCCGGGTCGCCGAGCAGCACGTCGTACGGCAGCCCGGTGAGGTTGCGGTGCGCCTGGGTCGCGATCTCCTGCGCCGATGGCCCGCCGGAGTTCTCCGACCACAGCCATTCCGCGTAGCAGGCGAAGCCCTCGTGCAGCCAGATGTCGCGCCACGACCCCAGCGTCAGGCTGTTGCCGAACCACTGGTGCGCCAGCTCGTGCGCGACCAGCCGTTCCGCGCTGCGCCTGCCGTCGCAGTGGTTCGCGCCGAAGACCGAGATGCCCTGCGCCTCAATGGGAATCTCCAGTTCGTCGTCGGTGACGACGACGGTGTAGTCCGCGAACGGGTAGGGCCCGAACAATCGGACGAAGGTCTCCATCATCTGCGGCTGCCTGCCGAAGTCGTGCTCGAACGCCGTCCGCAGTCGCTGGGGGAGCACCGCGTGCATGGGCACGGCACCGTTGTCGACGTGCCTGCGCTCGTACGGCCCGATCTGGATGGTGGCCAGGTAGCTGGCCATCGGCTCGGTCTGCTCGTACACCCAGGTGGTGTGGCTGGCGCGGACCTGCTTGCGCACCAGCGCGCCGTTCGCCAGCGCGTAGTACGGCGAGTCCGTGGTGATCGAGATCCGGTAGCTGGCTTTGGAGCCGGGATGGTCGTCGCAGGGAAACCAGGACGCGGCGCCGTTCGGCTGGCTGGCCACCAGAGCGCCCTCGGTCAGCTCCTCCCAGCCCACCTCGCCCCAGAGGCTGCGGATCGGTTTCGGGGTGCCCGCGTACTGCACGGTGACCGACAGCGCGCCGCCAGCCGGGATCGCCTGCGCCGGGGTGATCGTCAGCTTCCCCTGCTGGTGGGTGTACTTCGCGGGCCTGGCGCCGTTGACCGACACCTTGGACACCGACAGACTCTGCGACAGGTCGAAGGCGAACTTCGCCCGGATCTCCGTGGTGACGGCGGTGATCGACGCCTTGCCGGACAGCCGGTTCCCGTGCACCTTGTAGGTCAGGTCCAGCTCGTAACGCGACACCCGATAGCCGTGGTTGCCGACGTGGGGCAGGTACGAATCGATCGGTTCCTCGTAAAACTTCCCCGGCTTCACCATCGTCACGCCCACGGGGTGATCGGGTTGCCCTGCCAGCGGGTGTTCGGCGGCACCGTGTCGCCGCGCATCACGAGCGACGCGGGCCCGACAGTGGCCCCGTCGCCGATACCTGCCGCGGGCAGCGCGACGCAGTGCGGTCCCAGGGTTGCTCCGTTGCCGAGGGTGACGGTGTCCATGGACATGATCCGATCATGGAACAGGTGGGTTTGCACGACGCAACCCCGTTCCACGGTCGCGCCGTCGCCGAGGGTCACCAGGTCCGCCTCTGGGAGCCAATAGGATTCGCACCAGACGCCGCGGCCGATCGTCGCACCCATGCCACGGAGGTAGACGGCGAGCACGGCGGTGCCGGTGGCCGCGCGCGCGAACCAGGGTGCGGCAACGGTTTCCACGAACGCGTCCGACACCTCGTTGCGCCAGACGAAGGAACTCCACAGCGGGTGCTCCACCTTCCGGATCCGCCCGACGACGAGCCACTTCGCCACGACGGAGGCGGTGCCGGCCACCGCGCCCGCGACCAGCAGCACGATCCCACTGAACAGGGCCGCGAACCAGAAGCCGATCGCGCCCGCCATCGCCTGCAGGGCGAACAGCACGCCGAGGCCGATGCCGAAGGTGATCATGACCGGGATCAGCCGGCACGTCTCCACGACGGCCCTGGCGACCTTGAGCCGGAGCGGCGGTTCGAACGTCCGGGACGAGTCGGTGTCGCCCACCGACCGGCGCAGCCGCACCGGCGGGCTGCCCAGCCACGACGAGCCGGACTTGGCCTTGCTCGGCGCGGCGGACAGCACCGCGACCAGACCGTTCTTCGGTACCCGCCGACCGGGCCCGGCCATCCCGGAGTTGCCGAGGAAGGCGCGCTTGCCGACCTTGGCCTCCTTGATGTGCAGCCAGCCGCCGCCGAGTTCGTAGGAGGCGACCATGGTGTCGTCGGCCAGGAACGCGCCGTCCGCGACCGTGGTGAACTTCGGCAGCACCAGCGCCGTGGAGATCTCGGTGTTCTTGCCGATGTTCGCGCCGAGCAGCCGCATCCAGACCGGGGTCAGCAGGCTGGCGTACAGCGGGAACAGCAGGGTCCGCGCCGAGTCCATCAGCCGCTCGGTCGCCCAGACCTGCCAGCCGACGCGGCTGCGCACCGGGTGGTAGCCCTCGCGCAGGCCGATGCCGAGCAGCCGGACCGCGATCAGGGTGGACACCGCGAACACGGCGAGCGTCAGGACCGTCGCCGCGGGCAGCCAGGCCAGCGCCCGGCCCGCCGCGGAGCCGAGGTCGGGGGTGTCGCGGACGCCCCAGCCGATCAGCGCGATCCCGGCCGCGAGCGCGAGGATCGGCATGCCGGCGATGACGACCGAGGTGAGCCCGAACACCGGCACCCAGTGGGTCGCCAACGGTGGGCGCTCGGTCGGCCACGGGTGGGTGGCCTTGCCGACCTTGACGGCGGGCGAGCCGGCCCAGCTCTGCCCGGCCTTGACCCGCCCTGTCACCGCCGAGCCGGGCGCGACCTCGGCGTTCTTGCCGACGCGGGCGCCGGGCAGCAGCGTGGAGCGGGCCCCGATCGCCGCGCCTGCGCCGATCCGGATCTCTCCGATGTGCACCACGTCGCCGTCGATCCAGTGCCCGGTCAGGTCGACCTCCGGCTCCACCGAGCAGCCCTCGCCGAGCACGAGCATCCCGGTCACCGGCGGCAGCGTGTGCAGGTCGACCCCGCGGCCGACGGTCGCGCCGAGGGCGCGCGCGTAGTAGATCATCCACGGCGCTCCGGACAGGTTGGCCGCGCCGCTGGCCTCGGTGAGCCGGTGCGCGACCCACAGCCGCACGTGTTCGCTGCCGCCGCGCCGATACGTGCCCGGGGTGAGCCCGCGCAGCAGCAGCCGACAGCCGGCGACGGAGATCGCCATCCGGCCGAGCGGCGTGATGAAGGCGACGAACGCGGCCAGTAGCACCCACCAGGACACGGTCGGCGCCCACGGCACGTCGGTGAACAGGGCGAAGACGTTGTTGACGATCGCCAGCCAGGTCACCCACTGCAGCCCGGTCAGGGTGGTCAGCGGGATGGTGAGCAGGATCTGCGCGAGCTGGGTCGACCGTGGGGTCGGCTCGACGATCCTCGGCTCCGCCGTCACGCTCGGTGCGAGCTCGTCGAGGAACCCGGCCAGCGAGCCGAGCCGCGGATGGTCGTACACCTGGGCGACGGTGACCTCGGGGAAGCGCTCCCGCAGCGCGGTCACCACCTGGGCGGCCGCCAGCGAGCCGCCGCCACTGGCGAAGAAGTCGTCGTCGGGGCCCGTGATCTGCGCGCCGAGGATCGACGCCCACAACCCGGCCACCCAGGCCGCGGTGCCCTCGAGTCCGGCGCCTGCGGCGGCGTCCCCCGTGCCCGCGCCCGGCAGCGGCCACGGCAGCGCCGCCCGGTCCACCTTGCCGGAGGTGCGGGTCGGCAGCTCGTCGAGCAGGGCGAGCCTCGGCACCAGCGCCGCGGGCAGCCGCTCGGCGAGCAGCTCGCGGGCCGCGGCGACATCGAAGTCGGGGTCCGTGCTGGCCAGGTACCCGACGAGGATCGAGTTCCCGGCGGCGGTCTTGCGGACGGCGGCCGCGGCCCCGCTCACCCCCGGCAGGTTCTGCAGCGCGTTGTCCACCTCGCCGAGTTCGATGCGTCGACCCCCGAGCTTGACCTGGTCGTCGGCGCGCCCCTGGAACAGCAGCCCCTCGAGCTCGAGGCGGACCAGGTCGCCGCTGCGGTAGGCACGGTCCCAGCCGAGCGAGGGCATCGGCGCGTACTTCTCCGCGTCCTTCGCCGCGTCGAGATAGCGGGCGAGGCCGACCCCGCCGATCACCAGCTCGCCGACCTCGCCGACCGTGACCGGGTTGCCCTCGCCGTCGACCACGGCCAGGTCCCAGCCGTCCAGCGGCAGCCCGATGCGGACCGGGCCGGTGCCGTCCATCAGCGCGCCGCACGCGACGACCGTTGCCTCGGTCGGGCCGTAGGTGTTCCACACCTCGCGCCCGTCGACCGCCAGCCGTTCGGCCAGCTCCGGCGGGCAGGCCTCGCCGCCGAAGATGAGCAGCCGCACCGCCTCGAGGGCCTCGGCGGGCCACAGCGCGGCCAGCGTCGGCACGGTGGAGACGACGCTGACATCGCGCGAGACCAGCCACGGGCCCAGGTCCATGCCGCTGCGGACCAGGGCGCGCGGCGCGGGGACCAGGGTCGCGCCGTGTCGCCAGGCCAGCCACATCTCCTCGCAGGAGGCGTCGAAGGCGACCGACAGCCCGGCGAGCACCCGGTCGCCCGGACCGAGCGGCGCGTGCTGCAGGAACATCCGCGCCTCGGCGTCGACGAACGCCGCCGCGTTCCTGTGGCTGACCGCGACGCCCTTGGGGGTGCCGGTGGATCCGGAGGTGAAGATGATCCAGGCGTCGTCGGCGACGGTGGGGACCCGCGGCGCGGGCGGGTCCTCGCGCTCGGGAGCGGTGCCGGGCTCGATGGAGTCGCTGGTGATGATCGCGGCCACCTGGGCCTCGCCGAACACCAGCTCCGCCCGCTCGTCGGGGTCGTCGGCGTCCACCGGCACGTAGGCGCAGCCCGCGGCGAGGACCGACAGGATGGCCACGTACAGGGTGTACGAGCCGGACGGCATCCGGATGCCGACGCGGTCACCAGCGCCGACCCCGGCCTCACCGAGCTGCTGCGCGCCCCGGTACATCTCCTCGAGCAGTTCGAGGTAGGTCAGGGTGGTGCTGCCGTCGTCGATGGCGAGCGCCTCGGGGTTGGCCTCGGCGGTCGCGATGACGATGTCGATCAGGGTGCGTGGCGCGGGAGCCAGTGCCGACCGAAGGTACTCGGTCGGGATCACCTGGGATCGGTCCGTTACCGGTTGGGACTGCAGTGGCACCCGGATTTCCTGTCTGAGTCGGCTGGCTGTCGAGTCGTTATCTCATGACAAGTTTGCTAGCTGGTGAACTCGCAGACGAATGCGGCGCGCAGTAGAGGGGGATCGGAGCCCGCGCGGGCGACGGAACTGCCGCTGAGACATGCGAGAAGACTACGCCCGAAAATTTCTTCCGCCGTGGTGTCGTATTCGGGGTGGCGCCTTCGTCGCCTGGGTAGAGGGGCCTCCAGGCCCACACCCGACTGGAAGGATGACGACATGTACTACCTGGCACTGTTGGCGGGCGAGGAGAACGGCGCGGCGTCGACCCCGGGGACCCAGGAGTTCGGGGATGCGGTGGCCCGGCATGAGAGGTTCTGGGAGTCCGCGGGCACCGCGCTCGTCGGGGGCGGCGCGCTGTACCCGACCGCGGAGTCGGTCACGATCCGGCACGAGAACGGCAGCGCGCTCGTCACCGACGGGCCGTTCGCCGAGTTCTCCGAGGTGGTCGGCGGGTTCTATGTGCTCGAGGCCGACGATCTGGACGCGGCGCTCGAGCTGGCCCGGCAGATTCCCGACGCCGCGGAGGGATTCGTCGAGCTGTGGCCGATGGTCTTCTGGCGGCTGGAGGACGAGCACACCGGGTGCTATCTCGCGGTGCTGCGCGAGCCGGCGGGGGCGGCGAACACGCCGGGGTCGGCGGAGTGGGACGAGAGTATCGGCGCGCACGCCCGGTTCGGGGAGTTCGCGGGCCCTGCCCTCCGGGGCGGCGGCGCGCTGTACCCGCCGTCGTCGGCGACGACGGTCCGCGTTCGCGATGACGAGCTGCTGCTGACCGACGGACCGTTCACCGAGGCCGCCGAGATCGCCAACGGCGTGTACCTGCTCGCGGCCGCAGATCGCGAGGCGGCGACGGCCCTGGCGGCCCGCATCCCGCTCGGCCCGAAGGGCTGCATCGAGCTGCGGCAGATCGTGGACGAGTGAGTGCAGGTCGACCAGGTTTTCAGGGCCGAGTCCGGCCGCGCCATCGCGACGGTGGCGCGGCTGGTCGGTGACCTCACGCTGGCGGAGGACGCGGTGCAGGAGGCCTTCGCCGAGGCGATCAGGAGCTGGCCGGGGACGGGGATGCCCGCGAACCCGGGGGCCTGGATCACCACGGTCGCGCGCAACCGCGCGTTGGACCGGCTGCGCCGGGAGTCGTTGCGGGGCAACAAGGAGCTCGACGCCACCCGGCTGTTCCCACCGACGGAGGAGGAGGTGTGGCCGGTGCGGGACGATCAGCTCCGCCTCATCTTCACGTGCGCGCACCCCGCGCTTGCTCCCCAGGCCCAGGTCGCGTTGACGCTTCGCCTGGTCTGCGGCCTGACGGTGGCCGAGATCGCTCGGGCCTTCCTGCAGCCCGAGCCGACGGTGTCGCAACGGCTGACCCGCGCGAAGAGCAAGATCCGCACCGCCGCCATCCCGTTTCGTCTGCCGCCGGAACACCTTCTCCCTGAGCGTGTTCCGCAGGTTCTCGCGTGCATCTATCTGGTCTTCACGGAGGGGTACTCGGCGACCTCGGGGAGCTCGGCGATCCGTGACGAGCTGTGCGAGGAGGCGATCCGGCTCGGCCGATTGCTGTGTGAGCTGATGCCCGACGAGCCGGAGGCGTTGGCGCTGCTCGCCCTGATGTTGTTGCAGGACAGCCGGAGGGGAGAGCGGATCGCCGCCGACGGCACGGCCAGGCCGCTCGAGGAGCAGGACCGCTCGCGGTGGGATCGCGGCCGGATCGAGGAGGGCATGCGGTCCCTGGCCGCGGCCCGGCATTCCACGGGCCAGTACTTTCCGCAGGCGGTGATCGCGGCAGCGCACGCGGGCTCGCCGAGCTGGGATGCCACCGAATGGACGGTGATCGTCGCGGCCTACGAGCGGTTGCTCGAGCTGACCGGTTCGCCGGTGGTGGCGGTGAACCGAGCCGTGGCGGTGGGTTTTCGGGACGGGCCGGAGCGGGGCCTGGAGGCGCTGGACGCGGTTCCCGACGATCCACGGCTGGCCCGGCTACGGGTCCCGGCCAGGGCCGACCTGCTGCGCCGCCTCGGCCGCAGCGCCGAGGCCGAGGACGCCTACCTCGTGGCGTTGGAGTCGGCGGGCAACGAGACGACCGAGCGGTTCCTGCGGCGACGGCTCGAGGAGGTCAGGGCCGCCCGCGCGGATGGGCACTGACCTGTCGGGGCGGACAGCGTGATCATCCTCGGGCGAGCGAGTCGAGGGCGTCGTCGATCGGGGCGTCACCGGTGTTGAAGCCGATGAACCTCCCGACGGTCGCCTGCCGCACCAGCACCTCCGCCGCCACCCGCGCGACGTCCTCGCGGGGCACGGTGCCCGACTCGAGGCCCGGCCCGACCTCGATCCTGCCCGTGCCCGCGTCGAGGGTGAGCGTGCTGGGGCCGAGGATCGTCCAGGACAGGGCGGTGCCGCGGAGATGGTCGTCGGCCGCGGCCTTGGCCTCCGCGTAGGGGAAGAACGAACTATCGCTCGGGACGCCGTGGTCCGCCCTGGCCCCGAAGTAGGACACCATGACGTACCGGTCGACGCCTGCGCGTTCGGCGGCGTCCATCGAGCGGATCGCCGCGTCCCGGTCGACGGCGTAGGTGCGCGCGGGGTCACCGCCGCCCGCGCCCGCCGACCACACCACGGCGTCGTGCCCGCGGATCAGCTCGGCGATCCGGTCGGTGTCGAGGTGCTCGACATCGGCGACGACGGCACTTGCGCCGGTCGCCTCGACGTCGGGGGCGTGCGCGGGATTGCGGATCACGGCGGTGACCTGGTCGCCCCGGTCGGCGAGAATCGGTGCGAGATGCCGGGCGATCTTGCCGTGACCGCCGATGATGACGACGCGTGCCATGCCGGTTCCTTCCGTCGATGTCGCTGCCAGTACAGCGCGCCCGCCCGGCCCGCGCAACGGACGGCCGGCCTGCCACCGCCGTGCAGTGGCAGGCTCCGGACCTCAGGCAGCCGCCTTCTTCACGAGCTCGCCGATCCTCTTCTCGTCGGCGTCGGTCAGCGTCGTCAGGGCAAAGGCGGTCGGCCACATGGTGCCGTCGTCGAGGTTCGCGATGTCGTTGAAGCCGAGCGTCGCGTACCGCGCCTTGAACTTCTCCGCGCTCTGGAAGAAGCACACGACCTTCCCGTCCTTGGCGTACGCGGGCATGCCGTACCAGGTTTTCGGCGAGAGCTCCGGTCCGTTGGCCTTGACGATGGCATGGATCCGTTCGGCCATCACGCGATCGGATTCCGCCATCCCGGCGATCTTCTCGAGCACGTCCTGCTCGCCGTCCGCCTTCTTCGCGCGGGAGCCGCGGCGGGCGGCCGTCTTCAGCTCCTGGGCGTGTTCCTTCATCGCGGCGCGTTCTTCGTCCGTGAACGCCACCGCGGACTTGGTCTTCTGAGCGGTCATCGGTCCATCTCCTTGGAGTCGACTGTGGTCGGGATGATCGTGGAGCGTCGGAGCGGTGCTCCCGGAGGTCACCGCACGCCGACGGGCCTGCGTGCGCTGCGGCGGGTGTACGGCAGCACGAACATGTAGAGACCGCTGAAGAGCAGCACGGCGAGCGGGAGCAGCGGGAGGTAGGAAAACCAGATGGCGGCCTTCAGTGCCACCGCGACCGTGGCGACGATGACGGTGACCGTGAAGACGATGGACGTCCAGCGGTGGATCTGTCGGAACCTGTTGTTCCAGTTCATGGGGACTCCTCTTCGAAGGCGAGCGACGATGGCGCCGCGGACGGCGTCGGGGGTGGGACTCAGCGGTCCTGGATCAGCCCGAGGACATTGCCGTCGGTGTCGGTCACGGTGGCCACCAGGCGGCCGCCGCCGACCTCGTTCGCGGGTTCCTTCACCGTGGCGCCCGCGGCGGTCATCTCGGCCAGCTTCGCCTCGATGTCCGGCACGTGCCAGTAGGCGACCGGCGCGGTCATACCCTGCGGTCCACCGCCGGGCACCAGCCCGATGTGCTGGCCCTCCGCCTCGAAGCCGACGTAGTAGGGCGAGTCGGTCTGCGGCTCCACACCGAGCAGCGCGGCGTAGATCGTCTTGGCCGCCGCGAGGTCGGACACGGGATGCAGAACGGTCTTGATTCCCTGGGTGGCAGTGCTGGTCATGATCACTCCTGAAGTCGTGGGTCGTATCGACCCGGGTTGTCCGTCTGTCGAGGTGAACCGGACGTGTCACCACCATCTCCTTCGGCGGGGCCTGTCCACATCCGTGGTGACCACGGAACCCTCCACTGATCGGCGCACGGATCGTCCGCGCCCGACACTTCAGACCGTCCGAAGGTCCTGAGTGCGAGGCGGATACTGCAAAATGAGGCCCATGACGGCGACGGTGGACATCTCCGCTCGGGAAGCCGAGGTGCTCACGCTGGTGGGGGAGCACCTCAGCAATGCGGAGATCGGTGCGCGACTGTTCATCTCGGTTCGCACGGTGGAGAGCCATGTCTCTTCGCTCCTGCGCAAGCTGGGGGTCCCGGATCGGCGGGCACTCGCCCAGCACGCGTCCGAGCCGGTTCGCGCCGACCGGTCGCACCCGGCGCCGGAGCTGCCCGCGCCGCTGACCTCGTTCATCGGGAGGAGGCGGGAGCGGGCCGAGCTGACCGAGATGATCAGGAACGATCGGCAGGTCACCGCGGTCGGCCCGGGCGGGGTCGGCAAGACCCGGCTCGCGTTGTCGGTCGCCGCCGAGGTGGCCGAGGAGTTCTCCGACGGCGTGTGGTTCGTCGACCTGGTGCCGATCACCAGCCCGGACATCGACGTGGTCGCGGGCACGGTCGGTCTCGCACTCGGCCTCGGTGAGCAGCCCGGCCGCGGTATGGACGAGTCGGTGCTGGCCGCGCTGGCCGACCGTCACGCCCTGCTGGTGCTGGACAACTGCGAACACGTGCGGGACGGGGTGGCGCCCTTCATCGAACGGCTGCTCGCGGCGTGCCCACGGGTGACGGTGCTGGCGACCAGCCGGGCCCGGTTGCTGGTGCCGTTCGAACGGGCGTACACCGTCCCGCCGATGTCGCTGGCGGGCGACGGTGAATCGGACGCGGTCGCGTTGTTCATGGATCGCGCGGCGGCGAGCGGCTGGCCGCCGAATCATGCACTGCGGGAACAGGTTGCCGCATTCTGTGGCGGTTTGGACGGGATGGCGCTGGCGATCGAGCTGGCCGCGGCCCGCTGGACCACGCTCGGGCTGGACGGCCTCACCGACGGGCTGTCCGACCAGCTCCGGATGCTCGCGGGCGGCGCCCGCACCGACGATCGGCACCGCTCGGTGCGGGCGGCGCTGGACTGGAGCCACGCCCTGCTGGAACCGGCCGATCGAGTGCTCCTGCGCCGGATGTCGGTGTTCATGAAGTCCTTCTCCGTCACGGCGGCCGCGGAGGTGACCGCGTCCGGGAAAGGCGTTGTCGCGGACGGGCTGGCCCGGCTCGCCGAGCAGAGCCTGCTGGCGGTGATGGCGTCCCCGACCGGGACCGAGTACCGGGCACTGGAGACCATCCGCCAGTACGGGATGGAGCGGCTCGCCGAGGCCGGTGAACTGGACGAGGTCCGGTCCCTGCACCTGCGCTGGTGCCTGGCCGAGGCCGCCGACCTCGCGGTGGTCCGGGCCGACTGGCGGGCACGATTCGACGCGGTGGCCGACGACCTCCGCGCGGCCCTGGCGTGGGCGGCCGACCGGCCGGAGCTGCGCGCGGAGGCGTACGGCCTCGCCCGACAGCTGGCCGAGCTGACCTTCACCCGCCACCTGATCGGCGAGTCCCAGCAGCGGTACGAGCAGGCGGCCGCGCTTGCGGACGACTCCGCCGCCGCGCCGATGCTCCGGCAGGCAGCGGCGGTGGCCGGATGTCGGATGCGCGGTGACGACATGTACCGCCTGAACCGGGCCGCCGCGGACGCCGCCCGGCGAGCAGGGGACACCGCGGGCGCCGCCGCCGACCTGGCGACCGCCGCCACCAACGCATACCGATTCGCGAGCAAGTTCGTCAGTCCGCTGCCGCCGGGGGAGGCGATCGCGCTGGTCGCCGAGGCCGAGGAGCTGGCGGGCGACGACCCGGCCGCAAGGGCCGCGGTGGCGCTGGCCGAGGCCGGGAGGGCACTCACCGAGGCGTTCGGTGCCGCCGAGGGCTCACCCGACGCCGTACCGGAGACGATCGCGTGCGCCGAACGGGCGGTCGAACTCGCCCACCGCACCGGCGACCCGCTCGCCGAGTCCGCCGCGCTCGACACGCTCACCGGCACCCAGAGCTGGGCCGGTGACGCGTTCGCCGCCGCGGCAACGGCCCGGCGTCGGATGACGCTGCTCGCGTCCGCGCCGCGCACCCCGACCGGCACCCACGAGCTGATCGACGCGCTCGGTGAGGCCACCGAGGCCGGCCTCGGCGTGGGGGACCTGCCCGGCGCTCGCCGGTGGGCACGGCAACTCGCGGATCATCCGATGCTGGCCGAGGTCGGCCATCGTGCGACCAGCCAGCTGCTCGTGGCCGACGCATTGGCGGGCAACGTCGACGAGGTGCTGACCCGCAGTGCCCGGTTCCTCGAGGCGTGGCAGCGGGCAGGCAACCCGACCGGATCGGTTCTCGGTGCTGCGGTCGCGGGCGTGGAGATGATCCACGGCCTGCGCGACGACCGGGATGCGCGTCGCGAATGGTCCGCCGTGATGGATCAACTCGACACCCCGGCGGAACACACCTACGGCTACCGCGCGGTCTACGACTCGATGCTGTTGCTGCACAACGGGGATGCGGGCGGGGCGCTGGAACGGATGGCGCCGGAGCCTGGCGAGGTGTGGCGATGGCTGACGTGGGTCTGGCTGCACTGGTATGTGGCGCTGCGCGCCGAGGCCACGGTGCTCGCGGGCAGCCCCGATGCCGCCGACCGCCTGGCCGAGGCCGGGACCATCGTGGCGGGCAACCCCGTCGCCGGTGCCATCGTGGAGCGGGCCGGTGCGCTGCTCGCCGACGACCGGGAGCGGCTGCTCGCCACGGCAGCGGCGTTCGACGCCGCCGGGTGCCGCTACCAGTCGGCGCGGACCATGGTGCTCGCCGGCGGCGACCACGCCGCCCGTGGGGCGGCCGCGCTCGCCGAGCTCGGCCTCGCCCCGATGACCCCGCCCGGGTAGCGGTGACCGAGGCGGGACGCCTCGGTCAGGAACCGCCGGCCGAGGCGAGGGTGCCGACGCCGAGCGCGGCGAGGATGCCGGCGCTGACGGTCTCCAGTCGCTCGGTCACCTTGGGCCTGCGCAGCAGCGCGACCAGGCGCGACGCGGCGACCGCGAAGGCACCCATCACCACCAGCGCCACGACCGCCTCGACCGCCCCGAGGGTCATCGCCGAGCCGAAGGTCACCTGGTCGAGGAACTGGGGGACGACGGCGAGGTAGAACAGGCCCATCTTCGGGTTCAGGGCGCACGAGAGCACCCCGGCGCCGAACGCGGATCCGGTCGAGGCCGCGACCGGTCCCGTCGCCGCCGGCCCTGCCGCCCGCCGCCGGAGCAGGGCCCGGACCCCGAGGTAGAGCAGATACAGCCCGCCGGCGATCTTGACCACTCGGTAGGCGGACGCGGACTGCTCGAGCAGTGCCGCGACGCCGAGGGCAACCACCACCGCCCAGAACAGGCTGCCGATGGACACCCCGACGGCCGCCGCGACGCCGGGGCGGGTGCCGCCGATGCTGTAGCGGAGTACCAGGAACGAGTCGGGTCCCGGCATGAGCGCGAGCAGCAGGCACAGGCCCGCGAAGCTGAGCAGGGTGGCGGCGGTCATAGGCGACAGGAAACCGCGGATCAGGATTCGAATCAAATCGGTGTCATGGGCGCAGCGCCGCGAAGTCGGCGCCGGTCGTCTCGACCGACAGCTCCCACAGTTCCCGCGCCAGCTCCGGGTCCCGAGCGCTCTCGTTGCGACCGCACCGGGTCACCGGTCCGCGCATGCCGCGCAGCTGCTCCGGGCCCAGGTAGTCGCCGTTGTCGACGTCGGGCATCGTCGCGCCGTAGAGCTGGCTCAGCGCGCCGTCGGCCTCGCTGTTGACGACGATCCGCATGCCGAGCCGAGTGAGTGACGCGAGGCCGGGTATCGGCGGCAGCATCGCGTCGAAGAGGTTGGTCGCGGCCACGCCAGGGTGTGCGCCGATCGAGATCAGCGGGCTGCCCGCGGCCGCGGCCCGCCTGGCGAGCTCGGCGCTGAAGATCAGGTTCGCGAGCTTGGACTGCCGGTACGCGGCCATGCGCTCGTACGGACGTCGCTCGAAGTTCGGGTCCTCGAGGTCGATGGTCCCGCCGTAGTGCGCGATGCTCGCCAGGGTGACCACCCGCGGCGCCTCGACCCGCAGGAGCAGTGGCAGCATCGCGTCGGTCAGCGCGAAATGGCCGAGATGGTTGGTGCCGAACTGGGTCTCGAACCCATCTGCCGTCGTGCTCTTCGGGATCGCCATCACCCCGGCGTTGTTGATGAGCACATCGACGGAGTCCACCGCCGCCGCGGTCTCGGCGGCCGCGGCCCGCACCGAGGCCAGGTCCGCCAGGTCGAGCCGGACCAGCACGTGTTCGGCGGTGGATCCGGCGGCGCGACCGGCCGCCCGGGCCGAGTCCAGCGCGCTGGCGGCGCGCTCGAGGTCGCGACAGGCCAGCACCACCCGGGCGCCCGCGCCCGCGAGCGCGGTGACGGCCTGCAGCCCGAGGCCGTTGTTGGCGCCGGTCACCATGATGGTCCGGCCGCGCTGGTCGGGTAGGTCCGCGACACGGAACCGCGGCTCGGCGAGCGGCCGCCTGGCCGCGCGCCCGGCCTCGATGACCGGCCCGGGGTCCGGTCGGCGGGGTGTGGGCGGCTCGGATGCGGGCATGGCTCCTCCAGACGGTGCGGCGCGGTCCTGGCGTGCCCGACCCTACGGCCGACCGCACCGCCACGCCCGGAGATCGCTCAGCCGCGACCGAGTCGCTCGTCCGCGGCCGCGTGGGCGGCCGCCAACGGCGTGATGCCCGCGCGCTCGGCCCGGTCGAACAGCTCGCCGAGGGTGCTGCCGATGAGGTTCACCCGGGCCAGGACCTCGTCGTAGCCCCTGTTCTCGCCGTCGGCCAGGATCGCGAACAGGGCACCGCCCGCATTCGCGACGAAGTCGGGTGCCCACAGGATCCCCCGTGCGGCCAGGCGATCCGCGCCGTCCGGTCGCGCGAGCTGGTTGTTCGCCGGACCCACGACCGCGCGGCAGTCGAGGCCGTCGATCACCTCGTCGGTGAGCACGCCGCCGACCCCGGCAGGGACGAAGACGTCCGCGGGCACGGCCGGGGCGTCCTCGGGCCGGACCCAGCGGGCGCCGATCTCTTGCGCCAGCGCCAGCTTGCCACCGTCGATGTCGCTGACGGTGAGGACGGCGCCCTCGGCCGCGAGCGTGCGGGCGAGCCGGGAGCCGACCTGCCCGAGTCCGCTGATCGTGATCCTCAGGCCCGCGAGGCCGGAGCCGGGGAACGCGCGATCGACGGTCGCGCGCAGGGCGGAGTAGACGCCGACCGCGGTCGGCTCGGCCGGTTCGCCGATCCCGCCCGCGGCGGTGGGCAGGCCGAAGACGTGTGCGGTCCGTTCGCGGACGATCTGCATGTCGGCCGCGCTGGTGCCGACGTCCTCGGCGGTTCGGTAGCTCCCGCCGAGAACGTCGACGATGTCGGCCAGGTCGAGCATGGCCGCGCGGCGGCGGTCCCCGTCGAGGACCTCGCCGGGTGCCAGGGCGATCACGGACTTGCCGCCGCCGGTGTCCAGGCCCGCGACCGCGCATTTGAGGGTCATCGCGGCGGACAACCGGAGCGCGTCCTCCATGCCGGACTGCCAGTCCGGGTACTGCCACACCCGGCAGCCGCCGAGCGCGGGTCCCAGCCGGGTGGAGTGCACGGCGACGGTGATCGGGAGGCCCGAGCGCGGTCCGCATTCGAGGGCGACGTGTTCGTGGTCGAAACCGCCGCGCTCGGCGCGGGTGATGGGGCGGGCTTCCAGGGTGGTCATCGTTGACGTCCTTCCGATAGCTGGGCTGGGTGGCGATCAGAGCAGTGTCGAGGTGCGCTGTGTGTCGCCACCACAGTCGATATGGCTGGCACAACAGTCAATAGTGAGACTTCTGGCTGATCGGAATGATCAGTCGGGTGGGGTGACCGCGGTCACGGGTGTGACGCAGCGCTCAGTTGTCCGCCGATCGGTGGACCCGGGGTTCCACCGGCGGACCGGCCGATCGGCGGACAGACACGGGCCCCGCCCCCGGCGAGAGTTGGTGTGTACCCGAACTCCAGGAGGAAAACCCCATGACGACAACACAGGCGGCGCCGCAGCTCCGGCGGGTGCTGTTCATCGGACCCCCCGCGGCCTTCGTCGAGACCGAGCGGTGGCTCGTGCGGCACGGACTGGAGTCCACGCGGGCGCTCGGTGACGACCTGCTCGGCGCGATCGCCACCGAGGACGTGCTCGACGGGATCTGCTCGGCCGCCGACGCTGCGGCGGTGCAGCACGTGCGCGCGCTGGGGGTGCCGTGTGTACGGATGGAGCCCGCCGCGCCGGTGATGCTCCTCGCCGCCTGTTAGGTCTCGGTCGGACCAGAAAGGCTGAGCAACAAGTCATTTCATGTGAATGAGGCAGGCCATCGGGCGTCAGGGGCCGGCTCGCGGATCACGCGAGCCGGTCTCTGCTGTTGACAACCCGCTTCCCGAGCTGCCATCCTCGCCGTAGGTCATGAGTGCCAGCAGATAGCCCCGGCTTGCTGGCCGGCAACCCTCCACCGCGGTGGGGTGCCCCGGGTGACGACCTGGCTGCGGTCCAACACCGGACCCGGCAAGCGCGGGCTCGTTGTCTTCCATTAGCACACGGGTCCCTGACCGAGGGATGTCTGATGACTGCTGTACTCACCGCCACCGCCGTTCGCTCCGACGAGCGCTGCTCCATCGACCGGCCGTTCGCCGAAGTCTCCGGCGCCGACCTGACCGTCCCGCTGTCCGGCGGCGGGACCTGCACCTACGCGAACTTCGACTACGCCGCAAGCGCGCCCGCCCTGGCGCAGGTCACGGCGCGGGTGCAGGATCTGCTGCCGTACTACGCCAGCGTGCACCGGGGCGCCGGGTACGCCTCGCAGGTGTCCACCGCCAGCTACGAGGGCGCCCGCGACGTGGTCGCCGGGTTCGTCGGAGCCAGGGCGGACGACGTGGTGGTGTTCACCAGGAACACCACCGACTCGCTGAACCTGCTCGCCGGCTGCGTGCCGGGCGACACCGTCGTCCTCGACATCGAGCATCACGCAAATCTGTTGCCCTGGAAGAAGAACGGCGCGCGGATCGTCCGGTCTGCTGACACCGTCGCCGAGACGGTGGAACGGATCGTCGCCGAGCTGTGCAGCAAGCCGGCCGCGCTGCTCGCCGTCACCGGCGCCTCCAACGTCACCGGTGAGGTGCTGCCGATTGCCCGGCTCGCCGAGGTCGCGCACGCCTGCGGGGCGCGGATCCTGGTCGACGGCGCCCAGTTGCTGCCGCACCGGCGGGTGGACATCGCCGAGCTCGGCATCGACTACCTGGCCTTCTCCGGCCACAAGCTGTACGCGCCGTTCGGGGCGGGCGCGCTCATCGGCAGGCGGGACTGGCTGGACGCCGCCGAGCCGTACCTGGTCGGTGGCGGCGCGACCCGCGACGTCTCGGCGGCGGGCGTCGACTGGGCTCCGGCCCCGCAGCGGCACGAGGCAGGGACCCCCAATGTGCTCGGCGTCGCGGCGCTGGCGGCGGCCTGCGCGGCGCTGGCCGGGCTGGACGCGGACGCCTCGGAGCGGCACGAGCGCGCCCTGTGCGCTCGGCTCATCGACGGGCTGCGCGGCATCGACGGTGTCGAGCTGCTCCGGATCTGGTCCGACTCACCGGATTCGGTCGGCATCGTCACCTTTGCCGTCGACGGCTGCACGCCCCGTGAGGTGGCGAGCTACCTCTCGGACCGGCACGGCATCGGGGTACGCGACGGTCGGTTCTGTGCGCACCCGCTGCTCGCCCGGCTCGGCAGGCCGGACGGTGCGGTCCGGGCGAGCCTCGGGCTGGGCAGCCATGCGGCCGACGTGGACCGGTTGGTCGCGGCGCTGCGGGAACTGGTGGACGGTCGCCGACCCGCGGCGGGCCTTGCCGGGTAAACTCGCGCCATGGCACCCGTGACGACCGTGGCGACTGACGCTCGGTGGTGCCGTCGGCATGTGGATCTCTGCCGTACCGCGTCGGGCATGTGTCTGGGCTGAGCTCGTCCCCAGCTCATCAGCTCGCACGCATCCCTCGAGGAGACCCATGTCCACCATTTCGTCTTTCCGTACCCGGCCGCTGCATGTCGCGGTCGAATTGTCCGGCGCCGGACACCATCCGGCGTCCGCGGCGCACACCGACTTCCGGATCCCGCTCGGGCTCACCGACTACTGGGTGGACCTGACCGCACCGGCGGACCCCGATGCGCAGCTCGACCTGGCCGCGGTTCCCGGCACCGTTGTCCGAATCCGGGCGCACGACCTCCGCGGGGCACAGCAACAGCGTGACCGGATCCGGGCGGACGTCGCGGCGGATGGCCGGGACCCGGACTCGGTCACCGTGCTGCTCGACGTCGAGGTGCTCCTCGGCGATGATTCACGTTCCGCACGAAGGGAACTGGCCCTGCTTGACGGTGGGCTCCGGGGTGCCCGGCTGCCCGACTCGATCTCCTACGTCGGGACGGCATCGGGGCTGGCCGGGCTGATCGCCGACATCAGTGCGGCCGGGGTCGCCGACGGGGTGACCCTGCTGCCTCTGGTCCTGCCCCGCGTGCTCGACCGCGTGGTCGACGACGTGCTGCCGCTGCTGCACGAGCGCGGCCTCACCCGGCCATCGGCGACGCTCGGCGAGGTGCTCGGTCAGTTCGGGTTGACTTCCGGCAGAAGCATTCTCGCCTCGTAGCGGGCACATGGTGGCGGGAGCCGTCGGCCGGTCATGCCGGCCGACGGCTCCCGCCGTCGTGTGTGCTCAGGCCGCCACGGGTTCGGTGATGATGCGGACCCGGGGGTCGGGATCGAAGCGGTAGCCGGTGCCGCGGACGGTGGACACCAGCCAGCCGTACCGCCCCAGCTTCATCCGGACCCGGGAGACGTGTACGTCCACGCTGCGCCCGGCCCGCTCGCGCTCGCCGAGGTTGCCGCTCAGCTCGAGCAGTCGACGCCTGGAGACCACCACCCGCGGCCGTCGGGCCAGGTGGGAGAGGATCTCGAACTCGGTGTGGCTCAACGAGACCGGCTCGCCGCGGGTGAACACCTGACGTGCCGGGAGATCGATGACCAGCGGCGCGTCGATGGCCGCCGGCCTCGAGGGTGCGGCGGCGGGTGCGGGGGCGGTGTCCATCCGGGCCCGGGTGCTGACCCCGGGAAGGAGCTCCTGCGCGGTCGCGCGAAGGGCGTTCGCGAGAGCGACCAGCTGCTGCCGATCGGTGGATCCGGTGTTGCTGAATTGCAGGGTGAGGATGAGGTCGGGATTCGAATCCCGCTGTCCCAGTGTGGAATCAATCATGGGTAACTCCCAGTTCAATTGTGATGGTGTGCGCCGGTCGTGGTCAACGACAGCTGCGACACTCACTCCGAACGGGGGAGATGACGGTGGAGGTGGGCATGGTGATGTTCGCCGCCGGGATCATTCGCCGAGCGGGGTAGGACGGAAGTACTGGCCGTCGTGGTACAGCAGGGGAGCCGCGGCCGCCTCCGCGTCGTCCTCGTCGTGCACCCGCGTGACCAGCCCGATGACCAGCGTGTGGTCGCCGATCGGGATGAGCTGGTGGACGGTGGTCCGCAGCCAGATCGGTGTGCCGTGCAGCACCGGCTCGCCGGTCTCGAGGCGCTTCCACAGTGATTCGTCCGCGAAGCGCTGATCGGCGCTGCGCGAGAAGCGCTGGGCCAGGTGCTGCTGGTGTTCGCCGAGCAGGTGGATCACCAGCGAGTCGGCGCCGTGCAGCGCCTTGATGGACGAGGAGGTGTGCGCGATGTTGAACGAGACCAGCGGGGGGTCCAGTGAGATCGACGCGAATGAGGTGGCGGTGAAGCCGACCGGCCCCGCCCCTGAGTCGAGCGTGACGATGGTGACGCCCGCCGGGTAACGGCGCATCGCCGCCCGGTACTGGTCGGCGGTGATGCCGATCGGGTCCTCGGGGGTGGCTGCGTTCGGCAGGTTCTCGAGTGGCTGTGACAACGGATTCTCCGGATCTTCGGCTGCGCTAGATGCACGCACCAGTGGTGCGTGCGACGAGTCGGATCAGCTCGGACACCGGCTCGCGGAGGTGCGGCACAGGTCGACGTGTCGCCGGCTCCACACTCCGTCAGTCACTTCGCCTCCAGGGATCTGTTTTCGCCCACTATAGGACTCGGGTCAGTCGACGTCGATGGCCAGCCCGGCCGTGATGCGGAGCAGCTCGGCGAAGGTGGTGCGGAACACGGTCGCGGGATGGCCTGCCGCCGCCCACAGTTCGGGGTACTTGGCGAGCGCCGCGTCCACATAGGTCGGCAGATTGGTCGGGTGCCCGACCGGGGCGACGCCGCCGATCGGCTGGCCGGTCACCTCCAGGACCGTGTCGGCGGGCGCCCGGGTCAGGGTGCCCTCGAGTCGTTTGCCGGTGCGTTCGATGTCGACCCGGTGGGCGCCGGAGACCAGCAGCAGGATCGGGTCGTCGTCGAGCAGGAACACCAGCGATTTCGTGATCGCACCGACCTCGACGCCCAGCGCGGCGGCGGCCGCCTCGGCGGTGTGGGTCGACTCGTCCTGGGTCACCACCACACCGTGATGGCCACGGGAGATCAGGACGCGCGCGACGTGGGCGGCGTTCGGGTGCAGGAGCCTGGCCATGCCCCACAGTAGGACCGGCACGGCGGCTGCGCACGGCATGCGGGCCGCCGTGTCGCGGCACTCACACCGCGGCGGCCGCCCGCCTGGTGTTCCTCGCGGTGCAGCCGAGCATGAGCGCGACGCCCAGCACGGCGTAGATGGCGAGCGTGACGATCGGCTGGCCGACTCCGGTGCCCTGGAAATAGACGATCGAACGCACGCCCTCGGTGCCTGCGCCCGGGGTGATCCAGCGCCCGATGGCGGCGTAGAAGCCCGGCAGCACGTTGGAGCCGAAAGCACCTCCTGCGCTCGGGTTCCCGAGCACGACGAAGATCAGGATCGCCAGCGGCACCGCCAGGATCCCCACCGACGCCCGCAGGCCCATGGTGAAGATGCCCGTCGCGAAGACCACGCCAGCGCCGAGCAGCGAGAGCGGCAGCAGGTGGCCGGTGAAGGTGCCGAGCAGGTGCGTGGTGATGAGCGCGCCGAGGAATCCCGAGACCGCGGCGTACCCGGCCATGATCGCGATGTGCCTGCCTGCCTCCCGCAGGGTGCGCGGCGCGCCGATGAGCAGTCCGATGGCGGCGGCGAGCAGGTAGCCGCCCACCACCCAGCCGAGCGAGAGGTAGAAGCCGGACAGGCCGCGGTTGTCGTGCACCGCGACCGGCACCTCGTCGCGGACGACGAAGGTGCGGTGCTTGGCGGCGTCGACCTTGGTGAAGATGCCCTCGAGGGCGGTCGCCGCCGAGCTGCCCGCGGCGTTGGCGGTGATGAGGGTGTCGGTGCCGGTGGGGCTGATGACGTAGGCGCCCATGATCTCGCGGTCCCGGATCAGCGAGCGCGCCTCGTAGGTGTTGGCCGCCGTCCGCGCCTCGACCGGGTGGCCGTCGATGCGGTTGAGCTCGTCGGTGACCTGCTGGCCGATGCCGTCGGGCAGGCCGGTCTCGGCGACCACCGCGATCGGGATGTCGCGCGGGGTCGGCTGGTGGAACGCGGCCACGTAGCTGGTGATGAAGCCGAGCTGCAGCAGCAGCACGCCGAGGACCACCGCGATCATGATCTGCCGCGGGCTGTAGCGATCGGTCGGGCTGGTGGACCGGTGCGGTTCGGTGGTGGTGGTCGTCATGGCTTCCTTGCTCTCGCGGCGCGTCCTTGCCGATACTCTCGGTATTGAATACCGTAGGTATCGTGAATGAGATCGGTCAAGGGAGAGCTGCGTCACCGCCGGGTCCGCTCACCCGGCCGGGACGCGACGTGGTGCGCCAACGGCTGATCGACGCCGCCGCCGAGGAGTTCGTCGAGAACGGCTTCGCCGCGGCCACGCTGGCGGACATCGCCCGCAGGGCGGGGTTCACCAAGGGCGCGGTGTACTCGAACTTCGAGTCCAAGCAGGACCTGTTCGCCGAGCTGTTCGCGCAGCGGTCACTCGAGCTGGCCGGGCGGGTGCTCGCCGAGATCGCCGGGCTCGGCGCCACCGCAGCCGCGGGGCGTGGCGGCGAGACGATCAGCTCCTGGCTGGTCGCCGACCCTGGCTGGGCGCTGCTCGTGCTCGAGTTCGGCCTGCAGGCAGCCAGGGACCCGAAGATAGCGCAGGCCTACCTGCGCGAGCGGCGGCACCTGCGCGGACAACTCGAGCAGCTCATCGCCGAGCGGGCGGCGGACTGGGGCGTCGGCGAGCGCCTCGACGCCCGTAACACCGCGATCACGCTGATGGCGCTGATCTCCGGGCTGATGCTCGAGCACGCGGTCGACCCCGAGCAGGTCGACCGGCACGCGGTGCAGACGGCGGTGTCCGAGCTGTTCGCCGGGGCGATCGCGAGCGCGACCCGCGGTTGAGTGGGCCCTGGCGCCTGCCGCCCAACCGCGGCGCCGCGGTCAGTACACCGAGACCGGCGGGTGTCGGTCGGCCCACGGCATGGCCCGCTCGAGATCGCCCGCCAGCGCCAGCAGCGTCCCCTCGTCGCCGTACCGGCCGACGAACTGCATGCCGATCGGCCAGCCCTGCGTCGACTGGGCGAGCGGGAGCGAGATGGCGGGGTGCCCGGTCGCGTTGAACAGCGCCGTGAACGACGCGTACTCGAAGATCCGGTCGTACCAGCCCCGCGCGTCCAGCGCGGTGTCGTCGGCGTCGAGGCGGCCGAGCGGGACGGTCGGCCCGCTCGTCGTGGGCGTCAGCAGAACGTCGAATCCGGTGAGGAACCGCGCGACCTCCCTGGTCACGGTGTTGAACACGCGATCGGCCGCGTAGATGTCGAAGGCGGACAGCGCCTTCCCATACTCCACGCATGCGAGGGTGGTCGCCTCGAGGTGCTCCCGCCCTGGGGTCAGCCCCAGCTGCGCTGCGGCACCGGTCACGGCATCGCCGAGGAAGCTGCACCACGCATCCAGGTTGGCGCGGTCGAACGCCGCGGAGTCGATCGACGGCGCCGCCTCGTGCACGTCGTGGCCCAGCTCCGACAACTGCTGCGCGACCAGTCGCACCGCGGCCGCACTCTCGGCGTCCACCGCACGGTCCGGGTCGGCTGGGGTCGTGGTGAAGGCGATCCGCAACCGCCGCGATCCGGTCCGCGCCTGCTCGGCGAAGGGCCGCTCCGGCTCGGGGAACAGGTAGCGGTCGCCCGGCTCGGAGCCGTGCACGGCGTCGAACAGCGCGGCGCAGTCGCGCACGCTCCTGGTGATCGCGAACTCGACGCCGAGGCCCATGAGCGGATCGGCGAAGTCCGGTCCCGCGGTGATCCGGCCCCTGCTCGGTTTGAGGCCGACGGCCCCGCAGGCCGCGGCCGGGATCCGGATCGACCCGCCGCCGTCGTTGGCGTGCGCCATCGGCAGCGCGCCGGCCGCGACCAGCGCGGCCGAACCTCCGCTCGAGCCGCCGGCGCTGCGGGTGAGGTCCCAGGGGTTGCGGGTCGGCTCGCCGTAGGCCAGCGCCTCCGTTGTGGCGTTGAAGCCGAACTCGGGGGAGGTGGTGGTCGCCATCGTGGCCAGGCCTGCCCGGCGGAAGCGGGCCATCAGGTAGGTGTCGTACGGGTAGGTGACGCCGGGTCCGAACAACCGGCTGCCGCTGCGGGTCGGGACTCCCTCCGCGTGTGCGATGAGGTCCTTGATCGCGAAGGGGACTCCCGCGAAGACGCCGTTCTCGTCGTGGCTGAGCGGGGTCTCGTACCGCTCGCCCGCGATCGCGGACAACTGCGGGTCGATCTTGTCGAGCGCCTCGCCCGCGGCCGCCGCGACCTCCGCCGCGCTGACCTGCCGGTCACGGATCAGGGCCGCCAGGCCCGTCGCGTCCTGTGCCGCGTACTCGCCGATGTCCATCAGGTCCTCCTCGATGTGGTTGCTGGTTCCGCGGACGGTAGGGCGAGGCGGCGCGCCCGGCCTCCGTCGTTCTACGGATGCGCTCTGCGGACAAGCGCGAACCGCCCCGGCCGCGATCAGGGGCCGGGCATACTCCTGCCATGAGTACGTCGTCCGCGCGCGAGCGTCTGGGTGCAGCCGTGCGTCTGCGCGCGGAGGTCGGCGCGGGTTCGCGGGCGCCGGAGGCGGGCAGGCTGCTGTTCGCGTTGCGCGCCGCGGTCCCGCACGACCACGCGGCACTCTCCCGTTGGGACCCGATGCGGCGACGACACGTGACCTCGGCGAGCTTCGGCTATCCGCTCGAGGCGGCCCGGGTGATGAACGAGCGCATGCAGGACCTGGCCCTGTTCGCCGAGCTGCAGCAGCACCGGATCCCGCTGCGGCTGCACGACATCGAGCCGGGCCGTAGGTGTGGGGCGGTCTTCGACGATGTCATCGGGGCGCACGGCTACCGGGACGGGCTCAGTCACTGCCTGTTCTCCCCGGACGGACGGTACGTCGGGATGCTGAACCTGAGTACCTATGCGGAGGGCGGCGTTGACGACCAGTCGCTCGCGCTGGTCTCCCTGCTCGCGGAGACGTTGGCCGAGTCCATCGACCCGCTGGCCAGCTCCGAGGGCGGCCGGGTTCGCGTCGAGCCCGGCGAGGAGGCCTTCGTGGTGGACGTCGCGGGCCGGCCGTGGCCGGTCACGGCCGGCGCCTCGCCGCGTCTGCTCGGGGCGGGGCAGACGTGGCGTGAGTTGTGCGCGGCAGGCACGGAGTTCCGGATCCTGATCGTCGACGGCGAGGTGTACCGGGTCCGTCTGGAGGCGGTCCGGGCCGGCACGCTCGTCCGGTACCGCGGAGTCGATGCCCCAGCCGAGTTGACGCTGCGCGAGCTGGAGGTGCTCGTGCTCGTCTCCGGTGGCCGATCGAACGCCCAGATCGCCGCCGACCTCGGTGTCGGCGCCGCCACGGTGGCAACCCATGTCGAGAACATCCTGCGAAAGACCGGCTCGCCGAATCGGACGGCGGCGGCCGTGTTCGCGACGAGGGTCGGCCTCAGCGCCGTGCCCGCGCGTCAGTAGTCGACGTAGCCGCCCTCAGGGCCGAGCATCCGCTCGATCCGGATCCGGTTGATCTTCGCGAGCTCGCCGAGCATGGTCTTGAGTTCGGTGTCGGGGGAGTTACCCATCCGGTTGGTGAGGTCGTCGAGCAGGGCCGTGGCATCGCGACCGGCGGCGCACCACAGGTAGACGTGCCCGAACCTCTCCTCGTAGCGGGCGGTCGCCGCCAGCACCGCGGACATGGTGGCCTCGTCCGGCGCCCAGACCGCACACTGCTCCTGGCTCGAGGCCGTGGTCTGGGCCCGGCGGGCGATCCCGGGATGACACTCGAGGGCCCGGTCGATGTCGGCCTCGGACAGCTCGAACAGCTCGGAGTCCGCCGCGGTGAGCAGGTCGTGATGTGAGCCGTACGGCCTGCCCGCCGCGACCTGCCGGGCCCAGGTCGCCGAGCAGCAGCACTCGAACAGCGCGTGCACCGCGCCCCGCTCGGACAACGCGTTGAACCTGTCGAGCCCGATCCCCTGATGCATCAACATGGCATCTCCGATCTCACCCGGCCCCGGAAAGCCGATTCTGCGCCTCAGTCTGACCCCGGAAAAGACCCCGTGGGCGGAGTTTGCGCAGCCTTAACGTGCGCCGCCGGGGATTGTTACTCTTGAGTAATGACCGAGCAGACCTGGAATGCCTTCACCGTCGAACGCAAGGACCGCGTCGCGCAGGTGACCCTCATCGGGCCCGGCAAGGGCAACGCGCAGGGTCCCGACTTCTGGCGCGAGCTGCCGCTGATCTTCGCCGAGCTGGACGCCGACCCCGAGGTGCGGGCGGTGGTCCTCGCCGGATCGGGCAAGCACTTCTCCTTCGGCCTCGACCTCGCGGCGATGGCCCCGATGATGGCGCCGGTCCTCGGCGACAAGGCGCAGGCCGCACCGCGGACCGCCTTCCACGACGACATCAAGAAGATGCAGCGCTCGATCAACGCCGTGGCCGACTGCCGCAAGCCGGTCGTCGCGGCCATCCACGGCTGGTGCATCGGTGGCGCCGTCGACCTCGTCACCGCGGCCGACATCCGGTACGCGAGCGCGGATGCGAAGTTCAGCATTCGCGAGGTGAAGGTCGCGATCGTGGCGGACATGGGCACCCTCGCCCGGCTGCCCGCGATCATCGGCGACGGCCACATGCGCGAGCTCGCGCTCACCGGCAAGGACATCGACGCGGCGCGGGCCGAGAAGATCGGCCTGGTCAACGACGTGTTCGCCGACGCGGACGCCGTGCTGGCCGCCGCGCACGCGACGGCAGCCGAGATCGCCGCGAACCCGCCGCTGGTGGTGCAGGGCATCAAGGACGTGCTCGATCACAGCCGCTCGGCAGGGGTGGACGACAGCCTGCGGTACGTGGCGGCATGGAACGCGGCGTTCCTCGCCTCCGAGGACATCGGCGAGGCCATGGCCGCGGTGTTCCAGAAGCGCACCCCGGACTTCAAGGGTCGCTGACCTCCCTTCCCTCGACGGTGGGAACCGGCGTCCGGCCGACCGGATGCCGGTTCCCACCGTCGCCGCTTGCCCAACGGCGTGCCCCCGTCACATACTTGCGGCCGGAAACTAGTTGAGTGACGCAAGCATTGGGGTGCGTGATGCGAGACGAGATCGAGCCATACGCCGACGAGATCGGTAATTACCTGGTTCGGCTGCAGCGGGTGCGGGACCGGACCATCGCCCACGCCAAGTCCACCGACGGGATCGACCCGGCGGCCTATGCCTGCCTGTTCCGCCTGCTCAAGGACGGGCCGATGCGGTCGGGCGCGCTCGCGGAGTCGATGTACACCGACCCGTCGACCGTCAGCCGCCAGGTGGCACAGCTCGTCGAACGCGGGCACGTGCAGCGCCAGGCCGATCCGACCGACGGCAGGGCCAGCGTGCTGGCCGTCACCGAGTCAGGGCGGGCCGCCGCGGGCCGGATCCGCGACCTGCGCAATGAGCGGCTCGGGATGATGCTCGCCGATTGGCCCGTCGAGGACCTGCAGGACTTCGCGCGCCTGATGGACCGGTTCGTGACGGATTACGAGCGGATGCGTCCCGTGTTTTCGCCGGAGCGGGGCGTTCGATGACAAAGTCGCCCGAACAGACCGCCCCCGCGCCCGTCGCGGGAGAGTTCAGCCACCGCGAGATCCTGGTCATCCTGAGCGGACTGATGCTGGGCATGTTCCTGGCCTCGCTCGACCAGACCATCGTCTCGACGGCGATCCGGACGATCGCCGACGACCTGCAGGGTTACGCGCTGCAGGCGTGGGTGACCACCGCGTACCTGATCACCGCCACGCTCTCCACCCCGCTGTACGGCAAGTTGTCCGACATGTACGGCCGCAAGCCGTTCTTCATGGCCGCGATCGTCATCTTCGTGCTCGGCTCGCTGCTGTGCACCCTCGCCCAGTCTATGTACGCGCTGGCGGCGTTCCGTGCCTTCCAGGGCCTCGGCGCTGGCGGGCTGATGTCGTTGGCACTCGCCATCCTCGGTGACATCGTCGGACCGCGCGAACGCGCCAAGTATCAGGGCTATTTCCTCGCGGTCTTCGGCACGTCCAGCGTGCTGGGGCCGGTGCTCGGCGGCCTGCTGGCCGGCCAGGAGACCATCCTCGGAATCGACGGCTGGCGTTGGGTTTTCCTGGTCAACGTCCCGATCGGCGTGTTCGCGCTGGCGGTGGTCTCGAAGGTGCTGCACCTGCCGAGGGTCCGCCGACCAGGGGTGCGGATCGACTGGTGGGGCGCGCTCGTCCTCGCGATCGGCATCGTCCCCCTGCTGGTGGTCGCCGAGCAGGGTCGCGAATGGGGCTGGGGCAGTAACCTTTCGATCGCCTGCTACGTCATCGGTGTGCTCGGCGTGCTCGGGTTCATCCTCGTGGAACGGGGGATGCGCGACGCCGCGTTGATCCCGCTGCGGATGTTCCGCAATTCCACCTTCGCGATGGGCGTGGTCATCTCGATCGTCGTCGGTGCGGCGATGTTCGGCGGCATCACGCTGCTGCCGCAGTACCTGCAGGTGGTCCGCGGGTCGAGCCCCACCTTGGCGGGCATGCAGATGCTGCCGATGGTGCTCGGACTCATGGCGGGATCGATCATCTCGGGTCAGCGGATCTCCAAGACGGGGCACTACCGGGCGTACCCGCTGATCGGCGCCTCGCTGCTCACGCTCGGCATGTTCCTGCTGCACTTCGTGCACGCGGACTCGGCGCTGCCGCTCGTCATGGTCTTCATGGCGATCACCGGCTTCGGTCTCGGCAACCTGATGCAGCCGCTGACGCTGGCGATCCAGAACGCGTTGCCCCCGCAGGACATGGGGGTGTCGACCGCGGCCGCGACCTTCTTCCGGCAGATCGGCGGCACCCTCGGCGTCGCGGTGTTCCTGTCGATCCTTTTCACGCAGCTGACCCCGAACATCAGCGACGAATTGCGTTCGGCCGCCAAGGATCCGGCCTTCCAGCAGGCGGTCGTGGACGGCCTGCACAGCTCGAACCCGGCCGATGTGGCGTTGTCGACCGGGCTGGCGAACCAGGACGTGACCTCGGCGGGTCAGGTACTCGAGGACAGCTCGATCATCCAGCAGCTGAGCCCGGCGCTCGCCCAACCCTTCAAGGTCGGGTTCTCCGAGTCGATGTCGACGGTGTTCCTGTCGGTGACCGGTGTCGCGCTGGTCGCCCTGGTGCTGGTCTTCTTCTGGAAGGAGGTCCCGCTGCGCACGGCAGGGGGACTGGCGGCCTCGGCTGCGGCGAGGAAGGAATCCGGCGAGGGCGCCGAGGAGTAGGAACGGAATGTGCACGATGGGCCTCGTCCGGTAGCCGGGCGGGGCCCCTCGTGCGTCGGCGTGGCTCAGATTCGGCGCATCACCGAGACGACCTTGCCCAGCACCACGGCCTCGTCGCCGTCGATGACCTCGTAGGCACGGTTACGCGGTTCGAGGTAGATGTGCCCGTTCCTGCGGCGGTACACCTTGACGGTGGCCTCGCCGTCGATCATCGCGGCAACGATCTGACCCGAATGTGCCTCGTGCTGTTGCCGCACGACCACGATGTCGCCGTCACAGATCGCGGCATCGACCATCGAATCGCCGCGCACGCGCAGGCCGAAAACCGTGCCGGAGCCCACCAGTTCGCGCGGCAGGGTCAGCATGTCGTCGGCATGCTCCTCGGCGAGGATCGGGGTGCCTGCCGCGATGTCACCGACAACGGGCACGCTCACCGAGCCCTCGGCGGACTCCCGCGTCGCCGATCCCCGGAGGAACAGACGCACGTCGATCGGCCGCGACACCGAGTCGCCGCGCCGCAGAAAGCCCTTCTCCTCCAGGCTCTTCAGATGCTTCGACACCGTCGACGAGGAGCGCAGGCCCACCGCGTCCCCGATCTGCCTGGCGCTTGGCGAGTAACCCCGCTCGACAACGAAGTCTCGGATGACAGTCAGGATCCGCTGCTGGCGGGGCGGCAGCGTCGAGGTGTCGAGGTAGTCGAGATCGTCGTCGTATCCGGTCACCCGGCGAATGGTAGTGGTGGAGGGCGACAACCAGCGGACATGGGTGAGCGACCGCCGCCCGGTCTCGCTTTCGGGTAAACGAAAAAAGTGTGGGATCCCACCCGGAAAACGGGCGGAATCCCACACTTTCGGCGATGTGGGCTCAGTGGCCGCCGTTGGCCTTCAGACGCTCGATGGCCTCGGTGATGACCTTCTCGGCCTCCGCGCGGCCGACCCAGTCGGCGCCGGTGACGTGCTTGTTCGGCTCGAGATCCTTGTAGTGCACGAAGAAGTGCTTGATCGCGTCCAGCTCGAACTGCGAGACGTCGGCGAGATCCTGGATGTGGTCCCAACGCGGGTCGCCCGCGGGCACGCACAGCACCTTGTCGTCGCCGCCTGCCTCGTCGACCATCTTGAACATGCCGACGGGGCGGGCCTCGACGATCACGCCGGGGAACACCGACTCGGGCAGCAGCACCATCGCGTCCAGCGGGTCGCCGTCCTCGCCGAGGGTGTTCTCGATGTAGCCGTAGTCGGCGGGGTAGCCGAAGGAGGTGTAGAGGTAGCGGTCCAGCTTGACCCGGCCGGTCTCGTGATCGACCTCGTACTTGTTGCGCTGACCCTTGGGGATCTCGATGGTGACGTCGAACTCCACGCCTCTTCCTCGCTTTGTCTCGGTGGATGGTGCGGGGTCAGGGTAGCCGGTCCGGGATAATGTGGAGGTACATAGACGGACCTGCGGCGCAGCGGCGGGCCGGAAAAACAAACGGAGGGGTGTTGGCAAAGCTCGGATCCAAGGACCGGAAGCTGGGGTCCTTGGCGGCGCGACGGCGCAAGCGGGTCCGGCTCCTCCTGTCCGCGGGGCTGGTCCTCGTCGTCGGCGCGGGCGCTGCGGTGTTCGCCGGCCAGCGATTCGACGGTGACTCGTCGGCCGACGCGGCGACCACGACCATGCCGGAGCCGCCGCCGATCCTGCCCGACCCCAAGGTCGCGCCGGTTCCCGCGGACGCCCCCGTGCCGAATCCCGCCGCCCTCGCCGCCGTCCTCGGCCCGGCTCTTGCCGACCCCGGTCTCGGCAACTTCACCGGCGCCGTGTCCGATGCGGCGACCGGCACCGTGCTCTGGAGCCAGCGTCCCGAGGCTCCGATGACCCCGGCGTCGACGACCAAGATCGCCACCGCGACCGCGGCGTTGCTCGCCCTGCCCCCCGAGCACCGGGTGGCCACCAGGGTGGTGCAGGGCGCCGTGCCCGGCCAGATCGTGTTGATCGGCGGCGGCGACCCCACCCTCACCGCGCAGCCGGCAGGGCAGCCCGGCTTCTACCCGGGCGCGCCCCGCGTGGAGGATCTGGCCGCCCAGATCCGGGGCGCCGGGACACCCGTGGACAGCATCGTGGTGGACACCAGCGCGTACGCCGGGCCGACCATGGCGCAGGGCTGGTTCCCCGCGGACATCGGCGCCGGTTACATCGCGCCCATCGAATCGCTGATGCTCGACGGCGGGCGGCTCAACCCGATCGAGGACGAGTCGCCCCGCACCGCCACCGCGTCCCTCGACACCGGCCGCGCGCTTGCCGCCGCGCTCGGCGTCGACCCGGCCAAGGTCACCCCGGGGATCGCGCCGCCGGGCGCGGCGCCGCTGGCCTCCGTCGAATCCGCCGCCCTGCGCGACCGACTCGGTCAGATGATGGGCCACTCGGACAATGTGCTCGCCGAGGCCATCGGCCGGGAGATCGCCACCGCGGTCGGGACCGAACCCTCGTTCGGGGGTGCGGTCACCGCGATCGGCCAGACCCTGAGCTCCGCGGGCATCGACACCAACGGGATGACGCTGCACGACGCCAGCGGACTCTCGGTGGACAACCGCATCCCGGCGCGGCTGTTGGACCAGGCGCTCACCGACGCCGCGGGCGACGCCGACCCGCGACTGCGGCCGATGCTGGACTACCTGCCGGTGGCAGGGGCCACCGGGACGCTGTCCGATCGTTACGCCTCGGGCGATCGCCGCGGTGCCGGGTGGGTCCGGGCCAAGACCGGGACCCTGTCCAATGCGAGCGCGCTGGTCGGTTACGTCACCGACGTCGACAACCGGGTGCTGACCTTCGCGCTGATGTCCAATGACCGGCCGCCGGACGTCAGTCGCCCCGCCCTCGACGCGATCGCGTCGGCCCTGCGTTCCTGCGGGTGCCTGTGAGCCGCGAGGCGGCGAACTCACCACGATCCGGCGGATTCGCCGGCGTCGTCGACTGGGACCTGGCTTCCCGAACCGGGGTGCGGCTGACCAAGCCGGGCCCGAGCACCACGAGATATTCCGCGGAGGCGGCGGTCGCGGAGCTGTCCGCGGCCTCCATCCGCGCCGAGGGCCCCGTCCGGAACGTCACCGGCCTGGCCGACGGGCTGCCCGTTCCCGAGGCGCAGGTGGTGGACCGGCCCGGCTGGATCCGCGCCGCGGCCCGATCGATGGCCAACCTCACAGGGGACGACGCGGTCACCGACCGCGGCCTGCTCGGCGGTGTGCCCGCCGGGTTGCAGGCGGGCGCGATGCTCGCGTTCCTGTCCTCGGCGATCCTCGGCCAGTACGACCCCTTCACCGGGGAGCACGGCACGCTGCTGCTGGTGGCGCCCAACGTGGTCAGCGTCGAGCGGGCACTGAAGGTGGTGCCGAGCGACTTCCGGATGTGGGTGTGCCTGCACGAGGTCACCCACCGGGTCCAGTTCTCCTCCTCGCCCTGGCTGGCCGGCTACATGCGGGACAACGTCGCGTCGATCGGTGAGGGCGGTGACGAGTCCGTCGCCGACCTGCTCGGCAGGCTCACCACCGTGCTGCGTCAGCGTCGGGGCGACAACGCCGCTCCCGAGGACCGCGGGGTGCTCGGGTTGCTGCGCGCCACCCAGACCGAGTCCCAGCGGGCGGCCCTCGACCGGTTGCTGATGCTCGGCACGCTGCTCGAGGGGCACGCCGACCACGTGATGGACGCCGTCGGGCCCGCGGTCGTGCCGTCGGTGGTGGCGATCCGGCGGGCGTTCGACCGCCGTCGCGCCCGGCAGGTGAACCCGCTGCAACGGCTGGTCCGCGCGCTGCTCGGGATGGACGCCAAGATGGCCCAGTACGTGCGCGGCAAGGCATTTGTCGACGCCGTCGTCGGCCGGGTCGGGATGGCCGAGTTCAACGCGATCTGGACCGGACCCGACACCCTGCCGTTGACGGCCGAGATCGACGACCCCGAGAGCTGGATCGCCCGGGTCCTCGCATGAGCCGCCCGCGGCTGCTGCCGGAGGGACCGGCGTTGCTGGAGGTGCGGCACGCCGTCCGGCGCTGGGTCGCCGCACACGGCGCGGACACGGGTGTCGCGGTGGCCCTGTCGGGCGGGGCCGACTCGCTGGCGCTGACCGCCGCGGCGGTCGCCGAGGCGGGACCCGTGCACGCCCTCGTGGTCGACCACCGGCTGCAGGAGGGTTCGGGTGCGGTGGCCGAGCAGGCCGCGGCCCGCGCCCTCGACCTCGGCTGCGCCTCGGCTCGGGTGCTGGCGGTGAGCGTCGACCGCGACGGTGGGCTGGAGGCGGCCGCCCGCCGCGCCCGCTACGCGGCGCTGGGCGACACCAGGGCAGGCAGGCCGGTACTGCTCGGGCACACCCTCGACGACCAGGCGGAGACGGTGCTGCTCGGGCTTGCCCGCGGCTCGGGGCCGCGTTCGCTCGCCGGGATGCGCGACTTCGACGCGCCATGGGGCAGGCCGTTGCTCACGGTGCGCCGCGGCGTCACGGCCAGGGCCTGCGAGGAGCTCGAGCTCGACCCGTACCGGGATCCGCACAACCTCAGTCCCGAGTTCACCAGGGTGCGGTTGCGCTCGGAGGCGCTGCCGCTGCTCGAACAGATCCTCGGCGGCGGCGTGGCGCAGGCCCTGGCCCGCACCGCCGACCAGCTGCGCGAGGACGGCGAGGTGCTCGATGCGATCGCGGTCCGGGTGCTCGCCGACGCGGAGTCCGAGGGCGGGCTGGACGTGGCGGGGCTCGTCGACATCCATCCGGCCGTGCGACGCAGGGCGCTGCGTCTGTGGCTGCTCGGGAACGGTGCGCGGGACCTGACCGACCGGCAGCTGCGGGCCGCGGACGACCTGATCGGGCGCTGGCGCGGGCAGGGCGGCGTCGCGGTCGGCGGGGGGAGTCCGGGAGCCAGGTTGGTGCTGTCGCGGCGGCATGGCAGGCTAGCGCTCGGGCAGACAGCGATCGGCCCCGACCGGTGAATGAACAGTTCCGTCCATGACCAGGTCAGTCGAAACGAAGGGATTCGCGCCGTGTACGAAGGCGACATCGCATCGGTGTTGATCTCCGAGGACCAGATCCAGGACAAGATCACCGAATTGGCCGGGATCATCGCCGAGCGCTATCCGGTCGGCGCGCCGGAGGGCGATCTGCTGTTGGTCGGTGTCCTCAAGGGCGCGGTCTTCTTCATGACCGACCTGGCCAGGGCCCTGCCGATCCCGACCCAGATGGAGTTCATGGCCGTGAGCTCCTACGGCTCGTCGACCTCCTCGTCCGGTGTCGTGCGGATCCTCAAGGACCTGGACAAGGACATCGCCGGACGGCACGTGCTGATCGTCGAGGACATCATCGACTCCGGTCTCACGCTGTCCTGGCTGATGCGCAACCTGCGCACCCGCAACCCCGCCTCGCTCGAGGTGGTCACCCTGCTCCGCAAGCCGGACGCCATCAAGGTGGACGTCGAGGTCGCGAACGTCGGCTTCGACATCCCCGACGAGTTCGTCGTCGGCTACGGCCTCGACTACGCCGAGCGGTACCGCGACCTGCCGTACATCGGAACGCTCGAACCCACGGTCTACGGCGGCTGACGGGCCATACTCGTGGCATGTCCACGGATCTGACCGCCGCCGCCATCGCCGCGCGGGTGCGCTCCGGCGCGCTGACGCCCCGCGACGCCGTCCAGTCGGCCCTGGCCCGGATCGCCGAGCGGGACCCGAAGCTGGGCGCGTTCGTCACGGTCCGCGCCGAGCAGGCCCTTGCCGAGGCCGACGAGGTCGGCGCGCGCTCCGACCTCGCCGAGCTGCCGCTGGCGGGTGTCCCGATCGCGGTCAAGGACAACGTCCCGGTGGCGGGACATCCCCTCGGCAACGGCTCGCGAGCGAGTTCCCGCGAGCCCTCGCCCGCGGATCATCCGGTGGTCGCGCGCCTGCGCGCGGCGGGAGCGGTCGTGGTCGGGCTCACCGCGGTGCCGGAGCTGTGCCTGTGGGGGAGCACCGACACCCCGGACACCGTCACCAGGAACCCGTGGAACCCCGGCCGGACGACCGGCGGTTCCTCCGGCGGTTCGGCGGCAGCGGTCGCGGCAGGCATGGTTCCCGCGGCGCACGGGGCGGACGGGATGGGCTCGATCCGGATCCCCGCCGCCTGCTGCGGGTTGGTCGGCATCAAGCCCGGACTCGGCGTGGTGCCTGCCGAATTGGGCGTCGACTCCTGGTTCGGGATGGCCGAGAACGGCCCGCTGGCGACCACGGTCGAGGATGCGGCGCTCATGCTGTCGGTGATGGCGGACCGCCCGGAGTTGGCGACCCTCGCCGAGCCGGGGCCGTTGCGGATCGCGGTGGCAACCGGTTCGCCGCTGCCGATGGTCCGGGTCGATCCGTACTGGCGGGCGGGCGCGGAGAGCGCGGCCGCGGTGCTCGGCGGGGCCGGCCACCACCTCGCGACGGCTCGGCTGCCCTATCCCGCGAACCCGATGGTGATCCTGGCGCGCTGGATGGGCGGTGCCGCGACCGACGCGGCCGGACTCGATCCGGCGTTGCTGCAGCCGCGGACCCGCAGGCACGTCGCAGCCGGACGCGCGCTGATCCGGTTCGTCGACCCCGCGCAGGTGCGAAAGGTGGACGCCGCGTTGCGCCGGCTCTTCGCCGATGCCGACGTGGTGATCACCCCGACGCTGGCCCGGTCCCCGATCGAGGCGCTGCGGTGGAGCGAGAAGTCCTGGCTCTCGAACCTCGCTGCCAACGTCCGCTATGCCCCTTTCCCGTCGCTGTGGAACCTGGTCGGCTGGCCCGCGGCGAGCGTGCCGGTGGGGATCCATCCGGAGTCGGGTACCCCGCTGGGCGTGCAGATCGCCGCCCCTCCCGGTGGGGAGGCGCTGATCCTGTCGGTGGCCGCGCAGCTGGAACGGTTGCGGCCGTGGGAGCGCACCGCGCCTGTCTGACGGGCGCGCGGTGTCAGCCGACGCCGAGGGCCGTCAGCAGCACCAACACGACGGTGACGACAGCGAAGAACCCGTGGCCGGCGACGGCTGCCACCGGGAAGTGTTTCTCCGGCGCCCCGTTCGGGGCCGTGCCCGGTGCCGAATCCCCGCCGTTCCCCGCGCCCACTCCGGCAGCGCGGTAGACGGGGATCCAGCGGATCAGCATCGTGAAACCGAGGAGGGCAACCGGGACCAGCAGCGCGAAGGCGGTCCACGCGAGGGCGTCCTCGTCGACGACGAGATACACGATCCACACGACCAGTCCGATCACGGCCAGAACGAAATGCCCGAAGATCACGGCCGGAGGGAATTGGCTGTTCCGTGGTTGCCGCACACCGCCTTTGGCGATCCAGGTCGCGAGCAGGTAGAAGCCGCCTGCGGCCGTCAGCAGCCAAGTCACAAGAGCTGCGATACCCATGTCATCTCCTAGGCAGTGGTGGACCGATCGGGTCTACGGTGCCGGTCGGGTGGGGAAGGGTGCTCGAAAGCGTCGGCCTGAGTCGCCTCGTCCACCACTCGCACCCCGTCGCGAAAGACGAGCCGGCCACCGAGATAGCCCGCGATGGACAATGCGGCCAGTGACACTGCCGAGAGCGCGAGCTGGCCGATGTCCACTGCGTCCGGGGTTCCGTAGTCGGCGTGGCGCCACACGAGGTTCACCGCGTACGAGACGGTCACCGCGAGATTCAGCGACATGTGCGCCACACCGGTTCGGAATGCCGGGGTCCCCGTCGGGATGGCCATGAGGTCGAGGAATCCGATTGTCGCTGCGGCCAGCGCACCGAGCAGGCCGATGGAGATGAGCCACAGCGACCCCTTGGTCAGAAAACCCGGATCCCCGACGATTCGAGAAGCGACGTCGAACACCAGGCTGCTGACCCACGCGCCGATCGGCAGCGTCACGAGCATCGGGTGGAACGGATGCCCATACGGCCCCGCGAGTACCGCGCTCACTGGGCGCTTTCCGTGATCCGCTTGCTCAGACATGCATTCACCGACCCACTGGATGTGACGACCTCACCGCCCCGCCGGTCATGCGGACCGGGTGGCCGGTTCGTGGGAGACGACCCGCTCCAGCGCACGCAGGTCCTTCTCCAACAGCCGGAACAGCCAGTACACGACGATGAAGGCCGCGATGGCCCCGACACACAGCAGGCGGACGGCCACGATCACGGAGGTGATCTCGTCGGGGGACAGGAAGGTCACCCCGGCCACCCCGATCAGGGGCACCGAGGCGGCCAGCGCCAGGTAGCGGACGCTGCGTCTGCTGAGCCCGCGCAGTTTGCGGGCGTCGTCGCTGCTGGTGATCCCCTGCGGCAGCATCATCGGATAGATGCACCGCACCAGGTAGAAGGTCACCAGGAAGAAGGGATAGGCGACCGCGATCGCCCCGCACACGACAAGCGACCCGATGAAATGGATGATGGCGCCCGCTGGGAGGTGCCCCGCGACGATCTGTAGGGAGATCGGGTAGGTGATGCCTGCCAGCAGCCACGCACTGAAGATGATGAGGACGGCCCGGTCGGCCAGCAGCAGGGTGTCGCTGCGCGCCTTGGCCAGGGTCTGCTTGTCATAGATGCGGCCCTTGCGCAGTCCGCGCGGCATCCGCATCGGATATCGGCTCAGGTACACCACAACGGCGATGCCGATCGGGTACAGGATGCCGTTCATCACGGACTGGACCCCTTCGAACTTCTGCTGGGCCTCGAGCGACAGATTGCTGACGATGAGCGACTTGTTGTGGTGGTAGTTGTAGACGCCCGCCAGCACGTTCGGCACCAGCATGGCCGCAACGGTGATCGGTATCACGTAGCGCCGCAGCCGCATCCGCCAGCTCCTCGGAGGGGGGTCGACGAGGTCACGGGCCCTGGGGTCGAGGCACAGTTCGAACTGCTGCGCCAGCTCCGCGCCCGTCGACCACCGCCGGTCCGGGTCCGGCGACAGGCAGGTCAGCAGCACCCGCTTCAGTGCGGCCGGGCAGTCGGGCGGCAGCGTGGCCTGCGCGTCCGGGCCGACGCCGCGCTCGCGGATTTCCAGCATCCGTTCCAGCGACTTCTCCGACTGACCGCTCGCCGAGCTGTCGTCGAAGGGGCGCGAGCCGGTGAGCAACTCCCACAGCATGACCCCGAGCCCGAAGATGTCGCTGCGGGTGTCGAGGTCGCTCGCCGTGCCGGGCAGGCCGGGATGGCAGGCCTCGAGCTGTTCGGGCGACATGTAGGCAAGGGACCCACCGAAGTAGGCGACGGGGCTCGTGCCTGCCACGGCGTCGCTGAAGCTGATGTTGAAGTCGGCGAGCTTCGGCACCCCGTCGGCGGTGAGCAGCACGTTCGCCGGCTTGATGTCGCGGTGCAGCACACCGTGTTTGCCCGCGTAGTCCAGTGCCTCCGCCAGCCGGCGGCCCAGCCACGCGACGGTCTCCGGCCAGCTCAGGGACGCGATCTCGGGCCGGACGCTGGAGTCGCTGGGGCGGATCTCGCCCTTGGCCTCGAGCGACTCGTCGATCACGTCCAGCAGCAACTGTCCGTTGCGGTCCTCTTGCGGTGTCGCCTGCACCCGCCGCAGCACCCCGAGCAGGGTGCCGCCGGGGACGTACTGCATGTAGAGCAGCTTCAGCTTGTGTTCGTCGAGGACCCGCTGGTCGAACACCCGGACGATGTAGTCGTGGTCGAGTTGGGCCAGTGTCTGCGGTTCGGTGCCGTGGTCGTGGGACATCTTCACCGCGACCAGGCGCTGCATCGAGAGTTGGCGGGCGAGGAACACCCGGGCGAACGCGCCCCGCCCCAGGCCCATCAGCAGGTCGAAATCGTCCACCCGCTGGCCGACGTCGATGTCGTCGAGCGCCGTCTCCGCGGCGGGCTTCGCGATCAGTGTGGACTTCTCGACGCTGGGACTTTGCGATTGTTCGATCACCTGGGACTCCTCCGGGAAGTCCCGCGAGTAGTCGCTCGCCTCCACGGTGAGCCCGGTCTGGCGACGCAGACGGAACTCCTCCTGGATCAGTGCGGGCGGCAACGGCTCGGACTTCAGTTCGGGGAACTCCTCGCGGTAGGCGGCCAGGCGCTTGGGCTTCTCGAAATCCAGCCAGCGGTACCGCAGGTCGACCGCGATCAGTTCGATCAACGCGTCGCGTCGCTGGTCCGCCCGCTCGGGGAGGTAGTCGGGGAGATTCGGGGGAGTGCCGGTGGCCTCCCACTGGGCCGTGAAACGGGCGACCGGGGACTGCGCCACGACCGTCGAGTCGGGCGATGGTTGCGCCGTGACCGTCGAGTCCGGCGATGATGGCGCCGCGACCGTAGGGTCCGGTGCCGGTCGAATGGTCCGTTTCGTCACGAGAACCTCGGACTGTCTCGTGCGCCTGTGGCGCTCGATTCCGTGAGGGATGCCCCCTCGTCAGGATAACGCCGCTCGGGCGGGACCGCCGAGGGTGAATGCGGGACCGGGTTCGCCGGACACCACGCGTTCGAGGGCGTGCAGGTCCTGCTCGAGCTGCCGGAACATCCAGTAGGCCGCGATGAACGCGACGATCGCCCCGAGACAGAGCACCCGGATAGGTACGACGATCGCCCCCAGGTCGGCTGCGGGCAGGAATGTCGCCCCCGCGATGCCGAGCAACGGGACGGAGGCGGCGAGAGCCAGATAGCGGGTACTGAGCCGCTCCAGCCCCCGCAGCCGCCGGGTGTCGTCGCCGCTGATGATGCCGGGCGGCAGCAGTACCGGGTACAGGCAGCGCACCATGTAGAACGTGACCAGGAAGAACGGGTACGCCATCGCGATGGCGCCGCACACCACCGTCGAGCCGAGGAAGTGGACATACGATCCCCGCGGGACCCCGGTGGCGACCTGCATCGCGAACAGGTTCACCACTGTCGAGACCCACCACGCACCGAAGCAGACGATCACCATGCGGGCGCCGAGAAGCAGGGTTTCGGTGCGTGCCTTGGCGAGGGTCGTCGGGTCGAAGGTGCGCCCACGGGACAGCGCCCGGGTCACCGCGATCGGACGACGCCACATGTAGGCCAGCAGTACCACCATTGCCGGGAAGACGATCGCGGTGATGAGCAGCTGGAACAGTCCGAATTGCTGTACAGCGGCAGGGGACAGCTTGCTGACGATCAGCGTTCGGTTGTGTACGTAGTTGTAGAGACCCGCGAGAAGGTTCGGGAACACGAGCCCGATGAAGATGATCGGTGCCGACCACGGCCGCAGTCGCAGCCGCCAGCTGCCCGGAGGCGGATCGACCAGATCGCGGGCCTGCGGATCCAGACACAGCTCGAACTGCTGCGCCAGATCTGCGCCGGATTGCCACCGGTCGCGAGGGTCGGGTGCGAGGCAGGTCAACAGCACGCGGCGCAACGTGGCCGGGCAGTCGGGCGGTAGTGCAGCCACCACGTCCGGGTCGATCCGGCTGCTGCGTAGGTCCAGCATGGTGCTGAGCGAGGTGTCCGACTCGTCGGCATCGATCGCGTCGCGGAACGGGCGCCTACCGGTCAGCAGTTCCCACAGCAGGACGCCGAGCGCGAAGATGTCGCTGCGGGTGTCGAGGTCGGCGGCGCTCCCGGTCGCGTGAGGATGCCTGGCAGCCAGTTGCTCCGGTGACATGTAGGCAAGCGAGCCGCCGAAGTACGCAGCGGGGCTGACGCCGCCGATCTGGGTGCTGAAGCTGATGTTGAAATCGGTGAGCTTGGGGACTCCCTCGGCGGTGAGCAGTATGTTCGCGGGCTTGATGTCGCGGTGGATCACCCCTTGCCTGCTCGCATGGTCGAGCGCCAGGGCGAGGCGCCTGCCCATCCAGGCGACCGTCTCCGGCCACGACAGCGTGGCGAGCTCGGCTCGCACGCTGGAGTCGGTTGGCCGGATCTCGCCCCTGGCTCTCAGTTCCTCGTCGATCGCGTCCAGCAGCAACTGGCCACCGCGTTGCTCCCGCGGGCTCTCTCGGATCCGGCGCAACACGGCGAGCAGGGTGCCGCCGGGGACGTACTGCATGTAGAGCAGTTTCACCCCGAATTGCTCGAGATATCGCTGGTCGAAGACTCGGACGATGTAGTCGTGGTCGAGCTGCGCCATCGTCTGTGGCTCGGTGCCGTGGTCCTGCGAGATCTTCACCGCGACCAGTCGGTGCATGGAACGCTGGCGGGCGAGGAAGACCCGGGCGAACGCTCCCCGGCCGAGCCCCATGAGCAGGTCGAAGTCGTCGATGCGTTGGCCGACGTTGATGTCGTCGATCGATCCGATCGGTACGGCGCGCTCGTCGTCCATCCGTTCGGGTGAGAGGGTCCGAACGTGCCCCCTGCGCGTCGGATCTCCCGTGATCGTCCCCGCGGGCATCGACCGACCGGTCCGATCCATCAGCGGCTTACCGCCTTCTTGTAGCGATGGATCGCCAGCGGCACGAACACAACGAGAATTCCGACGATCCAGGCGATGGAGGCCACCACCGGGTTCTGCAGGGGCCACACGTCCGGTACGACGAGCGCGGGGTTGGTGTTGCCGAACAGTTCCCGAACCGCCTGTGTCACCGCCGAGACGGGGTTCCACTCCGCGATGACCCGGAGCACCGTCGGCAGATTCGTGGTGGGGACGAAGGTGTTCGCGATGAACGACAGCGGGAAGATCACCATGAAGCTGGCGTTGCTGTACACCTCCGGCGTGCGGATCCACAGGCCAACGACGGCCATCACCCAGGACAGGGCGTAGGCGAACAGGAGCAGCAACACGTACGCCGCCGCGGCCTCGAGCAGGGAGGTGTGGATCCGCCAGCCGACCGCGAGGCCGGCCAGCGACATCACGACCAGGCTCACCACGTTGATCAGCACGTCGCTGGTGGTGCGCCCGACGAGCACCGCGGACTGGGCCATCGGCAGTGACCGGAACCGGTCGATGAAACCCTTCTGGATGTCCTCGGCGAGCCCGAGCCCGGTCCAGGTGGCGCCGAAGATCACCGACTGGGTGAAGATGCCCGCGATCAGGAACTCCCGGTACGACATCCCCGGCACCTCGATGGAGCTGCCGAAGACGTACGCGAACAGCAGCACGAACATGATCGGTGACAGGGTCGTGAAGATCAGCAGATCCGGCACCCGCCTGATCTTGATGACATTGCGCTTGGCGATTGTCGCCCCGTCACGGACCGCCATCTCGATCCCGTTCACGATGCACGCTCCTTCCGGTGGGCACCACCGACGCGCTCGACTTCGCCGACCGGGTCGGCACCTTCGGTGTCGTTCCCGTCGGTGTCGCTCCCTGTGCTGTCGGCCTGGTGGCCGGTCAGGGCGAGGAACACATCGTCGAGGGAGGGTCTGCGCAAGGCGACGTCGGTGACGGTCACGTTCCGCCTCGACAGGCTGCCGAGAGCCTCGACGAGAGCACTCGAACCGTCGGCGACCGGAACGGTGATCCGGCGGGCGTGGTGGTCCACCTGGAGGTCGCCGTCCGACAGCGGTGCCAGTGCCGCCCGCGCATCGTCGAGGCTGGCGCCCGGGTCGAGGGCGAGCTCGATCCGCTCCCCGCCGACCTGGTCCTTGAGCTCGTCCGAGGTGCCTCTCGCGATCACCCTGCCGCGGTCGACCACGGCGATGGAGTCGGCGAGTCGGTCCGCCTCGTCCATGTACTGGCTGGTGAGCAGCAGCGTGGTGCCCCCGGCGACGAGTTCTTCGATGACATCCCACAGGCCGAGCCGCGCCCGGGGGTCGAGGCCGGTCGTCGGCTCGTCGAGGAAGAGCACCGGCGGGTTCGCGACCAGCGCCCCCGCCAGGTCGAGGCGCCGCCGCATGCCGCCGGAGTAACCCCGGACCGGCCGGTCGCCCGCCTCCACGAGGTCGAACTGTTCCAGGAGTTCACGAGCCCGGTCCCTGCTGAACTTGGTGCCGAGGTGGTAGAGGCGCCCGACCATCTCCAGGTTCTCGAATCCGGTCAGGTATTCGTCCACCGCGGCGTACTGCCCGGACGCTCCGATCCGCGAACGCAACTCCTTGGCGTCGGCGACGACGTCCAGTCCGTCGACGGTGGCGTGCCCGCCGTCGGGTTCGAGCAGCGTCGTGAACACCCGGACCGCCGTGGTCTTCCCAGCACCGTTCGGGCCGAGTAGCGCGAGGACGGTGGCCTCGGGCACCGCGAGGTCCAGCCCGTCGAGGGCGACGACCTTGCCGTACCGCTTGACCAGTCCCTCGGCCACGATTGCATCAGCCATGCCTACCTCCGCGCGACGTGGATGGTTGGGGCTTGCCCTGCAACGATCGCACTCCGGTCGGGTGTCAGCAACCGTTTTCGCTCCACACCGGGGGTCTTCGTTGCCGTCCGTGGGGTGCCCGATCCCAACCCCTGGGTGCCTGGAGACCGGCGTCGTGAGGCAGCACCATCGAATGACCAACCAGGTGAGGCGGTCATTGCGTATGTACAACTCCTCGGTGGACGCGCTGTTCACCGGTGCTCAGCTCGAATTCACCGCGGCCGCGATCGCGGCTCGGGTGCGCTCGGGTGCACTGTCACCGGTCGACGCGGTCGAGGGTGCGTTGAGCCGGATCTCCGAACGCGATCCCGAGCTCGACGCATTCGTGGTCGTGCGCGGCGAGCAGGCCCGTGCCGAAGCGCGGGCCCTGGCCGGTCGGCCGGGCCTGTCGGCGCTGCCCCTGGCAGGCGTGCCGATCGCGATCAAGGACAACATCCCGATCGTGGGGCATCCGCTGCGAAACGGATCCGCCGCCACCGCCGTGGAGCCCTCGACCGAGGACCATCCCGTGCTCGACCGGCTGCGCCGGGCAGGCGCGGTGCCGGTCGGGCTGACCAGGCTGCCCGAGCTGTGTGTGTGGCCCTCGACCGACTCGCACGACTCGATCGTGAAGAACCCGTGGAACCACGAGCGGACCGCCGGCGGCTCCTCCGGCGGGGCGGGCGCCTCGGTGGCCGCCGGGATGGTGCCGGTGGCGCACGGCTCCGACTGCCTCGGCTCGATCCGGATCCCGGCCGCGGCCTGCGGGCTGGTCGGCATCAAACCCGGCAGCGGCCTCGTGCCCCGCGAACTCGGTGCGAATTCCTGGTTCGGGATGGCGGAGAACGGTCCGCTGACGACGACGGTCGAGGATGCCGCACTGGTGCTGTCGGTGATGGCGGACCGCCCGGAACTGGCGGAGCTCGCCGAGCCGGGTCGGCTGCGGATCGCGGTGGCGGCCGGGTCATCGATGCCGATGACGCCGGTTGACCGGCACTGGCGGGACGGGGCGGAGCGCACCGCGCAGGTGCTCGGCGGTGCCGGGCACACGGTCACGGCCGCGAAGGTGCCGTACTCGCTGAACCCGATACCGCTGCTGTCGCGCTGGACGGCAGGCACGGCCGCCTACGCAGAGGGGCTCGATCGATCGTTGCTACAGCCGCGCACCAGGACGCACGTCGCGGTCGGGCACGCGATGCGGGGGCTCGTCAGGCCCCGGCAGGTGGAGCGGATGAAGGCTGCGCTGCGTGGGTTCTTCGCTGACTTCGACGTGGTGCTGACCCCGACGCTGGCCCGGCCCCCGCTGGATGCGCATCGTTGGAGCGAGCGATCCTGGATCTCGAACGTCCTGGCGGCCGTGCGTCACGCGCCGTTCACCCCGGTCTGGAACCTGGTCGGCTGGCCGGCCGCGACCGTGCCGGTGGGGATGCACCCCGAGTCCGGGACCCCGCTCGGTGTGCAGATCGCGGCGCCGCCCGGCGGGGAGGCCCGGATCCTCGCGCTGGCCGCACAGCTGGAGGCACTGCAGCCGTGGCCACGGGTCGCGGTGGGGTGAGCGCCGCGGGTCAGAACGGCCAGGCGGGCAGTTCGGGGAGCCCGGCGCGCGTCGGCCTGCCGACCAGCCAGGCCAGCAGCTCGGCCCTGGGCAGGTCGGGTGGCACGACATCGGGCGCCGCCGCGGCGAGCTCGGGCAGATCCCGCGCCAGGATCTCCTCGACGAACGCGTCGGGCCAGTTCCCGGCGGTGTACCCGGTGCCGAGATCGAGGTGGTGGATCTCCAGTTCGCACCAGCGCAGCACCGGGATGTCGCGCCCGGTGACGGGCTTGCGCCACGACACCGGGGTGTCGAGCTGGTCGGGCCCGATCTCCCGCAGCGATTCGATCACCCGTCGCCCGGCGAACCGCAGGTCGGCGGCCAGCAGCTCGACGGGGCGGTCCGCCCCCTCCTCGATGGCGGCGCCCCGTGCCTCCCGTCCGCCCGGGTACATCTCGGGCCGGGTCCCGGACAACACGCCAACGGCCAGCCGGTTCAGTGCGTCGGCGTTGCGCGCGACGTGCGTGACGACGTGACCGCGGCTCCAGCCCGGTAGCAGCGAGTCGCCGCGGGCCTGCTCGTCCGACAGGTCGGCGACCGCGGATTCCAACCGCGCCTGCGAGTGCTCGATCTCCGCCAGGACCTCGGGGTATGGCAGCGTCATGGCCGCAGCCTAACGACATCCGGATCCGGCTGCCCGCGGTGGCGGGGCTCACGGAACCATCCGGTGTGCCCGCGCGTTCTACTTGGCAGAAGCCGCTGCGACAGCTGCTCCGGGCCGATGCCCGCGCTAACGGACACTGCTCGCGGCGGTCGCGGTAACCTTGAACCTCCGGTGAGCAGCCGGAACCCGGCGCACTGTGCTCGACCGGAACTGGAAAGGACTGGCCTGCAGAGGCTGAACCTGTATGAATCGCAAGACTGTGTTTCGCAACCTGGCGATTGTCGCCGGCATCCTGCTGATCATTTACGCGTTCAGCTATTTCGGTAACGACACCCGCGGGTACAAAAACGTCGACACCTCGGTGGCCATCGCCCAGCTCGACGCGAAGAACGTCACCGATGCGCAGATCGACGACCGCGAGCAGCAGCTCCGCCTCACCTTGAAGCAGGGCAACGACGCGACCGACAACTCGGACCAGATCCTCGCGAAGTACCCGAGCGCCGCCTCCGAGCAGATCTTCACCGAAGTCCAGAAGGCGGGCCTGGAGAAGTACAACACCAAGGTGAGCCAGGAGAGCTGGCTGACCTCGATCCTGCTGTTCGTGCTGCCGATGGTGATCCTGCTCGGCCTGTTCGTCTTCGTGATGGGGCGGATGCAGGGCGGTGGCCGCGGCGGCGTGATGGGCTTCGGCAAGTCGAAGGCCAAGCAGCTCACCAAGGACATGCCCAAGACCACGTTCGCGGACGTCGCTGGCGCCGACGAGGCCGTCGAAGAGCTGTACGAGATCAAGGACTTCCTGCAGAACCCGGCCCGCTACCAGGCGCTCGGCGCGAAGATCCCGAAGGGTGTCCTGCTCTACGGCCCTCCCGGCACCGGTAAGACGCTGCTCGCCCGCGCGGTCGCAGGCGAGGCCGGGGTGCCGTTCTTCACGATCTCGGGCTCGGACTTCGTCGAGATGTTCGTCGGTGTCGGTGCCTCCCGCGTGCGCGACCTCTTCGAGCAGGCCAAGCAGAACAGCCCCTGCATCATCTTCGTCGACGAGATCGACGCGGTCGGCCGTCAGCGTGGCGCAGGCCTCGGCGGCGGACACGACGAGCGCGAGCAGACCCTCAACCAGCTGCTGGTCGAGATGGACGGCTTCGGCGACCGCACCGGCATCATCCTGATCGCCGCGACGAACCGTCCCGACATCCTCGACCCGGCGCTGCTGCGTCCCGGCCGCTTCGACCGCCAGATCCCGGTGAGCAACCCGGACCTGGCCGGCCGTCGCGCGATCCTCAAGGTGCACTCGCAGGGGAAGCCGCTCGACCAGCACGCGGACCTCGAGGGCCTGGCCAAGCGGACCGTCGGCATGTCGGGCGCGGACCTGGCGAACGTCATCAACGAGGCCGCGCTGCTGACCGCCCGCGAGAACGGCGCCCTGATCACGGAGGCGGCGCTCGAGGAGTCGGTGGACCGCGTCATCGGCGGCCCGCGCCGCAAGAGCCGGATCATCAGCGAGCACGAGAAGAAGATCACCGCGTACCACGAGGGCGGGCACACCCTGGCCGCATGGGCGATGCCGGACATCGAGCCGATCTACAAGGTCACGATCCTGGCCCGCGGCCGCACCGGCGGACACGCCATGACGGTGCCCGAGGACGACAAGGGCCTGATGACCCGCTCGGAGATGATCGCCCGGCTGGTGATGGCGATGGGCGGCCGCGCCGCCGAGGAGCTCGTCTTCCACGAGCCGACCACCGGCGCCTCCTCCGATATCGACCAGGCCACCAAGATCGCCCGAGCGATGGTCACCGAGTACGGCATGAGCGCCAAGCTGGGTGCGGTCCGCTACGGGCAGGAGCAGGGCGACCCGTTCCTCGGCCGGTCGATGGGGATGAGCTCCGAGTACTCGCACGAGGTCGCACGGGAGATCGACGAGGAGGTGCGCAACCTCATCGAGGCGGCGCACACCGAGGCGTGGGCGATCCTCAACGAGCACCGCGACCTGCTCGACGTGGTGGCCACCGAGCTGCTCGAGCGCGAGACCCTCACCCGCAAGGATCTGGAGCAGATCTTCTCGAGCGTGGAGAAGCGGCCCAGGATCACCGCGTTCAACGACTTCGGTGGCCGGACGCCGTCCGACAAGCCTCCGGTGAAGACGCCGCGTGAGCTGGCGATCGAGCGCGGCGAGCCGTTGCCCGACGACTCGGTGCGGCAGCCGACCTTCAGCAAGCCCCGCGAGACGGTTCCGCCGACCGCGCCGGCCCCCGGCCCCCAGAACGGGTACCCGATGCCGGCCCCGAACGGCGGCTACCAGCCGTACCCGGATCCGCGGCAGCAGCCGCAGCAGGGCACGATGCCGGACTACGGTGCGCCCGCCGGTTGGTCGGCGCCGGGTTGGCCGCCGCGGGATGCGGGCGAGAGCCAGCACCCGCAGCACCCGCAGCAGCCGCAGCACGCCCAGAACCCGCAGAACCCGTACGGCGGGTATCCGCAGTGGAACCCGCCGCAGGCGAATCCGCCGCAGGCCACGTCCGAAGAGGGCGGGCCGGCAACCGAGCGCTGGGAAGGGCCGAACGGTCAGCAGTAGTCCGGCGGTTACTAGGCTTACCCACTGATCGCGTCGCACCGGCGTGATCGGTGGGTAACGGTCGGCGAGAATGGAGGTTCGGTCGGGTGTCGGTCAATCAACTCGGTGGTGCGAATTCCCGTGACGCATCGACGTCACAGGAGCGCGACGCGGTGGAGTCCCATGAGCGTGGCGCTGCTGCGCCGCTCGAGTGCATCGAGACCGGGCGCGTCTTCGACCAGCCGCGCGCCGAGGCCGCGATCCGTGAGCTGCTGATCGCGGTCGGCGAGAACCCGGATCGGCCGGGTCTGCTCGACACCCCGGCCCGGGTGGCGCGGGCGTACCGGGAGGTCTTCGCAGGCCTCTACACCGATCCGGATTCCGTGCTCAACACCACCTTCGACGAGGGACACCAGGAGCTGGTGCTGGTCCGCGACATCCCCATGTACTCCACCTGCGAGCATCACCTGGTGTCGTTCCACGGTGTCGCGCACGTCGGCTACATCCCGGGCTCCACCGGCCGGGTCACCGGGCTGTCGAAGCTCGCGCGACTGGTCGACCTGTACGCGAAGCGTCCCCAGGTGCAGGAGCGGTTGACCAGCCAGATCGCCGACGCGATGGTGCGCAAGCTCGATCCCCGCGGGGTGATCGTCGTGGTGGAGGCCGAGCACCTGTGCATGGCGATGCGCGGCATCAGGAAGCCGGGTGCCAGCACCACCACCTCGGCCGTGCGCGGTCTGCTGCAGTCCAGTGCCGCCTCGCGTGCCGAGGCTCTGGACCTGATCCTGCGCAAGTGACGGTGCCGATGCCGGGCCGCTGCGTGGTGATGGGTGTTCTCAACGTCACCAGCGACTCGTTCTCGGACGGCGGCCGCTACCTGGACCGGGACGCGGCGATCGAGCACGGCCTCGCGCTGAGCCGGCTGGGCGTGGACGTCGTGGACGTGGGCGGCGAATCGACCCGGCCCGGCGCTGCCCGGGTGGATCCGGAGGTCGAGGCCGAGCGGATCCGTCCGGTGATCGCGGCCCTCGCGGCCGAGAACATCACGGTCAGCGTCGACACCATGCGCGCCTCGGTGGCCGCGGCCGCGATCGAGGCGGGGGCCACGATCGTCAACGACGTCTCCGGTGGCCGTGCCGATCCGGCGATGGCCGCTGTGATGGCGGACGCGGGCCTGCCCTGGATCCTGATGCACTGGCGCTCGGCCGGCGAGTACGTGCACGCAGGCGGGGTTGAGCACTACGGCGACGTGGTGGCGGAGGTCAGCGAGGAACTGCTCACCCAGGTCGACCTCGCGGTTCGGGCCGGCGTCGATCCGAGCCGGCTGATCCTCGACCCGGGTCTGGGGTTCGCGAAGACCGCCGAACACAACTGGGCGCTGCTCGGCGCGTTGCCGAGGCTCAACGCGCTCGGCTTCCCGGTGTTGATCGGGGCCTCCCGCAAGCGTTTCCTCGGCAGCCTGCTCGCGGATGAGCACGGTGACCGCGCACCCGACGGCCGCGAGGTCGCGACTGCTGTCGTCTCGGCGCTCGCCGCGCGGGGCGGAGCATGGGGCGTGCGGGTGCACGACGCGCGGGGATCCCTCGACGCGATCGCCGTGGTGAACGCGTGGACCGCGGCTGAGGAGAAGCACGATGGCTGATCGAATCGAGTTGCGAGGGCTGCGGGTTCGCGGCAATCACGGTGTCTTCGAGCACGAGAAGCGGGACGGCCAGGACTTCGTCGTCGACATCACGGTGTGGATGGACCTGGCGCCAGCCGCGGCCTCGGACGATCTCGCCGACACCATGCACTACGGGGAGCTGGCCGAGACGGCCGCGGCGATCGTGGCAGGCCCGTCGCGCGATCTCATCGAGACGGTGGCCGGGGAGATCGCCGACGCGGTGCTGACCGACGATCGGGTGAACGCGGTGGAGGTGACGGTCCACAAGCCGTCGGCACCGATCCCGCTGACCTTCGTCGACGTCGCCGTCGTGGCGCGCCGTTCCCGCAAGGGCCTGCGCGGATGAGTCGCGCGGTGCTCTCCATCGGGTCGAATCTCGGTGACCCGCTCGAGAATCTGCGGTCCGTCGTCGACGCGCTCGGTGATCGCCTGGTCGCGGTGTCCGGGGTGTACGCCACGGCGCCGTGGGGCGGTGTCGAACAGCAGGATTTCCTCAACGCGACGCTGATCGTCGACGATCCCGAGCTGGACTGCCACGGCTGGCTGCGGCTCGGGCAGGAGTTGGAGGCCGCCGCGGACCGGGTGCGCGAACAGCGATGGGGTCCGCGCAGCCTGGACGTCGATGTGGTCGACTGCGACGGCCTCGTCAGTGCCGACCCGGAATTGACGTTGCCGCATCCGCGAGCCCACGAGCGGGCGTTCGTGCTCGTCCCGTGGCTGGAGATCGACCCAGATGCCACGCTGACCGTGAAGGGAGCGAGGATGCCCGCACGAGAGCTGCTCGGCTGCCTGGACGCCACCGAGCGTGACGGCGTGCGGCGGACCGATCTCCTGTTGGTGCGGCCGTGATGGCGGTGTGTCGATGATGTCGACGACCCGGATCAGGGACCTGCTCGGGCTCGCGGCCTTCGCGGCCATCGCGACCTGGCTCCTGGTTCGCGCCTTCTACGGATCGCTTCCGCCGATCCCGCTGTTCGCGGGGGCCTCGCTCTACCCCGTCGCCGCCATCGAGGTGGGCGTCGCCTTCATGATCCGGTCGCGGGTCAGGGGGCATCAGCTCGGGCAGGGCCCGCGCCAGCTCCACCCGATCACCGCGGCACGCGCGGTGGCGCTGGCCAAGGCATCGGCGCTGGTGGGGGCCGCCAGCTCGGGAGTCTGGCTCGGATTGCTCCTGTATCTGCTGCCGCAGCGCTCGACGGTGCAGGCGGCCTCCGACGACACCACGGGCACCGTTGTCGGTCTCATTGCGGGCGTGGCATTGGTCGCCGCGGCGCTCTGGCTCGAGCACTGCTGCAAGGCCCCGGAGGAACCGCCGGACGAGCCCGCGCTCTAGCGGCGGCTCAGCGGGATTGGCGCTCGACGACCCACGCGGCGATCTGCGCACGGGAGTTGAATCCCAGCTTCGCCAACACGTGCTCGACGTGGCCCTGCGCGGTCCGCTGCGCGATCACCAGCTTGGCGGCGATGGCCTTGTTGGTCAGGCCCTGCGCGACCAGTTCGGCGACCTGTAGTTCGCGTGGCGTCAGGGTCGTCGCGGCACCGGCCGGTTCCGGATTCTCCTCTCCGAGGTCCTCCCCGAGGGCGAAGGCGATCGTCTCCTGCGCGGTCCAACTGGCGCCGTCCCGAAACGCCGACTCGAACGCCGACTCACTCAGTGCTCGGCGGGTCCGCCGCTCGCACTCCTCGTGGTACGACTCCAGTTTCGGCACGACGGCTCCCGGGCTGCCCACCCGCTGCCACATGGTCCGCGCCGCGCCAAGCAGCAGCGCGGCGCGGCGGGCCCGGTCCGTGGCGATGGCGATCCAGGCCTTCGCCTCCACACACATCGCGGTCGCGAGCATGTCCTCGGTCTGCCGGGAGAGCTGCAGGCCCCTCTCGAGCAGCTCATCCGCCCGCTGCGGATCGGTCTTCCACAGCGCCAGCCCGAGGGCGCAGACCGCGTAGGCGCGGTAGACGAATTCGCCGCTGGCCCCGCTGATCGCGAGGGCCTGTTCCTGGTACTCGATGGCCCGGGCGGGATCGTCGAGCAGCCCGTATGCCACGGCGAGCCCGAGCAGGGCCGAGATCTGCCGGATGGGATTGCCTTGCGTGCGGAAGACCGCGAGGGCCTCCTCCAGAGCGGCCACCGCGCGGGGGAGATCGCCCGCGAAGGCGGCCAGGTAACCGGCGGCATGCATCACGACCCCGCGGATCGCCGGCTCACCGAGGTCATCGGCGAGGCGGAGAGCCTCCTCCGCCTGTGCCGTCGCGGCCGCGATGTCGCCCTGGTTGCCGGTGAGCAGGCAGTTGGCGCACAGCGCCTTGATCCGGTGGGTGGTCGGGACCTCTCCCGACAGGTCGAGTGCGCGGTCGAGCCAGTATCGGCCCTCGCTGAGCAGGCCGCGGGAGAGCCAGAACGGGAACAGCGCGATGGCGATCCGCATCGCGTGGTCCTCCTCGCCGGGTTCCTTCGCGCTGAACTGCATGGCCTCGCGCAGATTCGGTTGCTCCCTGGCGATCCGGACCATCAGTTCCGGCTGCCGGGGGCCGATCCACTCGGAACGTGCTCCCAGCATCAGCCCCTCGTACCAGTCCCGGTTCCGCCGGAGCATTGCATCGAATTCGCCCGCCTCGTGCAGCTTCTCGCGCCCGTACTCGCGCAGGGTCTCGAGCATCCGGTACCGCACCTCGGCGCCTGCCTCTTCGCGGATCAGGATCGACTTGTCCACCAGCGAGGCCAGTACGTCGAGCAGATCGCGCGGATCGACGATGCCGCTCGCACAGACGCCCTCGGCCGCATCGAGCCCGAAGCTGCCCGCGAACACGGCGAGCCGGCGCCACAGCACCTGCTCGGACTCCGTGCACAGCTCGTGACTCCAGTCGATGCTCATCCGCAACGACTGGAGTCGTGTCGGCGCACCGCGACTGCCCGTGGTCAGCAACCGGTACCGGTCGGTCAGCCGGTCCAGGATCTGCTCCGCGGACATGCCGCGCAGCCGCACGGCCGCCAGTTCGATCGGCAGCGGCAACCCGTCCAGTTGGCGACAGATCTGCGCGACGGTCTCCAGGTTCTCCTCGGAGAGTTCGAATTCCGGCAGTGCCGCGGTGGCGCGTTCGACGAAAAGGGTCACCGCCTCGGAGCCGGCCATGGCCTGCAGGCTCGGGGTGGTGTCGGGGACCGTCAGTGCGGGCACCCGCAGCACCGCCTCGCCACCGATGACCAGCGGCTCGCGGCTCGTCGCGAGGATCCGCAGGTCCGGGCAGGACCGGAGCAGCGAATCCGTCAGCTTCGCGACCGCGTCGATCAGGTGCTCGCAGTTGTCCAGCACCAGCAGCAGGGTCCGGGTGGTCAGGTACTCGGTGAGCAGGACCAGCGGCGGGTGCGCCGGATGTTCTCGCAGGCCCAACGCGGTGGCGACGGTGTCGGGCACCAGCGCCTCGTCCTGGAGCTCCCCGAACTCGACGAGCCACACCCCGTCCTCGAACGCGCGCCGCGAGTCCTCCGCCACCCGCAATGCGAGTCGGGTCTTCCCCACGCCGCCGATCCCGGTCAGCGTCACCAAGCGGGCCACGGAGAGCAGCCGCTTTGCCTCGCTGAGTTCGGACCGACGCCCGACGAAGCTCGTCGGTTCGATGGGTAGGTTCCCGATGGCTCTGGCCCGCGTGCCGGGCGGCATCACACCGTCCCTCTCGTCTCGTGAATCCTCTCTGGCAACGGTACCGGTCGGCCGTGCATCTCCGGGCGGTCTCCGCTGCGGACATGCCTCCCGGATCACGCCGGCTCCGCTCCGGCCGGACACGGGCTGGGCCCGTTGTGACGGCGGGTAGTTGGTACGGACGGCTATCCTCGGCTGCATGACGGTTTCTGGTCGCGCGGCCTCGCTTCGGCGGTACAAGCGCAGCACGAGCCAGATGTTCGTCGCCGCGCTGGTGGCACTGGCGGTGATCGCGAGCCTGTTCATGATCTTCAGCAACAGCGTCCAGTTGCTGCGTGTCGGCCTGGTCGTCGCCCTGTGGGCGGCGGTCATCGCGGCCATCGCGATGACGAAGTACCGCCGCGAATCCGCCGCAGACAAGGCGAAGGTGCGCGATCTGCAGACCGTGTACGAGTTGCAGCTCGAGCGCGAGATCACCGCAAGGCGTGAGTACGAGATGGGCGTCGAGGCCAAGGTCCGCAGCGAGGCGAATCTCGATGTCTCCGAGATCGCGGCCCTGCGGGCGGAGCTGGCGGCGCTGCGCGGCAGCCTCGAGGTGTTGTTCGAGGGCAGGCTGCCCGTCGACCGGGTCGCGCTGCAGGCCGACGCCACCCGGATCCCGGAGCTGGCGAGCGCGGCGCGGCCGAAGACGTTCACCCCCGACCCCGCCTACTCGGCTGCCCCGGGCGCGCGGCCGACGTTCGCCACTCCGGACGACGACCCGGTCACCGCCGAGGTCATGGTTGTCGGGGAGACCGAACCCGAACCGGAGCCCGCCGCTCCGGCAGCGGCGTTCCCCGTACCGAGGCAGGTGCCCCCGCCGCGCCCCGCCCGGCAGCCCGCAGCCACGCAGCCGCCGCCCGAGCCGGTGCCGCCGATCCCGGTTCCCGAGCCGGTGCCGCCGACCCCGGACCCCGCACCACTGCCCGAACCCGAGCCCGTCCCGGTGCCCGAGCCGGGGCCGACACCCCAGTCCACGCCTACGGACGAGGTCTCGTCCCGCAGGGCTCGGCGGCGTGCCGCCGAGCCGGAGCCCGCGGCCGAGGGAGATGGTGAGCCTGCCGTTCCGGTTGGCGCGCACTCGACGGGGCTCTCGGTGGCCGAGATCATGGCGAACATGAAGAGCGCGGAGGCCGAGGCGGACGAGCCGAGGTCCGGTCGCCGCCGTCGCGACTGAGCCGGGGCGTGCTTTAGATCACTCTGTTCCGCCATGGCGGCCGTCCCGGCGCTGCGGCTATCCTCGCTGTGAACGTCTGGTACCCGCCCTGCGGGACTGGAACGAACGAGAGGACAACGGTGACCTCCTCCGAGATCACTCAAGACCCCGCGCCCGCACGATTGACCATCGGAATCGTCTCGGCGGGACGCGTGGGAACGGCGATCGGTGCCGCGCTCGAGCGCGTCGGCCACATCGTCGTCGCCTGTTCCGCGGTATCCGACGCGTCGATTCGCAGGGCCGAGACCAGGCTTCCCGAGACCGAGATCCTGCCTGCAGCCGAGGTGGCGTCGCGTTGCGAGTTGTTGCTGCTCGCCGTCCCGGACGATGAGCTCGCTGGCCTGGTCGGCGGCCTGGCCGCAACCGGTTCGGTCAAGCCGGGCACCCTCGTCGTGCACACCTCGGGCGCCAACGGCATCGGTGTGCTCGCGCCGCTGACCGCCCTCGGCGCGCTGCCGATGGCGATCCATCCCGCAATGACCTTCACCGGGCACGACGAGGACACCGCTCGGTTGTCCTCCGCGTGTTTCGGCATCACCGCGGCGGACGAGATCGGCTACGCGATCGCGCAGTCCCTGGTCCTCGAGATCGGCGGGGAGCCCGTCCGGGTCCGCGAAGAGGCCCGTCCGCTGTACCACGCGGCGCTCGCGCACGGCAGCAATCACCTGGTCACCCTCGTCGTGGACGCCGTCGCCGCACTCCGCGTCGCGCTTGCGGGCGAGGAACTCCTCGGCCAGCAGCTCATCGACGACCAGCCAAACGGGGTGGCCGAGCGGGTGCTGGGCCCGTTGCTGTCCGCCGCCCTCGACAACGCGCTCAGGCGCGGTCCTGCGGCGCTGACCGGGCCGGTGGCCCGCGGTGACGCCGCGGCGGTCGCGACCCACCTCCGGGTCCTGCAGGACGTCGACCCCCGGATCGCGGCCGGCTACCGCGCCCTCTCGCTTCGGTCCGCTCAGCGGGCCGGGTCCAAGCCCGAACTCATCGAGATCCTGGAGGGCCGCTCGTGAACGGCTACGCACGCGGTGAACTGACCGTGCACCACGAACCCGCCGAGCTGACCAAGGTCACCAAGGCGCTGCGCGGCGTCGGACGCCAGGTGGCATTGGTCCCGACCATGGGTGCGCTGCACGCGGGGCACCTGGAAATCGTCCGTCAGGCCAAGCTCCGTGGCGGCGTGGTCGTGGTGTCCATCTTCGTCAACCCGTTGCAGTTCGGCGCGGGCGAGGATCTCGACGCGTACCCGCGCACCCTGGACCGGGACCTCGAGCTGCTGCGCGAGGCCGGGGTGGAGTTGGTGTTCGCGCCGTCGGTTGCCGCGATGTACCCGGCAGGCCGGCGCACCATGATCCACGCGGGTCCCCTCGGCAGCGAACTCGAAGGGGCAAGCCGCCCGACGCATTTCGCCGGGATGCTGACCGTCGTGAACAAGCTGTTCCAGATCGTCGGACCCAACCTCGCGTACTTCGGCGAGAAGGACTACCAGCAGCTCACGCTGATCCGGCAGATGGTCCGCGACCTGAATCTGGACGTCGAGGTCTACGGCGTCCCGACCGTGCGCGAGCAGGACGGCCTCGCGCTGTCCTCGCGGAACCGATACCTCGACGAGGCCCAGCGCACCGCGGCCGCGACCATCTCCGCCGCACTGGTGGCCGGCGCGCACGCGGCGGCAGGGGGAGCCGAGGCGATCCTCGCCACCGCCCGTGAGGTGCTGGCGACGACCCCCGAGGTGGAAGTCGACTACCTCGAGGTCCGGGGCGTCGACCTGGGACCCGCGCCCGAGCGCGGGGACGGGCGACTGCTCGTCGCGGCCAAGGTCGGTGGCACCCGATTGATCGACAACGTCGGCGTCGCCGTCGGCACCGGATTCCTCGAACGGGATGAGGATTCCCGTACCTCTCAGACGACAGCGGCCGGGTAAGAGCGCCCCTCCACCGACCTGAATTTCCAGCCAGACCCGAAGGACACAACATGTTTCGCACCATGATGAAGTCGAAGATCCACCGCGCCACCGTCACCCACGCCGATCTGCACTACGTCGGTTCGGTCACCGTGGACCAGGACCTGATGGACGCCGCCGACCTGCTCGAGGGTGAGCAGGTGTGCATCGTGGACATCAACAACGGCGCCCGTCTGGAGACGTACGTCATCGCGGGCGAGCGCGGCTCCGGGGTGATCGGGATCAACGGTGCGGCAGCGCATCTGGTGCACCCCGGCGACCTGGTCATCCTCATCGCCTACGGCGTGATGAACGAGCAGGAGGTCCGCGACTACCAGCCGCGCGTGGTCTTCGTCGACGCCGACAACAAGGCCATCGAGCTCGGTGCCGACCCGGCGCACGCCCCCGAGGGGTCGGGCCTGATCACCCCGCGGATGCTCTCCACCCTCGAAGACGCCTCGGCGCTGGTGTAGCCGTGCTGCTCACCGTCGACGTCCGCAACACCAACATCTCACTCGGGTTGTTCACCGGCACGGGTGATCATTCGAAGTTGGTGCGGGACTGGCGGATGCGCACGGATCCGCGGATGACGGCGGACGAGTTGGCCTGGATGCTGCGGGGCCTGCTCGGGGAGCGAGTGGACCAGATCGTCGGGGTGTCGGCGCTGTCGACCGTCCCGTCGGTGCTGCGGGAACTGCGGGTGATGCTGACCAGGTACTGGGAGCACGTCCCGCACGTGGTGGTCGAGCCCGGTGTGCGAACCGGGGTGCCGCTGCTGGTCGACAACCCGAAGGAGGTCGGGGCCGACCGGATCGTCAACAGTCTTGCCGCGCATCACCTTTACGGCGGGCCGTGCATCGTCGTGGACTTCGGGGTGGCGACCTGTGTCGATGTGGTCTCGGCGAAGGGTGAGTTCCTCGGCGGAGCGATCGCGCCCGGCCTGGAGACCTCGACGGACGCGCTCGCCTCGCACTCGGCTGCGCTGCGGAAGTTCGAGCTGGTGCGCCCGAGGGCGGTGGTCGGCAAGAACAGTGTCGAGTGCATGCAGTCCGGGGCGATCTTCGGGTTCGCAGGCTTGGTGGACGGTCTCGTGCGGCGGGTGCGCGCCGAGGTGCCCGCGTTCGCTGGCGACGACGTGAACGTGATCGCCACGGGGGAGAGCGCCCCACTGGTGATGCCGGAGTCGGAGACGATCGCGCACATCGAGCGGGACCTCGCGCTCGAGGGCCTGCGGATCGTCTACGAGCGCAACCAGGCCCGACGGGCCGCGAAGCACCCACCGGTGGCCTGACCGCCGATGGACGGAGGGTTTGCCAATTCGGGGTTCTGTGCCACACTGGTTGGCGTGAATCGCCGCATGGTTGCTCAGGAGTGTTGTCGAGGCTGAACGCCGCCTCGACTCGTTGAGGCACGTCTCACGGCCTTGACCAATTCACCCTCCTGGAGTTTCTCCCATGCTTTCCACATCTGTGGTCTCTTCTTCGGTGCCGTCACCGGTCACCGCACTGTCCTCGCCGAGCCGCCTGCGGCCTGCCGACCTGCTGCGCATCACCGATCAGGGCGCGCAAGACGTGCTCGACGGCCGCTTCGCCGATCTGCTGCCGGGGGCCGGCTCGTGGCCCACGGACGAGCGTTGGTCCACCCGCCTGCACGCCGACGATGACGTCGACGTCTGGCTGATCAGCTGGGCGCCAGGCCTCGCGACCGAACTGCACGACCATGCCGGATCGCTCGGCGCGCTCACCGTGCTGAGCGGTGTGCTGGCCGAATACCGTTGGAGCGGTGGTGAACTGAAGTACCGCACGCTCGGCGCGGGCGATCAGGCCTCGTTCCCGCTCGGCTGGGTGCACGACGTCATGCAGGCCCAAGGCGACCCGGTGGATCCGGCCGCTCCGACGCTGAGCGTGCACGCCTACTCGCCGCCGCTCTCGGCGATGTCCTACTACGAGGTGACCGATCAGGGCACCCTGCGACGTACTCGCACCGAGCTGACCGATCTCCCGGAAGGACAGTCGGCATGACCATCGACCAGATGCTCGAGAAGGCCCGCGCGAGCTACCGCCGCATGTACGTGTTCGAGGTCGCCGAGGCCGTCGCCCGCGGCGCGATCATCGTCGACATCCGGCCGCAGGCCCAGCGCGCCGCCGAGGGGGCGCTGCCCGGCGCGCTGGCGATCGAGCGGAACGTGCTCGAGTGGCGCCTCGACCCGACGAGCAGCGCACGCATCGCGCTGGCCGTCGATCACGATGTCGAGTGGATCGTGGTCTGCTCGGAGGGCTATACGTCCAGCCTGGCGGCCGCGGCCCTGCAGGAACTGGGTCTGCACCGGGCGACCGATCTCGTCGGCGGGTACCAGGCGCTCCGTTCCGCCGGTCTGCTCGGCGTCGCGACGCGGGCCCGGCACTACGTTCGGGAGGCCGCGGCCGTCGCCGCTCACTGAGGGCGCATTATGCTGGTCACCCGTGAGTGATGCAGCAATTCAGCAGGCCGATGACACCCCCGAGCAGCTCCGGATCCGCCGAGAGAAGCGGGACCGGATCCTGGCGCAGGGTCAGGAGGCCTACCCGGTCTCGGTGCCGCGCACCCACACGCTCGCACAGGTGCGCGCGCAGCACCCTGACCTGGAGCCGGACACGGCCACGGGCACCGAGGTCGGCGTCGTCGGCCGGGTCATCTTCGTCCGCAACACCGGCAAGCTCTGCTTCGCGACGTTGCAGGAGGGCGACGGCACCCAGCTGCAGGCCATGATCAGCCTGGCCTCCGTCGGCGAGGACGCGCTGGCCGCGTGGAAGTCGGACGTCGACCTGGGCGACTTCGTCTTCGTGCACGGCGAGGTGATCAGCTCCCGCCGCGGCGAGCTCAGCGTGATGGCCGACGCCTGGCAGATCGCCTCGAAGTCGCTGCGTCCGCTGCCGGTCGCGCACAAGGAGATGAACGAGGAGTCGCGGGTCCGTCAGCGGTACGCCGACCTGATCGTGCGGCCCGAGGCGCGGGAGATGGCCCGCAAGCGCGTCGCGGTGGTCCGTGAGCTGCGCAACGCGCTCGAGCGGCGTGGGTTCCTCGAGGTGGAGACCCCGATGCTGCAGACGCTGGCCGGCGGCGCCGCGGCGCGCCCGTTCATCACCCATTCGAATGCCCTCGACATCGATCTGTATCTGCGGATCGCCCCGGAACTGTTCCTCAAGCGATGCGTCGTCGGCGGTATCGAGAAGGTTTTCGAGATCAACAGGAACTTCCGCAATGAGGGCATCGATTCGACGCACTCGCCGGAGTTCGCGATGCTCGAGACGTACGAGGCATACGGCACCTACGACGATTCCGCGACGATGACCCGCGAATTGATCCAGGAGGTGGCTCAGGCCGCCTTCGGGACCCAGCTGGTGACGCTCGCGGACGGCACCGAGTACGACCTCGGCGGCGAGTGGAAGACGCTCGAGATGTACCCGTCGTTGTCCGAGGGGATCGGGGTGTCGGTCACCCCCGAGACGACCGTCGACGAACTGCTCGCCCTCGCGGAGAAGGTCGGACTCGAGGTGCCCAAGGACAAGGGGTACGGCCACGGCAAGCTCGTCGAGGAGCTGTGGGAGCACCAGTGTGGCGACCAGCTCTTCGCGCCCACCTTCGTGCGGAACTTCCCGGTGGAGACCTCGCCGCTGACCCGTCAGCACCGCAGCGAGCCGGGCGTGACGGAGAAGTGGGACCTCTACGTGCGCGGGTTCGAGCTGGCCACCGGCTACTCGGAACTCGTCGACCCGGTGATCCAGCGTGAGCGGTTCGTCGACCAGGCGCGGCTGGCGTCGGCTGGCGACGACGAGGCGATGGCCCTTGACGAGGAGTTCCTCGCCGCGATGGAGCAGGGAATGCCGCCCACGACGGGCACCGGCATGGGGATCGACCGTCTGTTGATGGCGTTGACCGGATTGGGAATCCGCGAAACTATCCTCTTCCCAATTGTGCGGCCCTCGGCTCGCTGACCTCTTTCAATTGCTGAATTGCTTTTCTCCGGTATTGCGTCCGTCGGAATGGGCGTAGACTCGTCGCAGCCGGCGCGGGGAAGCGCAAAATTGCAGTTCATTGAAAGGAAACTCGATCCATGGCGAAAAAGGTCACCGTCACCCTGATCGATGATGTGGACCAGGAGGCTGCCGCCGACGAAACGGTCGAGTTCGGTCTCGACGGCGTCACCTACGAGATCGACCTGTCGTCAGCGAATGCCGCAAAACTGCGGGAGCAGCTTGAGGTTTGGGTTTCCCACGCACGACGGTCGACCGGGCGTCGGCGTGCCAAGGCCGCGGTGGCAGGCGGCAAGAGTCGGGTGGCGATCGACCGCGAACAGAGTGCGGCGATTCGCGAGTGGGCGCGGCGCAATGGCCACAAGGTTTCGGCCCGCGGTCGTATCTCGGCGGAAATCACCGAGGCGTACAACAAAGCCAACTGATCTTCCTGGAGTTTGTGCTCTCGTTTCGCCCGCCCCATCGCATACGGGCTGTTAGCCTCGCGATCGGGCGGGCGGACGAGGGAGCAACTCGAGGGGAGTGCCATGCGCTGGCGAATTGTGATCGGTTCATTGATTTCGGCGGCCACCTTGTTCTGGGGCACAGTCGCCGCGGGCGCGGCGCCCCTCCCCGAACCCGATACCTTTCTTTCGGGCGTTCTGCCGGAATTGACCAATCCGGGCGGATCGGCACCCGGCAGCAACGACTGGTCGTGCCGGCCGACCGCGGAGCATCCCTCGCCCGTCGTTCTGGTGCACGGCACCGCAGGCAATCGGCAGGACAACTGGGCCGCATACGCGCCGATGCTGGCGAACGAGGGTTTCTGCGTTTTTGCCCTCACCTACGGCAACTTCGCCGATCTGCCGTGGCCGCTGAGCGCGATCGGCGGCATGCTCCCCATCGACCAGAGCACCGACCAGCTCGCGGCGTTCGTGGACCGGGTGCTCGCCACGACCGGGGCCGACAAGGTGGATCTGGTCGGCCACTCTCAGGGCACCGTGGTGGCCAACAACTACGCGAGGTTCGGGGGCGGGGCGGCCAAGGTCGGCCGGATCGTGTCGTTGGCGCCGCCGTGGGACGGGACCTACGGAGTCGACGGCTTCAGCCTCGGTGCCGCGCTGCGCGGGTTGGGGGTCGACGACGAGTTCCAGCTGGGATTCCCCGCGTGCAAGGCCTGTCCCGAGATGATGCACGGCTCGGGATTCGTGGACCACATGCGGTCCGGCGGCCTGTACGTGCCCGGGATCGAGTACACCAACATCGTCACGCGCTACGACGAGATCGTGGTTCCGTACACCTCCGGAATCGAGCCGGGCCCGCAGACGACCAACATCGTGCTGCAGGACGGCTGCGAACAGGACTACTCCGATCACCTGTCGATCGCGGGCGCACGGCGCGCGCGGACGATGGTGCTCAACGCGCTCGACCCCGCGCATCAGCGCGAGGTTCCGTGCGTGTTCGTGCCTCCCGTCGCCGGCTGAGCTCGAGTTCGAGCTGCGACGCACCCCTTTTGGCGCGGTCGCACACGCGTTGGGCGCCCAATCGCCGTGCGATCTCGGGAAAAGGTGTGCGACCGTGACGTCGACATCTGCCGCTGTTCGCTGCTGGCGTAGAGCAGAGCGGAAACGAAACCCCTGGCTGCTGCGTTAGGACCAGTAAGCAGGCACACTGTCCCGCAGTGAATGGGATGGAGGCGGCGCAGGTCGTACCACTGGCCACTAGAGTAGAGGTGCGGCTCGTGGATTCCGTGTAGGGATCTACCCCAAGAAGAACGTGAGGGAGAGCGATGTTCGAGAGGTTCACCGACCGCGCGCGGCGCGTTGTTGTCCTGGCCCAAGAAGAGGCCCGGATGCTCAACCACAACTACATCGGCACAGAGCACATCCTGCTCGGCCTCATCCACGAGGGTGAGGGCGTGGCGGCGAAGTCGCTGGAGTCGTTGGGTATCTCCCTTGAAGGCGTGCGCAGCCAGGTGGAAGAGATCATCGGCCAGGGTCAGCAGGCCCCGTCCGGTCACATCCCCTTCACCCCGCGCGCCAAGAAGGTGCTGGAGCTGAGCCTGCGCGAGGCGCTGCAGCTCGGCCACAACTACATCGGCACCGAGCACATCCTGCTCGGCCTCATCCGTGAGGGCGAGGGCGTGGCCGCCCAGGTGCTGGTCAAGCTGGGCGCGGACCTGAACAGGGTCCGTCAGCAGGTCATCCAGCTGCTGTCCGGCTACCAGGGCAAGGAGCCCTCCGAATCGGGCGGCACCCGCGGCGAGGCGGGCACCCCGTCGACGTCGCTGGTCCTCGACCAGTTCGGCAGGAACCTGACCCAGGCCGCCCTCGAGGGCAAGCTCGACCCGGTCATCGGCCGCTCGAAGGAGATCGAGCGGGTCATGCAGGTGCTCAGCCGCCGGACCAAGAACAACCCGGTCCTGATCGGCGAGCCCGGCGTCGGCAAGACCGCCGTCGTCGAGGGCCTGGCGCAGGCCATCGTCAACGGCGAGGTCCCGGAGACGCTCAAGGACAAGCAGCTGTACACCCTCGACCTGGGTTCCCTGGTCGCGGGCAGCCGCTACCGCGGTGACTTCGAGGAGCGCCTGAAGAAGGTGCTCAAGGAGATCAACACCCGCGGCGACATCATCCTGTTCATCGACGAGCTGCACACGCTGGTCGGTGCGGGCGCGGCCGAGGGTGCCATCGACGCGGCCTCGATCCTGAAGCCCAAGCTGGCCCGCGGTGAGCTGCAGACCATCGGTGCGACCACCCTCGACGAGTACCGCAAGTACATCGAGAAGGACGCCGCCCTCGAGCGCCGGTTCCAGCCGGTCCAGGTCGGCGAGCCGACGGTCGAGCACACCATCGAGATCCTCAAGGGTCTGCGGGACCGCTACGAGGCGCATCACCGCGTCTCGATCACCGACGGCGCACTGGTGGCCGCGGCCACCCTGGCCGACCGGTACATCAACGACCGCTTCCTGCCGGACAAGGCGATCGACCTCATCGACGAGGCGGGCGCCCGGATGCGCATCCGCCGGATGACCGCGCCGCCGGACCTGCGCGAGTTCGACGACAAGATCGCCGACGCGCGGCGGGAGAAGGAGTCCGCGATCGACGCGCAGGACTTCGAGAAGGCCGCGAACCTCCGCGACAAGGAGAAGCAGCTGGTCGCCCAGCGCTCCGAGCGGGAGAAGCAGTGGCGTTCCGGCGACCTGGACGTCATCGCCGAGGTCGACGACGAGCAGATCGCCGAGGTCCTGGGCAACTGGACCGGCATCCCGGTGTTCAAGCTCACCGAGGAGGAGACCACCCGTCTGCTCCGCATGGAGGACGAGCTGCACAAGCGGATCATCGGCCAGGAGGACGCCGTCAAGGCGGTCTCCAAGGCGATCCGCCGCACCCGTGCCGGCCTGAAGGACCCGAAGCGTCCGTCCGGATCGTTCATCTTCGCCGGCCCCTCCGGTGTCGGTAAGACCGAGCTGTCCAAGGCGCTCGCGAACTTCCTGTTCGGCGACGACGACGCGCTCATCCAGATCGACATGGGCGAGTTCCACGACCGCTTCACCGCCTCGCGGCTGTTCGGTGCCCCTCCCGGGTACGTCGGCTACGAGGAGGGCGGCCAGCTCACCGAGAAGGTCCGGCGCAAGCCGTTCTCGGTGGTGCTGTTCGACGAGATCGAGAAGGCGCACCAGGAGATCTACAACACCCTCCTGCAGGTGCTCGAGGACGGCCGTCTCACCGACGGTCAGGGCCGCACGGTCGACTTCAAGAACACCGTGCTGATCTTCACCTCGAACCTGGGCACCTCGGACATCTCCAAGGCCGTCGGGCTGGGCTTCTCGTCCGGAACGGGCAGCGAGTCGAACTACGAGCGGATGAAGCTCAAGGTCAACGACGAGCTCAAGAAGCACTTCCGGCCCGAGTTCCTCAACCGCATCGACGACATCATCGTCTTCCACCAGCTGACCAAGGATCAGATCATCCAGATGGTGGACCTGATGATCAGCCGCGTCGAGAAGCAGCTGAAGAACAAGGACATGGACATCGAGCTGACCGAGCAGGCGAAGTCGCTGCTCGCCAAGCGCGGGTTCGATCCGGTCCTGGGTGCGCGGCCGCTGCGTCGCACCATCCAGCGCGAGATCGAGGACCAGCTGTCGGAGAAGATCCTCTTCAACGAGCTCGGTGCCGGCCAGATCGTGCTGGTCGACGTCGAGGGCTGGGACGGCGAGAGCTCCGGCGAGGACGCGAAGTTCACGTTCACCGGCAGCCCGAAGCCGGTCAAGGTGCCCGATTCGCCGGCGGAGGCGCTGGCGGGTGCAGGCGAGGCCCCCGTCGAGGGCGGTTCCGCCGACTAGGTTCACCTGCGACAAACGCCCCGCGAGCGAGAGCTCGCGGGGCGTTTTCGTGTCTCGAGCGGAAAGCACTGCCCGTCGGAGGCGGCGAGGTCACATCACGCGACGGCGGTCCCCTCGAGCTCGACCATCAGGTCGGGGATCGCCAGCCGCGTCACCCCGAGCATCGTCGTGGTCGGTGCCACCCCGGCGGCGCCCAACCGCGACGCCAGCAGCCCGTAGTGCTGAAAGAGCAGATCGACGTCGGTGGTGTAGACGTTGAGCCGGACGAGGTTCGCGAGGGACATGCCCGCCTCGCCGAGGACGGCCTCCAGGTTGTCGATGCTCAGCGCCAACTGCGCGGCCATGTCGCCGGCATGCTGGGGCCTGCCCTCGCCGCTCATCGCGGTCTGTCCGGAGCAGTACAGGGTCCTGGTGTGTCCGGAGACGATCTCGCCTTGGTTATAGCCCAGCTCCGCCGACCACGTCCACGGGTTGACCGTTGCCCGTTTCATTGCCCCATCGGCTCCGGTCGAGTCATCGAGAGTGCGTACGTCCATCGGCTCGGTGGCCATCTTCTTTGTCATGCCGGCCAGCTTCGCAGCCAATACACGACACCTTGTGTCATGTATTGCTGCCATAATTTTCGGCATGCGAGCTGACCGGTTGGTCTCGCTGGTGCTGCTGCTGCGCCAGCACGGTCGGCTGTCCGCGGCCACGCTGGCCCGCGAGCTGGAGGTGTCGACACGGACGGTGCTGCGCGACATCGAGGCGCTGTCCGCGGCAGGCGTCCCGGTCTACGCCGAGCGCGGCAGGCACGGCGGCTTCGCGATGTTGCCCGGTTTCCAGAGCGAGCTCACCGGACTGAACCACGACGAAGCGCTCGCCCTGCTGGTCGCCGGATCACGGCGCGGCGCACAGGCATTCGGCCTAGGCTCGGCGCTCGCTTCGGCCATGCTCAAGGTGGTCGACGCGCTACCGGAGAACTATCGGGACACCGCCACCGGCGCGGCCCAGCGATTGCTCATCGACCCAGGGGCCGACCTCCTCTCCCGCCGGCTGGTCGCCGAGGAGGTGCCGGACGGCATCGTGGCCGAGGTCCGCCGCGCGGTGCTCGCCGGACACAAGCTGCGCATCCACTACGCGGCCGCCGGCCAGACACCACAGTGGCGAACGGTGGATCCGATCGGCCTGGTGACCGCACGCGATCAGGGCTACCTGCTGGCCACGAGATCGGGTGCGGACCGCACCTACCGGCTGTCCCGGGTCCTGGCAGCCGTGGAGCTCCCCGAGCCCGCACAGCGACCGGACCGGGTCGATCTGGACCGGGCCTGGCAGGAACGCGCCGTGCAGTTCCGGACCGGCGGCGAACAGGTCGCCGTGCTGGCACGGGTGGACCCGACTCGGCGGAAGGACCTGGTGGGCACCGCGTTGGCCGTCCTCGCCGAGGAATCCGACGCAGACGGCTGGCTGCGCATGGAGGTGACCTTCCAAGACTCGAGACACGCCGAATGGGCGCTGTGGCAACTCGCCACGCATGCGGAAGCCCTTGCGCCGCAGTGGTTGCGCACCTCACTGCGCAATCGCGCCGCCGCGACCGTCACCCGCTACGGCACCGACCCCGACATGATCGATGCCCGTCCGGCGCCGGAATCCGGTTGACCGCGAGTGCCGTTCGGGGCGGACACCCGTCTCGAGTGCCCGCCCCGAACCGGGCTCAGGAGAGCGGGGTGATCGGGAACGGCAGATCCGAGGACCCGGCGCCGTCGTCGACCTTGACCTCGACCAGTACGGTCTCGAGGCCGCTGCCTGCGACGTCCTGGCCCGCGGCGTAGGCGCGGGTGCCGTCGAAGCCGAAGTCGTTGTCGGAGATCAGGATCAGTCGGTTTCCGCGCAGTGCGGCGCCCTCGATCTTGCCGGGCACGCCCGCCACGCCCGCGAGGTTTGCGAACAGCGTCTTGTCGGCGCTGGTGATCAGCGCGCGGCCCGGGTCGAGGTCGACGGCGTGGAAGCGGGCCTCGGTGTCGGTGCGCTCCTCGACGAGGACCCGGGTCTGCGACAGCGGGATCAGCGCCGAGATCTTCAGGTCGCGCCCCCTGGTCCCTGCGGCGAAGGTGGACGGGTCGTCGAATTGGTACCCGAATTCGTGCACGGTGGTGCGGGTCGCGGTGTCGAAGGTGAGCAGCTCCGTGACGGTGCGGTCCTTGTCGCCGCTGACCACGACCGAACTCTGCAGCGCGACGGCGACGGTGTGGCCGTCCGGCAGCAGGGCGATGTCCTCGAAGCCGCGGTTGGCCTTCCTGTCGGCCAGGCCGGCGGGGAGGCTGCCGGTCACCGGGTACGCGACCCCGGCCGTGGTGTAGTCGTCCTCGAGGCCCGCGGGCACGTGCCGGGCGACGACGCGGCCCATGGCGTCGGCCTCGACGATCGAGGGGCCGTACTCGTCGACCAGCCAGAAGTGGCCGTCCGGGGTGCGGACCACGCCTTCGGTGTCGAGTCCGTTGGGGTTCAACGGAAGCAGCGTCGCGGCATCGGCGGCGTACGGCTTCTCGTCGCGGGGGAGGTTCGAGAGGCCGGTGACGGGCGCGCCTGCCGGGGTGGTCAGCGGCAGCGTCTCGAGCACCGCGATCCGGTCGCCCTGGACCCGGATCCTGACCAGCGCGGGGGTGAACTCAGGGACGACGAAGGTACGTCGGTCCGCGCCGTCCACCTTCACCTCGCCGTTGGGCCCGCGATCGGTGACGGTCCAGTACTCGTTGCCCCCGATCGGGAAGATGCCGCTGCCGATGCCGCCGAGGTTTACGCCCCGGTCGTCGGTGATCTGCCGCTCCACGTCGGAGAGCGGGGTGGCCGGCAGCGTTGCGGACGACTTCACGATCGGGGCCGCGGGCGGCGCGGCCGAGGCGGGAGCGGCCGCGGCGGCGGCGAGGACCGCGGCGGCCGCCGCGGTCAACATGGTTGTGTGAGTGCGCATGAGGGCTGAACCTAGGGGCGCCGGGTGACCATCAGCCGTCGTCGGGGCGAACATCGGGGTGCGGTGCCGGACCGGTCAGGAGGTGCTGGATGACGGGGCCCGCCCACCGCGTGATCTCGGCGTGGCTGGCCTCGGCGATGCCGGGGGTGGCGAGCACGTAGCGGGCGGTTGCCAGGCCGATGATGAACGACCCGACCATGCCGATCCGACGGGCGGGTTCGTCGGGGGTGACAACCGACAGCGCCGGTGCCACCTGGGTGACGAAGACCGCTCTCATCGTGGCCGCGGCGCTCTCGCTGGTCATCGCCGAGCGCAGCAGAGCGAGGAAGGTGCTCTGCCCCTCCCATACGGCGAAGAAGCGGGGCAGCAGGACCTCGGCCAGCCCGTCGGGTCGGACGCCGCGCAGGTCCGGGAAATCGAGCGTGACATGGGCCGCGGCCGCGAACAGGTCCTTCTTGCTGCCGAAGTAGCGGATCACCAGCGCGGGATCGATTCCCACGTCGGCCGCGACGGCCCGCAGGGTGGTGCGCTCGAATCCGTCCGCGGCGAAGCGTGCCCTGGCCGCGGCGAGGATGTCCGCGCGGGTCTGTTCGGCGTTTCTGGTCCGGGCCGGTCCGGTGTCGCCGATGCGCGTGCCGCTCATGCCCCCGAACCTATCCCGCACGATCCGCTATGTCACCGACCGTGGACTTACCGGCAGGGGCGGCGTAGCGTTTATGTCAACACTCGGTGACATAGCGGGAGTGTGAGGTCATGGAAAACGTCGATGTGGTCGTGGTCGGCGGTGGCCCGACCGGTCTGACCATCGCGGGCGATCTGTCCCGCGCCGGCCGCGAGGTCGCCGTCCTGGAGCGCTGGCCGCAGATCAATCCGTCCAGCCGGGCTTTCGCGACGATGGCCCGCACGCTCGAGGTACTCGACAGCCGCGATCTGGCGGACGGTCTGCTCGCCATGGGCACCACGATTGCCGAGGTGCACCTGTTCGGCGGCGCGACGCTCGACCTGACGCGACTGCCGTCGCGATACCGGTACGCCCTGATCACTCCGCAGACCAACGTGGACGGGGCGCTGCTGCGGTACGCCAGTGCGCAGGGTGCCACCATCCACCGGGGTACCGAAGTCGTCGGCCTGGAGCAGGAATCCGATGGTGTCACCGTCACCGCAAAACCCAAGGGCGGCGGCGCCACCCGAGCCTGGCGGGCCCGCTACGTCGTCGGCGCCGACGGCGCGCACAGCACCGTCCGCGAGTTGCTCGGTGTCCCGTTCCCCGGCAAGACGGTCCTGGAGTCCGTCGTCCTCGCGGATGTCCGTCTCGCGAACGGCCCAGGGGGCCGCGGGCCCCTTCTCGGCAGCACCGCCGATGAGTTCGCATTCCTCGTGCCGTACGGCGACGACGGCTGGTATCGGTCCGTGACCTGGGACCGCGACCATCGGCTCCCGGACAGCGCCGCGGTGGAGCCCGGCGAGGTCGAGGGGGTCCTCGACCGGACTCTCGGCCGTGCGGTCGGGCTAGGCGAGATCAGCTGGCGGTCTCGGTTCCACTGTGACGAGCGGCAGGTCGAGAACTATCGACACGGACGCGTGTTCCTCGCAGGCGACGCCGCCCACGTCCATTCGCCGATGGGCGGCCAGGGCATGAACACCGGCATCCAGGACGGCGCCAACCTCGCCTGGAAGCTCGACCTCGCTCTCGGCGGCGCCGACGACGCGATCCTCGACACCTACCAATCCGAGCGACACCCGATCGGCCGCCGCGTGCTGTTCCAGAGCGGCGCGTTGATGCGGGCGGTGACGCTGAAGCCGGCCCCGGCGCGGTGGGCCCGCGACTTCTTTGTCCCGAGGATGCTCGGGATCCGGCCGATCTCGAACCTGATCGCTGGCGCCTTCTCCGGCGTCACCCTGCGCTATCGCCACGGTCGCGGGCAGCACTCCCTCGTCGGCACCCGCGCCGCCGAGGTGCCGCTACGGCGGGGGCGACTGACCGAGGTGCAACGCTCCCCGGGATTCGTGCTCGTCCGTCGGCGCGGCGCGGCCCGCCGCGACACCGACGTTCTCCAGGTCGAACGGGCCGATGCCGGCCCCGAACTGCTGGTGCGCCCCGACGGATACATCGCCTGGGCCGGGACCGCGGCGGGCGACGACGGGTGGCGAACGGCGCTGCGTTCGTGGACGGGTGCAGCGGCGTAGGCGAATGCCCGGAGTGGTCATCCACGCTCGGGCGTCTGGGGCGAGAGCTCCACCGGATCACCGCCAACGGTGGCCCCGCGTCGCGCGAGCGCGATGGCGAAGGCCGCGGTGCCGACCAGCACGAACAGGCCGGTGTCCCCGGCGAGGTACTCGTTGACGACGACGGGACTGTCGGTGGTGATCGCGTAGGTGGCGAGAACGGCGAACGAGGCGTTGTGCGCGAAGTGCGCGAGGACGGCCGGCCACACGCTGCCGGAGCGAATGCGCAGGTACCCGAACAGGAACGAGAACGCGACCACGGTGCCGCCGAACAGGATCAGCACCAGGGCGCGCTGTCCCTTGGCGTGGTAGTAGGGCGTCAGCAGGATGTACGGGAGGTGCCAGCAGATCCACACGACGCCGACCACGAACATGGCCCACCGCTCGCCGAGGAACTCCAGGCGCGGCTGCAGGTATCCCCGCCAGCCGATCTCCTCGGCGAACGCGAGGATCGGCCCGGTGACGCAGAGGACGAGCGAGGACTGCAGCCAGTCTCCCGAAGGGGCGGTGAGGCTCCCGGCGCCCGCCAGCACGACGCCGACGATCGCGAGTGCCGACACCCCCGCGGTCGCCAGGAGCGCGTAGGGCCAGTACCGCAGTCCGAGGCGGGTCATGCCCAGCGGGTGCCACCCGGCGCGGCGGTAGCCCTCGCGGGTGACGACCAGCATCATGACCAGCACCGTCAGCAGCGGCGAGACCGCGAGCAGCAAACCCTCGGCGATGTTCGCGGTGCCGAGTGCGACCGCCAGGACGAGGGCGATGTAGACGAACGACGCGGTGCGATCGGGCAGGCGTGGGAACACGCGGGACCTTCTTTCGGGAGACCGACCGGCCCAGCCTCGCGCAGGCGCTCGGCCGGCAGCATCCACCCAGGAACTGATCTCGGTCCGTCCGGTCTCCTACCGTGGGCCTAGGGCACGCCCTGGCACGGTCGATCATCGTCCGGGAGAATCGAACTCGTGATGACGACGATGTGGGCGGCCCGCCGCGTCCGGTCCGCCCCGAACAGCGCCGCCTCCTGTCGGGCCCAGCGGGCCCAGTGCGGCCGGAACATGTCGCCGTCGCGCAGCAGGGCGCGCCGCATCCGTTCGCCCGGGTCGGCGTCGACCCACACCCGCACGGCGTAGTACCCCCGGGCCCGCCCGCTGGTCGCGCCCGCGCCCTCGACGATCAGGTATCGGTGGCGGCGGACCGCGCGCCACTCCTCGTATCCGCCTCGATGCCAGTCGTAGCGCCGATAGCGCGGGACCCGGCCGTGCTCGGCGGGGGAGAGGACCCACCGGACGAGCCGGGGAACGGCCCCGGCGAGTCCGTCCCAGCCGGGGTACAGGTCGTCCATCCGGACGACCGGCGCCTCGTCCAGTGCCGCGGCGACCCGCCCGGCCAAGGTGGACTTCCCGCCGCCCGCGGGACCGTCGATGCCGACCAGGGTCGGCCCGCGCCGCCGACGCCGCCTGCGATGGGCGGCGCGCGCCAGCATCGCGATCCGGGCGACACCGCCGACCGGCGGCGGGATGGTCGGATCGTCATCGGTGGACATGGACAGCACGCTATGCCGTCGGTGCGGTCAGTGATCTCCGAGCCGGTCGAGGGGGTTGAGGCGCAGCGGGATCCGCATCCCGCCGCGCCACAGCACCGCCATCGTCGATCGGGGCCTGACCCGGCTCTCGTGCCGGGCGAGCGCGCCGAACTCCGCGCCGAGCCCGTCGCGGGGGAGTGCCGCGACGACGGTGCGCAGAACCTCCGGCGGCAGGTCCCGAACCCGATACCCGGCGACGTCGAGGTGGGCGGCGTCGTGCAGCAGGGCGGCCTCGGGGCCGTGCCCGGTCGGCGTGCGCGGGTCCATGTGGCGTGCGATCGCGGTGGCCACCGTCTCCGCCGAGGCGGGGGCGCCGCGGGCGGCCACGAACCGCCTGGCCTCCTCGGCCCCCAGAAGTGCGAAGCAGCCGACGTGCGCATCGGCGGGGGCGCCGAGCGCCGTGTCGTGCAGGACGCACGCGACGAACAGCGCCTCGGGGTCGGGTTCGAGTCCGTCCACCGCGCGAAATCGCATGGCCCACTGCCAGCACCGCAGGCTGTGCGCGAGGATCGCCGGGCTGAGCACCTCGCTGGCGTGCTCGAGGGCCTCCCTGGCCAGGTCGGAATCGGGCGGGTCGACCAGCGGCGGTGCCGCCGGGCCGGACTTCGCCACTCCCGCCAATTGGCTTGGCAGCGCACGGGTCTGGATGGCGGCCGCCTGCAACACGACCCGGAGCCGATCGGCCCGGCCCAGTTCACCCCTGAGCATGTGCTGACTCCTTCAATCTGCGGGCGCCGTCCGCCCGTGCCATCTCGATGAGCGAATCCGCGCTGTCTCGGGAGATCGTGCGGCGATGCTCGAGGCTGAGCACGCCGTTGACGGTCGCCCACGCCAGCAGCACGATCTCCTCGGTGTCGGGGACGGCGGGGCCGATCGCCTCCACCAGTTCGCGGGTGATCCCGATCAGCGTCGCGTCGATGCGCGCTCGGGCCTGTGCCACGACCTCGGAATCCCGGTCGTCGACGTCCGTCAGGCCGAGGATCCGGAAGGCCAGCGGTCGGGAGCGATGGAACGACACGTACGCATCGAAAGCCACCAGGAGACGGTCCTCCGCGGTGGTGCCGGTCAGCGCCTCTCGCATGCCCTGCGCGTGTTCGGCCGCCGTGCGGCAGGCGAGCGCGGCGTACACGTCGGCCTTGCCGCCGGGGAAGTTCGCGTAGATGGAGCTGAGTGCGACATCGGCCTGGTTCGCCAGGGCATCGACGCTCGTCGCGCGGTAGCCGTCCCGGGTGAACAGCAGCTCGGCGGCGTCGAGGACCGCCGTGTGTGTGCGGCGGCGCCTGCGGTCCGCCGGCGGGTCTAGGCTCATGTCAGAAACCGTAGTACAGTTCCGAAAACGTAGTCAAACTCTGATTGAGAGGTGAGGTCATGTCCGAGGAAACAATCCAGGCACCCACCACGGGGTCCGAGGCGATGCGGCTGTTCCTCCCGCACTCGCCCTTCGTGCAACACCTCGGTATCGAGCTCGTCGACATCGGCGACGATCACGCACGCCTGCGCATGCCCTTCCGCGACAACCTGGTCACCGTCGGCGAGATGGTCCACGGCGGCGCGCTCGCCGCGTGCATCGACATCGGCATCATGGCCGCGGCGTGGGCAGGGCCGAGGGTCCCCGAAAAGCTGCGGGGCGTCACGGTTTCCATGTCCGTCGAGTTCCTCGAGCCTGCGTTCGCGGAGGACGTCGACATCATCGGAACGCGCGTACGGCAGGGCCGCCGCCTGAGCAACTGCACCGTGGACATCGTGACCACCGGCGGAGGCACGCTGGTGGCCAAGGGCATGGGCACGTACCAGGTCGGCTGACCGGAGGCGCACGTCGCATTCCCCCCTCCCGTAGCGGGCTGACCGGTGCGCGAGGAAGCGACGGCGTCCGAGCGCCGAGTGGCGTGGGGTCATGCTGTCTGTGGCATCTTTTCGAGCATTTCGGCAAAGACGTAGACCTGGCCGCCGAAGAGCTTCCCGTCTCGGTCGAGGGTCTCGACGCTCATCAGCGCTCCGGTTCCACTGTCGATCACCATCCGGTCGACGTAACCCTCCTCGAAGGTGAACTCGAGGACGTAGCCGGGCCGCCCGGTTCGATCCATGCCGACACCGAGATCGCGTGCCCTGATCGCCTCGAGGTCGAGATCGGCCAGGACCCGGTAGATCCCGGCCTTGACCTCGGAGGTGACTGCGGGGTCAGGAAGCAGATCGGTCGCCAACCTGTACAGCGCCCTGTCCGGGGCCTCGTCGGCATACCCCAGCCCCAGCTCGTGCGCCAGGCTCAGCATCCGTGTCCGCAGCTGATCAGGGTCGGCGGGAAGGCCGTCCAGCTGGGCGCGCGTCCGGTACCCGGACGTTTCTTCGAGGACCCCACCCGCCGGGCCGACGAGCGCGGTGCCGTCCGGGCGCACGAAGGTGTCGTAGGTCGGCTGCCCCTCGTCGGTGAGATTGGTGAACCGCAGGTGCCGGATCGACCCGGGTCCGACCGGCGTGGACGTCGCCGCGATCAGGGTCGCCGTGTGCCGCAACGTGAACTGCGGGCCCGCGGCGACGACCTGAGTCTGTTCGTGGCCGACCAGTCCGTCGTGTCCTACGCCGAAGGCTATCGCCGCGGCGGCGACACAGGCGGCACCCACACCAGCCAACACGCGCCGTGTCCGTCGGCGGCGCGTGTCGAGGGCGACGACAGTGGTGTTGGGTGCGCCGGTGGTATCAGAGGCAGGCGGCTGCGTGGACGTACTGCTTTCTATGGTGCGCATCAGGTTCCGTCTCGCTCGGAGGACGACCTCATCTCGGGGCGGCTGCGACTCGGGTCGCCGGCCACGGATCTCCGCGAAGTCACCCATGTCCATCTCCTTGCCCCGGTTCGGCCTGCTGTCGTCTCGTTCTTGTGAGTTCGTCGGCTTCCGGTTCGCGCAGCTTGCGGCGGAGCCGGTTCAGGCGGGAACGCACGGTTCCGACCGGGATCTGCAGTGCCACTGCGATCTCGGGATAGCTGAGGTCTTCCCATGAGTAGAGCAACAAGGTGTCGAGATCTGCCTGCGACAGCCGCCGCAGCCGCCGCTCGAGTGCCCGCACCTCGCGCCTGGCATCGAGCGAGGCGTTCACCCGGTCCTCGAAGGGCAACGGGCTATCGGGCGCCGGGTGACGGGCGAGCAGGGCGACGTCCCGGTGGAGGCGACGACGATTCGAACTCAGCAGGTTGCCCGCGATGCCGTACAGCCAGGGCAGCGAATGCTCGTAGGACGGGTCGAAATCTGCCCGACGACCGAACGCGACCACGAACACGTCCGAGGCGAGGTCGTCCGCCGCATCCGGCCCGGCCCGACGGGCCAGGTAGCGGTGAATCGTCCCGAAGTGACGATCGAAGATCCCCGCGAAGGCGTCCGGATCCGTAAGCGACCGGGCGATCAGCTCGTTGTCCCGCGGAACAGGTTCATCGCGGAGTGCATCAGTGTCCACATGCCCATTTGTCACGGGCGCCGCTTCCGGTTCACGGCCGGGCGACGGATCGCCCCGCGGCGTACCGTCACTCGCGCTCGAAGCGCTCCCGCACCGACTTCATCTTCGCCCGAAGTTCCTCCTCGTCGATGACACCCAGGTCGATCAGCGCGTGCGCGGTCACCACGGCCGAGCGGGCACGGACCGGGAAGTCGAGGTAGATGGTCTCGCCGAGTTCGTCCTCGGCCTCGCGGCGCTCCAGGTTGTCCAGCGCACCCCGCCAGGACAGGCACTCGCAGGTGGCCTGCATGCTCGACTCCCACGGCGCCGGCTTCCCGTCCAGCTCGGGCAGGATCGACTCGCGCCGCGATCCGGGCGCGAGCGTGTCGAAGAGCACCCGGTATCCCTCGCTCATCACGCACCCACCTTCGACGGGGCCTCGGAGGCGGTCCAGTCGACCTGGGGCAGCGCGACCCCGATCATGGTGTCGCGGGTGACGATGGCGGCGAGCTGTTCCTCGGTCCACCCCTCGGTGCCCTCGGGCCGCATCGGCATCACCATGAACCGCGACTTCTGGTTGGAGTCGTGCACCCGCACCTCGACCTCGGGCGGCATGTGTAACCCGAACTCCGCGAGCACCTCTCGTGGCCAGCGGACCAGGCGCCTGCGGTAGTTGGGGGTGCGGTACCAGTCCGGCGACATGCCGAGCACCGGCCGCGGGTAGCAGGAACACAGGGTGCAGACGATCACGTTGTGCACCGTCGGGGTGTTCTCGAGGACGTAGAAGTACGTGTAGTCGCTCGGGGTTCCCGACCCGGTCGGATCCCGCCAGTCGATACCGACCTCCTTGCAGGTCTCGGTACCGTCGGCGAGCAGTCGCGCCTTGAACTCGGGGTCCGTCCACGCCTTGGCCACCAGCCGCGATCCGCCTGCGGGGCCGACGGACTCGGCCCACTCCGAGAAGCGGCGGTGATCCTCCGCCGAGAACAAGCCCTTCTCGATGGCCAGTTCCCGGACTGCGGTCTCGAGGATCTCGAACTCGCTGATCTCACCCGATTCCTGGATCGGTGCGTGGTGATCGTCGTGTGTCTGGCTCACTTCGGCTCCTCCTCGGCGGGTTCCAGCCACCGCTCCGAGCACTCGGTCTCGAGGGTGTCGGCGTCGAATCCGGTGTACTTCGGCCAGAGGTCGCGCTGTAGGAACCGCACGACGTAGAAGGGTTCCTTGCGACCGTCCTCGCGTCCCCACGCCTCGTCCTCGGGGATCACCCACTCCGGGCGGTGTTCGACCACGACGCCGGTCCGGCCGCGGGTGTACGCCTGGGTCCTGGTGTGGAACATCGAGGTCGCGTCCCGGACGGTCACGCGGTCCCCGATCTGGAACTTCGTCATGACGCCGCCCCCATCCGTGCCCGCACCTCGTCCAGCTTGGCCGACAGTTCGTCCGGGGTGACCAGGCCCTTATTGATCAGTGTCTTCGCGGCGACGGTGGCCCATCGGGCGTAGTAGGGGAGTCCGAAGTAGAGCGTCGCGCCGAGGTCGTTCTCGGCCCGGCGTCGCTCCTCGGAATTCCACACGCCGCGCCAGCCCAGACATTCACAGGTGACGTAGGTGCGCATCTCCCATGGCTCTTCGTCCTTCTCCTTGTACTCGATCGGCAGGTCGGGTTGGCCGCCGACGTCGTGGAGGACATGCCGCAACGCCGCGAACATCTCGTTGGAGATCTCGTAGGGCGAGTCGAGCGGATTGCGATAGACCGGTGCGATATCTGCGACGCGGGTCTGCAGCGCGTCGAAACTGTTCGGTGAACTCATCGAGATCTCCGTCGTTCGTCGAGCCTTCGGCCGATCGTCAGGGGCGAGGGCCGGGGTGTCCGAACCGGTGGGTCGCGCTCTCCGGTCCGGCTAGTGGCAGGGCAGGCCGAGCAGGTGCCTGCCGTCGTGCATCAGTTCGTGCATGTACATGCCGGAGCGGGAGATCACCCCCTGGTCGAATCCGACCAGGTAGAGGGTGAGCAACGCGAGCAGGATCACGCCGACGGTGAGGACGATCGCACCCAGTGATTCCGCTGTCCCGCTTGGTGAATGGACTACTGCCATGGTTCCTCCTGGTAACGGGACGTCCCGTGGTTCCATACGAAGGTCGGCGTGTTCTCGCGGTCGGGGAGCTGAACCTCGATCGCAGTGTCGCGGCCTTCTGAGATTACACCGACGGGCAAGGCCGATCTCCCGTTTTCTTCCGGAATGACGACCGCGCCACGGCCCGCAAATCGCACCGGCGGGCTCTCGATGGTGTGAACTGGGCGCGTGGCAACCACAACTCTCGGAGACCAGCCCGCACGGCCGCGGCTCGTCCTGCTGTCGCTGATCATCGTCGCCGCCGTCGCGAACCTGAACCTGGCGGTGGCCAACGTCGCGCTGCCGGACATCGGGAAAGCCTTCGACGCCAGCCAGACCCAGCTCAACCTGATCGCGGTCGGCTACTCGGTCGGGCTGGCCGCATCCGTGCTGTACCTGGGCGCACTCGGCGACCGGTACGGGCGCAAGACGATGCTGGTCCTCGGCATGGCGCTCTCGGTGCCCGCCAGCCTGATCGCCGCGTTCGCACCCAACTTCGAGGTGCTGTTCGCGGCCCGGCTGTTCGGCGGCATCAGCGCGGGGCTGGCGTTCCCGACCACGCTGGCGCTGATCACAGCGCTGTGGTCCGGGGCGGCGCGTACCAAGGCGATCGCGCTGTGGTCGGCGATCGGTGGTGGCATCTCGGCGCTCGGGCCGCTCGCCTCAGGTGCGTTGTTGCAATGGTTCGAGTGGGGCTCGGTCTTCTTCATCACGCTGCCCCTCGCGCTGATCGCACTCGGGCTCTCGGTCGTCTTCGTGCCCAGCCACGTGAACGAGTCGACGGATCCGGTCGACCACCTCGGTGGAATGGTCTCCGTTGTGCTCGTCGCCGCCCTCGTGCTCGGCATCAACTTCGCGCCCGTGGACGGGATGGGTGCCACCGCGCTGGGTCTGCTGTCGATCGCACTCGCCGCCGGGGTCGTGTTCTTCTGGCGTCAACTGAGGGCTCCCGCACCGCTTTTCGATCTCCGTGTGGCGCGTCGCCGGATCTTCTGGGTGGCGGCGGTCGCGGGCATCGTGGTGTTCGGGACGCTGATGGGCACGATGTACATCGGCCAGCAGTTCATGCAGAACGTGCTGGGGTATTCCACGCTCGCGGCGGGGTCGGCGGGCCTGCCCGCCGCCGCGGTGATGATCCTGGTGGCGCCGCAGTCGGCAAAGCTGGTCGAGTCCCACGGCGCCAGGTTCACCCTGTTGCTCGGGTACGTGGCGATCGTGGCGGGACTGCTGGTGGCGCTGCTGCTGTGGAAGGAGGACGCGCAGTACTGGAAGATCGCGCTCGGCTACATCTTCCTCGGCATCGGTGTCGGTCTTGCCGGCACGCCTGCGTCCCGGTCGCTGACCGGCTCGGTGCCGGTGTCAAGGGCCGGAATGGCCTCTGGCACGGCGGATCTGCAGCGTGACCTCGGCGGCGCCATCGTCCAGTCCGTGCTCGGCGCACTGCTCACCGCCGGGTACACGGCCTCCTTCGCCGCGGCCATCGCCTCGTCGCCCGAGTCGGATCAGGTCAGCTCGGAGGTGGAGTCCGCCCTGGAGAAGTCCTTCGCGGGTGCCGCGGACATCGCCGAGCGGTATCCGCAGTACGCGGAGCCGATCATGAACGCGGCGCGCACGGCCTTCCTCGACGGCGACACCAAGGCCTACGCGGCGGCGATCCTCATCGTGCTGGTCGGCGCCGCCCTCGTATTTTTCGCTTTCCCGAAGCGCGACGAGGAACGAACGCTGTTGGCGCAGTACCACGAGACGGACAACGCCGCGGAGCAGTCCTGCGACGTGCGGTGACGCCTGCGGCCGGTGTGCCGGATTCGGGTGTCCCCGGGGCGCGAACACGGGAACACTGGTCCTGACCGCACTCACGCTCGATGGAAGGAAAACCCATGCCGACACGCACCTCCCGCACCGCCTGGAACGGCACCCTGCAGGACGGGTCCGGTCAGGTCGAACTCAGCAGTTCCGGCGCGGGCACCTTCGAGGTCTCGTTCCCCAAGCGTGCCGCCGAGGACGCGGGCGGGACCACGAGCCCGGAGGAGTTGATCGCCGCGGCGCACTCGTCCTGCTACGCCATGCAGCTCTCCGCGTTGATCGCGGAGGCGGGCGGAACCCCGCAGAGCCTGGAGATCACCGCTGACGTGACGCTCGGCCCCGACGACCCGGGATTCAAGCTGACCGGGATCGCGCTCACCGTCCGCGGCGAGGTCGACGGGCTCGACGCGGACGGGTTCGCCGCGGCGGCGCAGGCAGCCAAGCAGACCTGCCCGGTGAGCAAGGCACTGACCGGGGTCCCGATCACCCTCGATGCGGCGCTGGTCACCTAGGAGCCAGGAACAGAAACGCGATGGTGGACGTTTCAACCATCCGTGAGCCTCGAAACGAACAGCCAGCCCGAATCCGCCGCCGAGCCCGCCGTGGTGATGGAGGTCTGGTCGGACATCGCCTGCCCGTGGTGCTACATCGGTAAGAGCCGCTTCGCGGCCGCGCTGGAGAAGTTCGAGCACCGTGACCGGGTGCGGGTGGTGTGGCGTTCCTACCAGCTGGCCCCCGAGACGCCGGTCGGTGCCAGGGTCAGCGAGCTCGAGGCGCTGGCCCGGCACAAGGGCCTGCCTGCCGATCAGATCAGGCAGATGTTCGCCCACGTCGCGTCCACCGCGGCGGCCGACGGACTGACGATGGACTTCGACACCGTGATCGCCGCGAACACCTTCGACGCCCACCGGCTGGTCCACCTCGCGGGGGACCGGGGCCAGGACGTGATGGAGGCGCTGTTCCGCGCCCACTTCACCGACGGCCGGGTGGTGGACGACCGCGACGAACTGGTCGCGATCGCCGCCGAGACCGGGCTCGATGCGACCGCTATCCGCGCCGCGCTCGAGACCGACGCCGCGGCCGATCAGGTGCGCGAGGACCTCGAGGAGGCACGCCTGCTCGGAGTCACCGGCGTGCCGTTCTTCGCGGCCAACCGGGCGATCGGCGTCTCGGGTGCGCAGCCCGTCGAGGTGTTCACCCAGCTGCTCGAGCAGGCCTACGCGCAGTCAGGGGCGATCGTCACGCTCGGCGACGATGCAGGCAGCTGCGCCGACGACTCCTGCGCGGTCTAGCCGCGCGCGAAGTACCGCCGGGCGTCCGCGCCCAGCAGCAGGCCCAGCCCGGCGACCACCGCGATCACGTGGACTGTCCGCGCCAGGGCGATGAGGGTCGACGCGACCGTGAGGTCCGCGAGGTCGAATCCGTTCGCCGACAACAGCCAGGCCGCCGGTTCGACGACCAGCGACCCGATCCCCACCGTCCCGAGGCCGATCAGCAGGGTCAGCCGGGCGGGGTTCGAGCCGCGCTGCATCGCAATGGCGAGCGCGTACACGGCGCCGTAGATCGCCAGCCGGACCGCGCCCTGGGCCGCTACCGCGGACGGACTTGCGGCGCCCTCTTCCAGTGCGCGAGCGGCCTGGAGGATCGCCTCGACGATGCCGGCGAGCAGTGCGACGCAGAGCAGGGTGAAGGAGAGCTCCACCTGACGTGGCGGGCGGGTGCGGATCTCGGTGGTGGTCATGGTTTCCGAGCGTGCCGCCCTGGTGCGGCGCAGGGCATCACCCTGTGGCGTGAATCCTCGCTCACCCCACGGTATCGGTCGGCGCTGCGGCACAACGAGAGAAGCGGTGGATTCCGATGCAATGCACCGGGCTCCACCGCTTCGCTCGAGTGGTGACCGTCAGCGGGTGGTCAGCGCCTCCGACCGGGAGCTCGCCTTCGCGGCGCGCTCGGTGAGGAACGCGAACCCGAGGCCGAGCGCCAGCCACAGCGTCGCCTGGATCGCCAGCGACGAGATGCGGAACTCCCACAGCAGCGTCGCGGGGAAATCATCGCCGACCTCGTTGATACCGGGCAGCACGACGTAGCCGATCGCGACGATCGCCAGGAATGCCAGCAGCGGCGCCGCGACCTGCACCGACAGGTACCCGGTCGAGGCGACGAGGCGCGCGACGTATGCGGCGACCGCCACCGCGAACAGGCCGAGCACCACCGACGCCAGCCACAGCCAGGTGCGCTGGTTGATGGTGTCCGGGTCGCCGACCGCGGGCGGGTTCGCCGGGTACTTGAAGAACGGCACCGCCTCGATCGCCAGCCAACCCAGACCGGCCAGCGCAAGGGCCAGCACCGGACCCGACAGTGCCGTCACCCGGCGTGCGTAGTGGGCGACAGCTGCGAAGATCGCGCCGAGGGCCAGACCCGCGAGGCTGGTCGCGAGGAACAGTCCGGCCCGCTGCCCGTCGCGGCTGACGAGGGCATCGTCGCCGTGCGAGTGGCCTTCCTCTGCCGCGCCGCCAGAGTCGTGCGGGTGCTCGTCCGTCGTGGCGGCGTCGTGGGTGTGCTCCTCCGCCGGGGCGGAGGCCGCCTCCTCGATCGCGATGGCCGCGTTGATGTGCGGCTCGCCGATCACGAATGCGACGGCACCGGCGAGCAGTCCGGCGACGAGGCCGGCCAGCAGGCCGCGGATGAGGAGGTTCGTGAAGGTTCCTGTCAGTGGCACGGCAGGCCCAGCAGGTGCCGACCGTCATGCATCAGTTCGTGCATGTACATACCGGTACGCGAGACCGCACCCTGGTCGAAGCCGACCAGGTAGAGGGTCAGCATCGCGAGCAGGACAACGCCCGCGATGATCATCGCGATGCCGACAGAATCGGTCGCCGTGCTGGGATTGTGTACGAGTGCCATGGTTCCTCCTGGGATTCCGCGTCCCTTAAAAAGCCCATGCGATGGCCCCGGTATCTGGCTGTCGAGGGTGTGCCTCGATCACAGTGGCGCGACCGCTCCGGACTCTCACCGGATTCCCGTCAACCATCGCTATTACCAGCGCACTCTCGCATTGACCCGACTGTGGTGTCAATCGCAGCCGTCCGGCCGGCCGGCCAGACGTTCGCGCGTACTTCACCGGGCGGTCGGTGACAGTTGGCGGGTTCGCCATGCCGACCGGGATCGATGGGTCGGTGCGAATTGTGCAGCTGGCCAACTTCTACGGTCCCCGATCGGGCGGGCTGCGCACCGCGCTGCACAACTGGGGCGCCGGCTACAGCGGACGCGGTCACGAGGTGATCCTGGTCGTTCCCGGCCGGCGCGACGCCGAGGAGGTGATGGTGAGCGGGGTCCTGCGGATCACCCTGGCCGCGGTGCCGATCCCTGGCACCGGCGGCTACCGCGCCGTCAACCCGCGCCGGGTGGCCGACGTCGTGCGGGGGCTGCGCCCGGCCGCGCTCGAGGTGTCGGACCGGCTGACGCTGCGCGGCTTCGGGCAGTGGGCGCGTCGGCGGGACGTGCGGAGCGTGGTGGTGTCCCATGAGCGACTCGACCGACTGCTCGGGCAGGTGCTGCCGCCGCGCGCGGCGCGTTCGTGGGCGGATGTCGCCAACGCCAGGATGGCGCGCAACTTCGATGCGGTGGTCTGCACGACCGCGTTCGCATCCGAGGAGTTCACCCGGATCGGCGCGGGAAACCTGTTCCGCGTTCCACTGGGCGTCGACCTGGCGCTGTTCCATCCGGATCGACGGGACGAGGGCGTGCGCGAACGCTACGCCCTGCCCTCGCAACGGCTGTTGCTGCACTGCGGTCGGCTGTCGGTGGAGAAGCAGGTCGATCGCAGCATCGAGGCGGTCCGGTCCCTCGTCGGGCAGGGCCAGGACATCCGGCTGGTGATCGCCGGTGATGGGCCGAAGCGAGAAGCCTTGCGGCACAGGGCGCGAAAGCTGCCGGTGCACTTCGCGGGCTTCATCGGCGACTCCGGACGGCTGGCGACGCTGTTCGCCTCCGCCGACGTCACCCTTGCGCCCGGCCCGCACGAGACGTTCTGCCTGTCGGCCCTGGAGTCGCTGGCCGCGGGGACACCGGTGGTCGCGGCGCGATCGTCCGCCCTCGCGGAGATCATCACCCCGGCCTGCGGGGCGCTGGCGCACGGACGGGGCGTCGCGCTGGCGGACGCCGTCACCGGGGTCTTGGCCCTCCCCGCGGGCGCGCGCCGGGAATCGGCCCGGCTGCGGGCCGAACAGTTCAGCTGGTCGGCCTCAGTCGACGGGATGCTGTCGGTCCTGGCGGGGCACTGACGGCGGGGCGGACAGCGCAAGGCCCAACGCGGCCGCGGCCCGTCCCATCGCCTCGGGACCCGAGCGGCCGACCCCGACCATGTTCGCGAAGGAGTGGATCAGCCCGGGCTCGCGCACGTGCTGTACCTCGACCCCCGCCTCGCGCAACTTCTCGGCGTAGGCATCGCCCTCGTCGCGCAGCGGATCGAACCCCGCCGTGACGACGTAGGCGGGAGGAAGGCCGGTGAGGTCGCCGTAGATCGGGGACAGCAGCGGATCGGTCCGGTCCGCGCCGGCGGGGACGTAGCTGGCCTCGCAGAGGTCCATGAACCGTTCGGTCAGGAAGAATCCGGTTGCGAAGGTCCGCCGGCTGGGCCGCTTCACCGCGACATCCGTCGCGGGATAGATCAGCAACTGGAACACGGGCGGCGCCCCGAGTTCCCCGTGCGTGGCCCGCTGGGCGAGGACGGCGGCGAGGTTTCCGCCCGCGCTGTCGCCGCCGACGGCGATCCGGTCCTGGTCGATGCCAAGGCCGGTCGCGTTGGCGGTCACGAACGAGTACGCCGCCTCGACGTCGCGCACGGCGGCGGGGAAGGGCGCCTCGGGGGCCAGCCGGTAGTCGACGGCGACGACCCGGATCCCGGCGCGCTCGGCGAGGAAGCGGCACACCGCGTCGTGGCTGTCGAGGTCGCCGTAGACCCAGCCCCCACCGTGCAGGTAGACCAGCGCGGGCGACGTGATGGTCAGGCCGCGCGGGGTGTAGAACCGCAGCCGGAGCGGGCCCGCCGGGCCGTCGATGTCGCGGTCGGTGACCGCACCGATCGGCAGATTGCCGCCGACGGCCCTGGAACTCGACAGCAGCGCGCGCCTGCCGCCGGGTATCGGACGCTCCTCGGCGGCCGCGCCCTCGAGCCGCCCCAACGCGAGCATGAGCTGCATCTCGGCGTCGAGGACGTTGCCGTCGATCGCCACCGGCTTCCCGGCCAGCCGGTGGAGGAGGCCCGCCGGCATCGACAGCAGGGTCTGCAACGCGTGCCGCTTCGCGGCGTCGATCGCCAGGGCCATACGTGCGAACCTATCCGCTCGACCCTGGACGCATGCGCGGTCCGGGGCTCAGGCGTCCTTCGCCGCGGCGGCCACGTCGAGCACGACCTCGAACTCGAGCAGCGAGGCACCGGTCGCCACCGGCTTGGCGCGCTCACCCGAGTGGGCGGCCCTGGCCGGGCCGTCGGACCAGGCCTTGAAGGCCTCCTCGGATTCCCACTGCGTCACGACGAAGTAGCGCTCGTCGCCCTTGACGGGGCGCAGCAACTGGAAGCCGAGGAAGCCGGGGGAGTTCTCGACCGCGTGCGCGCGGTTCGCGAAGCGCTTCTCCAGCTCGGGGCCCGCGCCCTCGGGAACCTCGATTGCATTGATCTTGACGACTGCCATGCGGGCGAGCGTACTCCGCTCGGGATCAGGTGCCGGTGGTGTCGGGCTCGGCGAGATGCTCGGTCAGGACGGCCAATTGGATCTTGCCGGCGTCGGCGTGGACCGCACGGCCCGCGTCGGTGACGTCGACGAACACGCCGCGACGATCCGACTCGCACAGCGACCGCGCGACGAGCCCCGCCTTCTCCAGCCGCGCGACGCTCCTGGAGAGAGCGCTCGGGCTCAGGTACATGTCCGCGGCGAGCTCCTGCATCCGCGGGTGCTTGCAGGTGACGCTCATCAGGCGGTCGAGGGTCTCGAAGTCGCTCATGCTCAGGCCGTGCGCGCTCTGCATCTGTCGATCGAGGTCGCACGCGATCCCGTTGTACCGGTCGAGCAGCGCTCGCCAGGTGTCGCGGAGCTCCGCTTCTGACGTCATGGCCGCATCCTAGTTCCAGTCCACCGATTGATGCAAGCGAATTAAATGTTAAGGAAATTAGTGCTTGCGCATTGATTGCACGTGCACATACAGTCCTCGACGTGACTATCACCGAAACCACTCCGAACCTCACCGCCTCGCCGGGTTCGACCACTCCTGCCGCAGGGCAGGCATGGACGGCCCGCCTCTGGGGGATCCTCGCGGTGCTGTGCGTCGTGATGTTCCTCGATGGGCTCGACGTCTCGATGGTGGGCGTCGCGCTGCCCTCGATCGGCACCGAACTCGGCCTCGACACCACCTCGCTGCAGTGGATCATCAACGGCTACGTGCTCGGCTTCGGCGGCCTGCTGTTGCTCGGTGGGCGCACCGCCGACCTGCTCGGCAGGCGCAACGTCTTCCTGGTGGCGCTGGCCGTCTTCGCCGTCGCCTCGCTGGTCGGCGGGCTCGTCGACAACGGCACCCTGCTCATCGTGACCCGCTTCGTGAAGGGCCTCGCCGCCGCCTTCACTGCGCCGACCGCGATGTCGATCCTGACCACCACCTTCAAGGAGGGGCCCGCCCGCAACCGGGCGCTGTCGATCTTCTCCGTGTTCGGTGCCAGCGGCTACTCGTCGGGGCTGATCCTCGGCGGGCTGCTCACCAGCGCCGGATGGCGGTGGACGTTCCTGATGCCGGTGCCGTTCGCGGTCGCGACCCTCGTCGCCGCCGTCGTCCTCATCCCGCGCGACCGCCCGGCCGACACCGGCGGGCACGACATTGCCGGTGCGGTCACCCTGGTCGCAGGCATGATGCTCGCCGTCTACACGGTGGTCTCCGCGCCTGCGCGCGGCTGGGCGGACCCGCTCACGCTCGGGCTCTTCGCGCTCGCGGCTGCCCTGCTGGCCTCGTTCGTCGTGGTGGAGAAGCGAATTGCGCATCCGCTTGTCCGGCTGAGCATCCTGAGGGTTGGCGCGATCGTGCGGGCCAACCTGAGCATCATCGCGCTCTTCGGTTCCTACCTGAGCTTCCAGTTCATGGTGACGATCTTCCTGCAGTCCGGGCTCGGCTGGTCGCCGCTGAAGATGGCGATGGCGCTGCTCCCCGCCGGACTGATCGTCGCCTTCGGCTCGCCGTTCGTCGGGCGTCTCGTCGACCGGTTCGGCACGCCGCGGATGATCATCGCCGCGCTCGGCTCGCTGAGCCTGGGCTACCTGTGGTTCCTGTTCGTCGGCAGCGACCAGCCGACGTACGCGGTGGCCATCCTGCCAAGCGTGATCCTGCTCGGCTTCGGTTTCACGTTCGGCTTCACCTCGATCATGGCCCAGGCCACCTCGGGCGTCGACGACTCCGAGCAGGGCCTGGCCTCGGGGCTGGTCCAGACCTCGATGCAGGTCGGCGCGGCGCTGGTGCTCGCACTGACCACCGCGCTGGTCACCGCGGGGTCGCACACCGGAGCGGGTACCGCGAGCTTCGATCAGTTCCGCCCCGGCCTGATCCTGGTCACGGGCGTGGCGCTGCTCGGGCTGGCGATCACCGTCTGGCCGCTGATCCGCGGTCGCCGATACTCGGTCGTGCCGGAGGGGAGCCGGGCCTGACCGGGCACACCGACCGCGAGGCAGCACGGCACCGGGATAACCTCGGTGCCGTGCTGCATGACGAGGGTGGGACCGGTCGGCCGATTCTGTTGCTCCACGGGTTGATGGGCAGCGCCAGGACCTGGCGCAGGCACGTGCCGTGGCTCCGCGAGTACGGGCACGTCTACACCTTCGACGCGGCCGGGCACGGCAGGCCCGCGCCGGCCGAACTGACCACCGAGGCGTTCGTCGAGGACCTCGCCGCCGCACTGACGCCGATCACGGAGCCGATGGTGGTGATCGGACACTCGATGGGTGGGCTGCACGCCTGGTGCTTCGCCGCCGCGTACCCCGATCGCGTCAGCGCGCTCGTCGTCGAGGACATGGCGCCCGACTTCCAGGGGCGCACCGCGCGCGACTGGGCCGAGATGATCGGGTCATGGCCCCAGCCGTTCCGCGACCGCGAGCACATGATCGCGTTCTTCGGACCCGTTGCGGCGCAGTACTTCATGGACTCCTTCGAGGAGCGGTCCGACGGCTTCCATCTGCACGGCGAGGTGCCGGTGTGGCGGGACATCTCCGAGGAGTGGGGGACCCGCGACTTCTGGGCGCAGTGGTCGGCGGTCCGGGCGCCCGCCCTGCTGCTGGAGGGCGAGTTCACCATCACCCCGGCCGGGCAGATGCGCGCAATGGCCGACACCGCAAGGGAATCGGCGACGCGGTACGAACTGGTCGCGGGCGCCGGTCACCTGGTGCACGACGACCGACCGGTCGAGTATCGCGCGGCGGTGGAGGCGTTCCTCGCGGAGTTGCCCGCTCACGCATCCGGTGGGTGAGCGGAGGTCACGGCGCAGCTGTCACACCGCATGGGTACGGTCGCGGCATGGCAACCTCAAGCGATTTCGACGACCTCGGTCCGGTCCTTCTCGTCACCGGCGACAGCGGTTTCAGCATCATCTACTCGCCGGGCGGACCGGAGTATCACCAGCACCGGTCGGCGTTGGAGGCGCACGGCATCGAGGGCTCCGGATACGACTTCAGCGGTGCTCTTCAAGCTGTGCTCACCGACCAGGCCCCCGCCACTCTCGGCGCGGTCGGCTTTGATCCGGAGGGCGGCATGGTGAGCGTGTACGGCAACGATCTCGACGCACTGCTCGTCGCGGCGAGGACCCTGCGCACCTTGGTACTGGACGCGGACGCGCTCAACGCAGCGCTCGCCCGCTCTGTCGAACTCGGCCTCGACGACTAGGCCGCATCGGCGTAGCGGCATCCGTCAGCGGTCGGAGCCGCCCTCGCCCGCGAGCGCGAACAACCCGTCCGCGGTCTGCTCGACCAGCCCGTCCACCAGCAGCGAGTCCAGCGCCCTGTCCCTCTGCGCGGGGTCGGTCGGCCACACCTGGTCGAGCCGAGCCCGTTCGACCGGTGCATGGGTCTCCCGCAGCACGTCCAGCAGCCGGCCGCGGACCTGACGGTCGGTGCCTGCGAACTTCTGCACCTTGCGCGCGGGTCCGGTGTGGGCGGGGCGACCCGCGCCGACCCACGCGCAGTCGGTCAGCGGGCAGCGGTCGCAGTCGGCGTTGCGCGCGGTGCAGACGGTCGCGCCCAGTTCCATCAGCGCGGCCGAGAACACCGCGGCCCTCGCCCTTGTCCTCGGGAGCAGGGCGTCGACGTCGGCGAGGTCGCGGGTGGTGGACGGGTTGCCGGGCTCCGCGGCGCCGTGCACCGCCCTGGCGACAACGCGCCGGACGTTGGTGTCCACCACAGGGACCCGCTGCCCGTAGGCGAAACAGGCCACCGCGCGGGCGGTGTACGCGCCGATCCCGGGCAGGCCGAGCAGGACGTCGACGTCGGCGGGGACCTCGTCGCCGTGGTCGGCGGCCAGCACCCGCGCGCACTCGTGCAGCCGCAGGGCCCGGCGCGGGTAGCCGAGCTTGCCCCAGGCGCGCAACACCTCGCCCTGGCTCGCCGCCGCCATCTGCGAGGGGACCGGCCAGCGCTGTACCCACTGTTCCCAGATCGGGGCGACGCGGACCACCGGCGTCTGCTGCAGCATGATCTCGCTCATCAGGATCTGCCACGCGGTGACGCCCTCGCGCCTCCATGGCAGGTCGCGGGCCTGACGCTCGTACCACGCGATCAGTGCGGAGGTGTTCACTTGAACTTCACACCTCCTGTTCCACGGTTTTGCCAGGTGGCCGACGAAACGCAGAAAGCGCCGGGTGCACAATGACTGACATGCCTAATTCGAACCCCATCTCGGCCTGGAAGGCACTGAAGCAGGGTAACGACCGCTTCGTGAACGACGCCTCGCTGCACCCCAGCCAGGGCATCGCCGACCGGGCAAAGCTCGTCGACGGACAGCACCCGACCGCGGTGCTGTTCGGCTGTGGTGACTCACGCGTCGCCGCAGAGATCATCTTCGACCAGGGCCTCGGCGACATGTTCGTGGTGCGCACGGCAGGTCACGTCATCGACAGCTCCGTGCTCGGTTCCATCGAGTACGCGGTCGAGATCCTCAACGTGCCGCTGATCGTCGTGCTCGGTCACGACAGCTGCGGTGCCGTCGCGGCCACCCTCAAGGCCCTCGACAAGGGCGCCATCCCGAACGGCTTCATCCGTGACGTCGTCGAACGGGTGGCCCCGTCGATCCTGATGGGCCGTAACGAGGGCCTCTCGACGGTGGACGAGCTCGAGGCGCGCCACGTCGTGGAGACCGGCGACCTGCTCATGCAGCGATCCCGGATCATCGCTGACCGGGTGGAGCGGGGATCCTGTGCCATCGTCGGTGTCACATACAAGCTCTCCGACGGCCGCGTGCAGCTGCAGGCCTCCGTCGGCGACATCGGAGAGGTTGCCGACTGAGCGACACGCCGGGCCTGGTGGGCGTCCGCTCGGGTCCGGGCACCTAACGTGGGTTCTGTGTTGGAACCAACCGGGCCGCTGCCCCCCGAGATCTACTGGCGACGACGCGCGCTCGCAATCGGGGCGGGCGTGGTCGCGCTCATCCTCTTTGTCTGGATCGTGACGTCGCTCGGCGGCGGAGACGACGACCCCTCGGCCGAGGCGGCTGCCGTCAGCAGCTCGCAGAGCAGCACGTCCTCGGGCCAGGCGGCGCCCAGTTCCGCCGGCGACGGCGGCGGGTCCGGTTCCGGATCCGGTGAGGCGTCCGCGTCCGGTTCGGGATCCGGCGGTTCGGGCGGGGGCTCCTCGGTGTCCGGGTCCGTCTCGGGTGAGGCGGCGGCGTCCTCGTCGGCCGTGGTCCCCGCGGGCCAGTGCCCGGATCAGTCGCTCGCCATCAAGGCCAGCTCGAACCAGCCGAACTATCCGGCCGGCCAGGAGCCGCAGTTCGGCATCGTGGTCACCAACATCGGCTCCGCGACCTGCGAGCGCGATCTCGGCGCGGGCATGCAGCAGGTGCTGGTCTACAGCCTCGACGGGCAGCAGCGGATCTGGTCGAACACGGACTGCTTCCCCAACACCGCGCCGGACATCCGCTCTCTCAAGCCAGGCGAGCAGGCCGCGTTCACGGTCAAGTGGTCGGGCGCCACGTCCGAGCCCGGCTGCACCGCGCCGCGTAACCCGGTCGGTCCCGGCGCCTACACGGTCGTCGGTCAGCTCGGCGCGCTGCGCAGCACCCCGGAGCCCTTCAACATCAGCTGACGCCGCTCCGCGGCCCGTGCGCGATCCGCACCCCGGTCGGGGTACGGATCGCGCACGGTTCGCGGTCAGTCGAACGGGCCGGAGATCGACGTCTCGGCGAGGCGGGACAGGCCCTCCCGGATGTGCCGGGCCCAGAGCCCGCCGATGCCCTCCACCGACTGCAGATCGGCCGCGGTCGCGGCGAGCAGGCCCTGCAGGGTGCCGAACGACCCGACCAGCCGGTGGATCTGGTGGAACTGCAGCCGCGGCACGCGCGTCAGCACCCGGTAGCCGCGCGGGCTCATCGGCGCCTCGAGCGCCTCGATCGTCGCCGGGTACCCGTAGGCGCGGGCCAGGGTGGTCAGGTCGAGCAGATCCGCGTCGGTGAGCTTGTCGAGCGCCGCGAGGGTTCGCTCGACGGCCTCGGTCGGAGCCTGCCCCTGGCCTGCCAGGTAGTCGCGCGCCACGAGCTGGCGGGCGATGTCGTTGTCGCCGACCAGTTCCTCCAGCTGCAGGGCGAGCTGCCTGCCGTCGGTGCCGAGCTCGAGAACGTCGCGCTCGATCTCCACCGACACCCGGCGGACCATCTCGAGCCGCTGCACGACGGTGAGGGCGTCACGCAGGGTCACGAAGTCCTCGATCTCCACGACGGAGAGCTGGTTGGTGACCTGGTTGAGCCTGGATTTGTACCGCTCGAGCGTCGCGACGGCCTGGTTCGCCCTCGACAGGATGGTCGGCGAGCCCTCGAGCACGTGCCGGATGCCGCCGACGTACACGCTGACGATGCTCATCGACTGGCTCACCGAGACCACCGGGTAGCCGGTCTGGATCGCGGTCCGCTCCGCCGCGCGGTGCCGGGTGCCGGATTCCACGGTCGGGATCTTGTAGTCGGGGACCAGCTGCACGTTGGCCCGCACGATGCGGGTGCCGTCGGTGGACAACACCACTGCCCCGTCCATCTTGGAGAGCTCCCGTAGCCGGGTCGGCGCGAATTCGACGTCCAGCTCGAAGCCGCCGTCGCAGAGTTCCTCGATCTCGGCGTCGTAGCCGAGCACGATCAGGGCGCCGGTGCGGCCGCGCATGATCCGTTCCAGGCCGTCGCGGAGCTCGGTCCCCGGCGCCAGTCGAGCGATGGTCTCGCGGACGGTGGCAGACGGCGTGGCGTCGTCCATTGCCGTCCCCCTTGCTCGCGGTGCGCGGCGCCTCATCGCCGGGCGGAGTCGGTCGATCCGCCGTCGCTTCGCGTCAAGGTTACCCAGCGGGGGAGAGGCGGCGGCCTCCCCGGGGCCGGACGCGCCGGTGCGGGCCCGGCCAGGGGTGAATCGGGACCGCGATCGGCGAACCGATACTTTGTTAGCCGTGAGTAGTACCTGGACCCTGCCCGATGATCTCGTGTTGCCGCCTCGCCCGGACTTCTTCCCGGCGCCGGGCGGGGCCCTGCCGCAGCACTGGTCCAAGTGCTTCGGATGCGGCGACGACCAGCCCGCCGGGATGGCGATGACGTTCACCGCGGGCGAGGGCCTAGAGGTCTCCGGCCGGCTGACCGTGGCGAACCGATACCAGGGCGGACCAGGGGTGATCCACGGCGGCATCCTGTCCGTCGCCTTCGACGAGGTCCAGGGCATGGCCTGCATGGTGCTCGGCGGGCCCGTGGTCACCGGTCACCTGGAGATCGACTTCGCGAAGCCGATCCCGCTGGGGTCGGTGCTCGAGTTCCGCTCCCGGATCGACGGCATGATCCGGCGCAAGGTCTACACGACCGCAGAGGCCCGGATCGTCGAGGGACCGACCGCGGGTGACGACATCGTCGCCACCTCCCGTGGGCTGTTCCTGACCATCAAGCCCGAGCACTTCGCGCCGATGCAGGACTTCGTGGACGGCGACGCGACCTCACCGTTCGGCACGTCCTCCTCGCTGTAGGCCCGCTCAGGCGCGGGGTAGCACCCGCAGGGCCTCGCCGAGGTTGGTGACCTCGGTGGCCCGCATCCCGGCAGGCGGTGTCCCGGAGTCGCGGGGCACAACCGCGTGGGTGAAGCCGAGCCGCTTCGCCTCGGCGAGCCGTCGATCGACGCCGGTGACCCGGCGTACCTCGCCAGCGAGCCCGACCTCGCCGAGCACCACCACCCCAGGCGGCAGCGCGGCGTCCTTGAACGCGGACGCCACCGCGACGGCAAGGGCCAGGTCCGCGGACGGTTCGGTCAGCCGCATTCCGCCGACCGTCGCCGCGTACACCTCCTTGTCGGAGACCTTGACCCCGCAGCGCCGTTCCAACACGGCCAGCACCATCGACACCCGAGCCGAGTCCATGCCGCTGACCGCGCGCCGGGGCGAGGGGTTGTGTGAGGTCGCGACGAGCGCCTGCACCTCGCCGAGCAGCGGGCGCTTGCCGTCCATGGTGACCGTGACAGCGGTACCGGGAACGGTGTCGTCGCGGTGGTGCAGGAAGAGCCCGGACGGGTCGCTGACGCATTCGATGCCGTCCTCGCGCAGCTCGAAACAGCCCACCTCGTCGGCCGCGCCGAAGCGGTTCTTCACGCCGCGCACCATGCGCAGGGTGGAGTGCTTGTCGCCCTCGAAGTGCAGCACCACGTCCACCAGGTGCTCGAGGGCGCGCGGCCCGGCCACCGCTCCGTCCTTGGTGACGTGGCCGATCAGCAGCACCGGGATCCCGCTGGACTTCGCCAGCGAGGTGAGCGCGCTGGTGATGGCGCGGACCTGGGTGACGCCGCCGACCACGCCCTCGACATCCGCGGCGAGCATCGTCTGCACGGAGTCCACGATGAGGAGCGTCGGGCGGACCTGTTCGACGTGCCCGAACACGGTGGCCAGGTCCGACTCCGCGGCCAGGAACACCCGCTCGTGCACGGAGTTGGTCCGGTCGGCCCGCAGCCGGACCTGCCCGGCCGACTCCTCGCCGGTGACGTACAGCGCGCGGTCCTGTGGGTCGCGCTGGGCCCAGCGGTGCACGACCTCGAGGAGCAGGGTCGACTTGCCGACGCCCGGCTCGCCGGCGAGCAGCACCACCGAACCGGGGACCAGGCCGCCGCCGAGTACCCGGTCGAGCTCGGGCACGCCGGTGGGCTTGGCCCTGGTGGAGGTGCCGTTGATCTGTGAGATGGGGGTCGCGGGGGACGTCGGGACCATGGACGCGCCGCGGGCGGCGGTGGCGCCCGGCCTGCTCGCGACGGCGGTGAGGACCGCCACCTCCTCGATCGAGCCCCATGACCCGCAGTCGGGGCAGCGGCCGACCCATTTGGCCATCGAGTGCTGACAGGACGAGCAGCGGAAGCTCGATTTGGGTTTGGCCACCACCGCAGCCTAGGGGTGGGGTCCGACAGCGAACCCGAGCGACGCGGCCGCGTGTGTCGTTCGGGCCGAAATGTGCTGCGCCGCAACGACGAGAACGGCCCCGACGCTGAGCGTCGGGGCCGTTCTCGTGAACCGTGGGGACTAGTGTCCGCCGCTGCCGAGGGGCTCGGCACCGGCATTGCCGGACTTGTCCGACTCGTGCCGCTCGGTCTTCGGCCCTGCATCGACCGGCACCGAGACGACGATGTCGCCCGCGCGCTCGAAGCTGAAGGTGATCGGGACCGTGAGTCCGGGGTAGACGCCGTCGTTGATGTCGTTGAGCACCACCAGGATCAGCTGGGTGGGCTCCTCGGGGTTGTCGAGGACGGTCGCGGCGCGGACGCCTGCTCCGAGGGAGGTCTGCGGATCGATGATCCGGCCGCCGACCTCGCCCGCGATGGTGACCGAGTCGGCCGCATCGGTGGTGATCTTGGTCAGGCGGTCGGCCTTCTCCTCGCTGTTGTTCACCGCGGTGAACGCGAGTGCGGCCTTGCCGCCGGGCTCGAGGCTGTACTCCTCGCTGTCGGGGTACAGGATGTGCACGTTGCGCAGGGAGATATCACCCTGGTTGGCGTAGTTGCCGTTCACGGCCGCGACCTGGGTCGCGGTCTGGGTGATCTGGCCCGCGCTGCAGGCGGACAGCGAGATCGCCGCGGCTGCGGCCAGGGCAACGGCGGTCGCGACTCGTCGAGTCGGCGCATTCAGGGCTGTCACGGGTTGTCCTCCACGGCGTCGGGTCGTACTCCACTAGGCAGAGTAGTAGTCAGGTCTGCGGACCGGGTCCGGGGGTCGCCCTTCGGGGCTTCGCGGCGGGGTTCGCGGTGCCGAAACCTGAGGCCAGATGGTCGGTTTGGGCCCCGTTGGATGCACGTTCGGGTCTGGCTGTCAACCCCTCCGGTCACCCCACTGTGCCCCTGACCAGGGCCGTTGGAGACTGTGCCGTCGGGCCCCGTGTTAAACTGTGAAGATCGAAAGGGGCACGGGACAGATGATTTTTAAGGTCGGAGACACCGTCGTATACCCCCACCACGGAGCGGCGCTGATCGAGGCAATCGAAACTCGCACCATCAAGGGTGAACAAAAGGAATATCTCGTTCTCAAGGTCGCTCAGGGCGACCTGACCGTCCGGGTCCCCGCGGATAACGCCGAGTACGTCGGCGTCCGTGATGTTGTTGGGCAGGAAGGCCTGGACAAGGTCTTCCAGGTGCTGCGCGCGCCGCACACCGAGGAGCCGACCAACTGGTCGCGCCGGTACAAGGCCAACCTCGAGAAGCTCGCCTCCGGCGACGTGAACAAGGTTGCCGAGGTCGTCCGCGACCTGTGGCGTCGTGAGCAGGACCGCGGGCTCTCCGCGGGCGAGAAGCGGATGCTCGCCAAGGCACGTCAGATCCTCGTCGGTGAGCTCGCGCTCGCCGAGGGCACCGACGACGCCAAGGCCGAGATCATCCTCGACGAGGTTCTCGCAGCAGCGTCCTGACACATGAGCAACGTGACTGACCCGGCCGAAGTGCGCAGCGGAGGCCGGGTCATTGCTTTGGTGCCCGCGGCCGGGCGCGGTGAGCGTCTCGGCGAGGGCATCCCGAAGGCGTTCGTCACGCTGCGCGGTGTCTCCATGCTCCGGCTCGCCGTCGACGGGCTGATCGAGTCCGGTGTCGTCGACCGCGTCGTGGTGATCGTGCCCGCGGACCGGATCGACTCGGTGCGCGCGGAGCTGCCCGATGGCGTCGACGTCGTCGCAGGCGGCGCCGAACGGACCGACTCGGTGCGCGCGGGGCTCGCGGCCGCCGAGGACGCGGACCTGCTGCTCGTGCACGACGCGGCCAGGGCGCTGACCCCGCCGCCCCTGATCGCCCGCGTGGTGGCGGAGCTGCGCGCCGGCCGTGACGCGGTGGTGCCCGCCCTGCCGGTCGCCGACACCATCAAGACGGTTGACCTGCTCGGCGCGGTGACCGGCACCCCGGAGCGCTCGGAGCTGCGAGCCGTGCAGACGCCGCAGGGATTCACCGCGGATCTGCTGCGGCGCGCCTATGCGGCCGCCGACTCGCTGGCCACCGACGACGCGGGCCTGGTCGAACGGATCGGCGGGCGGGTCAGGACCATCGTGGGAGATCCGCTGGCCTTCAAGATCACCACACCGCTGGACCTGGCCCTGGCCAGGGCGCTGGCGAACGACGAACCGATCGAGCAGTAGGGAGCCGGGCAACCGTGCGAGTGGGAATCGGCACCGACGTACATCCGATCGAGGTCGGCAGGCCGTGCTGGATCGCCGGGCTGTTGTTCGAGGAGGAGAACGGCTGTGCCGGTCACTCGGACGGCGATGTCGCCGCGCACGCGCTGTGCGACGCGCTGCTGTCCGCAGCGGGCCTCGGCGACCTCGGCTCGGTGTTCGGCACCGGCAGGCCGGAATGGGACGGAGCGAGCGGCGCGGTGCTGCTGACCGAGGTGCGCAGGCTGATCGAGAACGACGGCCTGCGGATCGGCAACGCCGCGGTCCAGGTGATCGGGAATCGTCCCAAGATCGGTCCCCGACGGGTGGAGGCGCAGGACGTGCTCTCCGAGGTGCTCGGGGCCCCCGTCTCCGTCTCCGCGACGACCACCGACGGTCTCGGCCTCACCGGCCGGGGCGAGGGCATCGCGGCCGTCGCGACCGCGCTGGTACTTGACGCCGGTTCGGGCCGGTAAGATCGCACGTCGTGACCCTGCGCCTATTCGACACCGAGACGCGGGCCCTGCGTGACTTCGTTCCGCTGGCCCCCGGACACGCGTCGATCTATCTGTGTGGTGCGACCGTCCAGGGCGAGCCGCACATCGGCCATGTGCGCAGCGGCGTCGCGTTCGACGTGCTGCGGCGCTGGCTGCTCGCGCACGACTACGACGTCGCGTTCATCAGGAACGTCACCGACATCGATGACAAGATCCTGAACAAGGCCGCCGATGCCGGGCGGCCGTGGTGGGAGTGGGCTGCGACCTACGAGCGCGCCTTCGACTGGGCCTACGACCGGCTCGGCGTGCTGCCGCCCTCCGCGGAGCCCCGCGCGACCGGCCACGTCACCCAGATGGTCGAGATGATGCAGCGCCTGATCGACGCCGGGCACGCGTATGCCGCCGCGGGCGACGTGTACTTCGACGTGCGCAGCTACCAGCAGTACGGCGCGCTGTCCGGGCACAAGCTCGACGACGTGCACCAGGGCGAGAGCGCCGCCGAGGGCAAGCGCGACCCGCGCGACTTCACGCTGTGGAAGGCCGAGAAGCCGGGGGAGCCCTCCTGGCCGACGCCGTGGGGACGCGGACGTCCTGGCTGGCACCTGGAGTGCTCGGCGATGGCGGAGGCCTACCTGGGCCCGGATTTCGACATCCACTGCGGCGGGCTGGACCTGGTGTTCCCGCACCACGAGAACGAGCTGGCGCAGAGCCGGGCGGCTGGCGACGGGTTCGCCAGGTACTGGCTGCACAACGGCTGGGTCACCATGGGCGGCGAGAAGATGTCGAAGTCGCTCGGCAACGTGCTGTCGGTGCCGAACGTGCTGAAGAAGGTTCGGCCGCAGGAGCTCCGGTACTACCTGGGCGGGGCGCACTACCGCTCCATGCTCGAGTACTCCGACCACGCGCTCGAGGTGGCGGCCGAGTCCTACCGTGGCCTGGAGGCCTTCATCCTCAAGACCCGCGAGCGGGCCGGTGAGATCCCGGTCGGCAAGTGGACCGAGGGCTTCGCGGCCGCGCTCGACGACGACCTCGCGGTGCCGAAGGCGTTGGCCGAGATCCACGGCAGCAAGACCGAGGGGAACAAGGCGCTCGACGCAGGCGACCTGACCGCGGCGCTGGAGATCGCCGGCCAGGTGCGGGCGATGATGGGCATCCTCGGGGTCGACCCGCTCGATCCGCACTGGGCGGCCGATGCCGAGGACGGCTCGGCTGCCCACGCGGCGCTCGATGTTCTGGTCCGCGCGAATCTCGATGCGCGCCAGAAGGCGAAGACGGACAAGGACTGGGCCGCCGCCGATGAGATCCGGGACCGGCTCGCCGCGGCGGGCGTCGAGGTCACCGACACCCCGAACGGACCCGAGTGGTCCCTCAAGACGAACCACAACGAAGCAGGACTGTGATGGCTGGCAATTCGAGCAGGCGCGGCGCGATCCGCAAGAGCGGCACCAAGAAGGGCCAGGTCGCGGGCTCCGGAGGCAAGGGAAGGCGCAGCCTCGAGGGCCGCGGGGCCACCCCGCCGGCGGTCGAGCGCACCAAGCACCCCGCCGCCAAGCGGGCAAGGGCGGCGGCCAAGGCGGCCGCGAGCACCAGCGGCAGGCCCGGCGGCAGCGCCCCGCGCGGTCGAGGCGGTTCGCCGCGCAAGGGCGCCGAGGGTCCCGAGAACGTGTTGGGCCGCAACCCGGTCGTGGAGTGCCTGCGGGCGGGCGTGCCCGCGACCGCGCTGTACGTCGCGGTCGGCACCGAGAGCGACGAGCGGCTCACCGAGAGCGTGCAGCTGGCGGCCGAGGCGGGCATCTCGATCCTCGAGGTGCCGCGCACGGACCTGGACCGGATGAGCGCCAACGGGCTGCACCAGGGCGTCGCCCTGCAGGTTCCCCCGTACCGGTACGCGCACCCCGACGACCTCATCGCCGAGGCCCGCAAGCACCAGGAGCCTGCGCTGCTGGTGGCGCTCGACAACATCACCGACCCGCGCAACCTGGGTGCGGTGGTGCGTTCGGTGGCGGCGTTCGGCGGTCACGGCGTCGTGATCCCGCAGCGCCGCAGCGCCAGCGTGACCGCTGTCGCGTGGCGCACCAGCGCGGGCGCGGCGGCCCGGCTGCCGATCGCGCAGGCCACCAACCTGACCAGGACGCTGAAGGACTGGGCGTCCAAGGGCGTGCAGATCGTCGGTCTCGACGCCGGGGGCGACACCACCCTCGACCAGTACGACGGCACCGGACCGGTGGTCGTGGTCGTCGGATCGGAGGGCAAGGGCCTGTCCCGCCTGGTCCGCGAGACCTGCGACACCATCCTCAGCATCCCGATGGCGGGCCCGGTCGAGTCGCTCAACGCCTCGGTCGCCGCGGGCGTCGTGCTCTCCGACATCGCCCGCCAGAGAAGGCGCTGACGCGCCTGTGAGTGAGTTGCACCCCTATAGGGTTGCAATTCACTCACAGTGCCTGACCAGGAGGTTTCCGTGGTCGACTCGACGCTCTGGCGGGAATTCGGCACGCCCCTGGTCGAGCCGACCGGGCGGGGACCGCTGGACGGGATGACCGTCGCGGTCAAGGACCTGTTCGATGTCGCCGGGTATCCGGTCGGCGCGGGCAACGAGCAGTGGCTCGCCGAAGCCCGACCGGCGGCGGCGACTGCGCCCGCCGTAGCGGCCCTGCTCGAGGCGGGCGCGGCGATCGCTGGGATCGCCCGCTGCGACGAGTTCGCCTACAGTCTGGCCGGCACCAACCCGCATTACGGGACACCGCCCAATCCGATTGCGCCCGATCGGATTCCGGGCGGTTCCAGCTCCGGTTCCGGCAGCGCCGTCGCCACCGGTGCGGCCACCGTCGGGCTGGGCACCGACACCGCCGGGTCGATCCGGGTCCCCGCCTCCTATCTCGGGTTGTACGGGATCCGGCCGACGCACGGCGCGATCGATTCCGCCGGCGTGCTCCCGTTGGCCCCGAGCTTCGACACGGTCGGATGGCTGGCCCGCGACCCGGACACGCTGCTCGCAGTGGGCCAGGTGCTGTTGCCCGCCGCGCAGGCGCGGCCGTTCGGGCGGGTGATCGTGTCCGACGACCTGACCGCGATCGCGTCGCCGCCCGTGCGCGCGGCGGTCGACGCGGGCGTGGCCGCGTGGGAATCCGGTCCGGGTCTGCCCCCGCTCGAGCGACTGCGACTGGACGTCGGTGGGCTCGGCGGCTGGGCGCACGCGTTCCGGATCGCGCAGGGCGCCGAGGCCTGGCGGGCGCACGGCGCGTGGATCGCCCGGCACCGCGACGGTCTCGGCGCCGACGTGCGGTCCCGGTTCGACGCGGCCTCGAAACACACTCGGGCGCAGTGGATCCGGGCCTCGGACGAGGTGCGGCGGATCGGTGCCGCGATCGACCATCTGCTGGGCGACGACCTGTTGTTGCTGCCGTCGGCATCCTCGCCGCCGCCCACCCGGGAGCAGGCGACGATCGGTGGGCCGGTGATCGAGGCGGCCCGCGCCGCGACATTCGAGCTGACGTGCATCGCCGGGTTGAGCGGACGGTGTGCGGTGAGCGTGCCGCTGCCCACCGACGACGGGATCCCGGTCGGGTTGTCCGTCATCGGGCCGCGCGGGCGGGATCTGGATCTGCTGCGGCTGGCCCGCGCCCTGGTGCGCGCCCTTCAGCCCGGCTGAGGCGAGCTGCTCGCGCGCACGAAGCGCACCTGTGCGCCGGGCCTCAGCTGCGCGGCGGCGCCGAGGTCGGCGTCGACGACCACCGCGATCACCGGATAGCCGCCGGTTACCGGATGGTCGGCCAGGAACAGCACCGGCTGCCCGCCGCTCGGCACCTGCAACGAACCCGGCACCATCCCCTCGCTCGCCAACTCGGCGGTGTCCCGGCGCCGCAGCGGCTCGGCGCCCCGCAGTCGCGCGCCCACCCGGTTGCTGTCCGGCGTCACCGTCCAAAGCTGGCCGAACAGCGTGTCGACGGCGGCCGCCTGGAACAGCTCCGAGCGCGGCCCGAGCCGAACCCGCAGCCGGGCGGGGGAGGGGGGCTCCGGGGGCGGCGGGATGATCTCGTCGGCCGGCCAGTCCGAACTCAGTTCGCCGACGGCCAGCCGGTCGCCCGCCCGCACCGGCTCCGGGCCGAGCCTGGCGAGGATGTCGGTCGCGCGGCTGCCGAGCGTCGGCGGGGAATCCACTCCGCCGCGCACGGCGAGGTAGCAGCGCAGGCCGCCGGTGGCGTTGCCGAGGGCCAGCACGTCGCCGTCGGCCAGGTGCACGGTGCTGTAGTCCGCGGTCGGGGTGTGGTTGACCGACAGCGGGACCCGGGCACCCGTAACCGCGACGGTCAGGCCGCCGTGCGCCCGGACCGCGAGCCCGCCGAGCGTGACCTCCAGCGTCGCGGCCCGGGGGTCGTTGCCCACCAACCGGTTTGCGCTGTCGTGGGATCCGCGATCGGCCGCCCCCGACGCGCCGACGCCGAGCGCGCCGAATCCGGGCCTGCCACGGTCCTGGACCGTGGTCAGCGCCCCGGTGCGCAACACCTCGAGCCAAGCCACCCGACGATTGTCGCGCATCCGCGGGCCGCGACAGTACGATCGCCCGATGGTCACTGCCGCGCTGTACGGGCTGGGAACCGCCGTGCCCCTGCTGATCGGGGCAATTGTCGGGCTTCGCTACGACCTGCCCCGCCCCCTGTTGGCAGCGCTGATGGCGTTCGGCGCGGGCACCATGGTCGCGGCGGTGTCGACGGAGCTGTTCCAGCCCGCGTTCGAGGCCGAGGGCGTGCTGATCGCCGGAACGGCCTTGATGGCTGGCGCGCTCGTCTACGTGGTGTCCGATCACCTCATCGAGAACAAGCTCGGTGCCGCGGCCCTCGGCTGGGCGTTGATGCTCGGCACGCTGCTCGACGGCATCCCGGAGAACACCGCGCTCGGTGTCTCGCTGAGCGCGGGCGGTGGCCTCGTGCTGCTCGTGGCGGTCGCGGTCGGCAATGTGCCCGAGGCGGTTGCGGGCGCGGCGTCGATGCGCAAGCAGCCGAACTTCAACCGCCGCAGGGCGATTCTGCTGTGGACGGTGACCGCCGTCGTGCTGGTGCTGGTGGTGATCGCCGCGAATGCGGCCGCCGACGCCATCCCGGACCGGCAGATCGCGGTGATCCAGGCGTTCGCGGGCGGCGCGACGATCGCGGTGCTCGCGGATTCGCTGATGCCGGAGGCGTACCGGGAGGGCGGTTGGTGGGTCGGGCTGTCCACGGCGCTCGGCTTCCTCGTCGCGTTCGCGCTCGGCGGCTAGCGCCCGGCGGCCCGCACTCCCCGTCCGCCGACTGTGCATCTGCCGTCGCCGCTACCCGGGCGACGCTCAAACATCTGCACACTCGACGGGGCCACCCCGCCGCCATTGACCTCGACTGCGCTTGAGGTTTTAGCCTGGTTGTCATGGCGCCGACCGACACCACGACCTCTCGGCTGGACCGCGGCTGGCGGCAGTTGCTCGGCCCCGACTACCTCGGGCCGATGGTGGTGCTGGCCGGCGGCGTCGCGCTGTACGCGATCAACATCTACCTGACCACCAGCCTGCTCCCGTCCGCCGTCGACGAGATCGGGGGAGCGCGGTTCTACGCGTGGGCGACCACGATCTTCCTTGTCGCCTCGGTGATCTCGGCGGTCCTGGTGAGCCGGCTGCTCGCGGTCGCGGGGCCGCGGGGCGCCTACCTCGCCGCGATCGGGTTGTTCGCGGCAGGCACGGTGGTGTGTGCCGCCGCGCCGGACATGTTCGTGTTGCTGGCGGGCCGTGGCCTGCAGGGCTTCGGCGGCGGGCTGCTCAGCGGACTCAGCTACGCGCTGATCCGGTCCACGCTGCCGCAGCATCTGTGGGCCCGCGCCTCGGCGTTGGTCTCCGGGATGTGGGGCGTCGGGACGTTCGTGGGTCCCGCGCTGGGCGGGGTGTTCGCCCAATTCGGCGCCTGGCGGCTCGCGTTCGTCGTGCTCGCGGTGCTGGCGGCCGGTATCGCGGCGATCGTGCCCCGGTACATCGCGGCCGATCGGATCGAGGGGCCCCGGGTCGGGGTCCCGGCCGTGTCGATGCTGCTGCTGTCCGCGGCGGCGCTGTTGGTGAGCGTGGCGGGCATCGCGACCAGCGTGGCGCTCACCGCGCTCGGGGTCGTCGCGGGGGTCGTGCTGCTGGTCGTTTTCGTCGCGCACGAGCGACGCGCGGGCACCAGGGTGCTGCCCGCCGTGACGTTCACCCCCGGCAACACCCTGAAGTGGACCTACGCGACGTTCGCGCTGTTGGCGGTCGCCTCGACCGCCGAGACCTTCGTGCCGCTGTTCGGTCAGCGACTCGGTGGCCTGGAGCCGCTCGCTGCCGGCTTTCTCGGGGCCGCGCTCGCGGTCGGCTGGACGCTGGGTGAGATCTCCAGCGCCGGTGCCTCGCGCAGGTCGACGGTGCGCGCCCTGGTCGTGGCCGGCCCGGCCCTGGTGACGATCGGGTTCCTTGTCGCGGCGGCGACGCAGCAGGACGGCGCGACGGCGTGGGTGATCGGGATCTGGGTCGCCGCGTTGGTGCTGGGCGGAGCGGGCATCGGCATGGCCTGGCCGCATCTGTCGACCTTCGCGATGGGTGCCGAGGACGACGAGGTCGAGGGTGGGAAGGCGGCCGCCGCGATCAACACCGTGCAGCTGGTCGCCAACGCGGTGGGGTCGGCATCGGCGGGCGTCCTGGTCAATCTCGGCGGGTCGATGGCGGATTCGGCGAGGCTCCTGTTCGGATTCTTCGCCGTGTTCGCCGCCGTCGGTGTGCTGACCGCCTGGCGCAGCACCCGGCCGCGCCCCTGACCCCCGCCGAGTGTGCACCTGCCGGGGCATCGTCCGAGTGGGTGCGTCGGCAGGTGCACACTCGGCGAACCGTTCAGACCGCGACGAACCGGACCGTGTCTCCCGGCCGGAGCAGCGCGGGTGGCTCGCGATCGGCGTCCCACATCAGCTCGTTGGTGTGGCCGATCAGCTGCCAGCCGCCTGGCGACTTCCGCGGGTAGACGCCGGAGAACTCGCCCGCCAGCCCGACCGCACCGGCGGGCACCTCGGTGCGCGGGTCGTCTCGGCGGGGCACCCGGAGCCGGGGATCCCCACCGATGAGGTACCCGAACCCGGGGGCGAACCCGGCGAAGGCGACCGTCCAGTCGCTGCCCGTGTGTGCCGCGACGACACCGTCCGGCCCGAGGCCCGTCAGTTCACCGACCGTGGCCAGGTCCGGACCGTCGTAGTGGACGGGAATCCGTACCAGCGAACCGGTTTCCGCGGCGGGCCCCGACTCGGGGCCGGTCTCGCGCAGCCAGCGTGCGATGCGGGCGCGATCGGTGTGCCCGGGGTCGAATCGCACCAGGATGGTCCTGGCGGCCGGCACCAGGTCGACGACGCCCGCCGGGCGGTTCGCGTCCAGCGCCCGGTAGTGCGCGAGCACGGTGTCCAGGTCGTCGAACTCGGCGAGCACCCCGCCGTCGCCCGCGTCGAGCAGGCGCATCAGACGAACGGTTCCACGCGCACGCCCGCGTCGTCGAGTCGCGCGCGGATGGCGGCGGCCATCGCGACCGCGGACGGCGAATCCCCGTGCACGCAGACGGATTCGGCAGGCGCGGTCAGGACGGTGCCGTCGACCGCCTCGATCTCCGCGTGCTCGACCATCCGTAACACCCGCGCGGCGACGGACTCCGGGTCCGAGAGCACCGCCCCGGGCAGTCCACGGGGCACCAGCTCGCCGGTCGGGGTGTAGCCGCGGTCGGCGAACGCCTCGGCCACCGTGCGCAGGCCCGCGGCCTCCGCCTCCGCCAGGAAGACCGAGCCGGGTAGCCCGAGGACCGGGAGGGTGGGGTCGTACGCGACCACGGCCGCGACGACGGCGCGGGCCTGCTCGCGGTGGTGCACTATCGCGTTGTACAGGGCGCCATGGGGTTTGAGGTAGCCGACGGCGGAGCCGACGGTCTGCGCGAGGGCGTCGAGGCCGCCGATCTGATAGATCACGTCCGCGGTCAGGTCCGCGGGGGCGATGTCGATGAAGCGGCGCCCGAAACCGGCCAGGTCCCGATAGCCGACCTGGGCGCCGATCCGCACCGCCCGCTGCGCCGCGGACCGGCAGGTGCCCAGCAATGTGGTCGGATCGCCCGCATGGAACCCGCACGCGACGTTGGCGCTGGTCACCAGCGCGAGCATGGCCTCGTCATCGCCGAGCTGCCAGGCGCCGAAGCTCTCGCCGAGGTCGCTGTTGAGATCGATGGATGCCACGCCTCGAATCCTAGGCCGCACGGAGCGAACTCAGGCCGTGACCGCGACCCGTCCGGCGTTGCGGGCCCGGCGCGGTCCGAAGAACCGGCAGACCAGGTAGATCACGAACGAGATGGTGGTGACGAAGCTGGACACCGGCACGCCGGGGGCCAGCGACAGCAGGATGCCACCCACGGCGGCGATCTCGGCGAACAGGATCGACAGCAACGTCGTCCGGAGCGGGCTCGAGGTGATCCTGGCCGCGGCGGCCGCGGGGGTGATCAACAGCGAGAGCACCAGCAGGGCGCCGACGATCTGCACGCCGAGCGCCGCGGCAACGCCGACCAGCACCGCGAACACGATGGCCAGCCCGCGAACCGGCACGCCGCGGGCCACCGCGACGTCCGGGTCGGCGCTCGCGAAGAGCAGCGGTCGGTACACCACGACCAGGACCGCCAGCACCGCGACCGCGCAGACCAGCAGCAGCTGGAGGCCGCTGTTACCCACCCCGACGATCTGGCCGACCAGCAGTGAGAAGCTGGTGCCGGTGCGCCCCGGATAGAGCCACATGAACAGCACGGACAGGCCGAGGCCGAACGAGAGGACGACGCCGATCACCGAATCCCGTTCGCGCACTTTGGATCCGAGCAGTGCGAACAGCACGGCGGCGAACACCGAGCCGACGATGGCGCCGAGTCCGACGCTGATCCCGGCGAGCAGCGCGGCGGAGGCGCCGGTCAGCGACAGCTCGCTGGTGCCGTGCACGGCGAACGACATCTGCCTGCTGATGATCAGCGGCCCGATCGCCCCCGCGAGCAGCCCGAGGATGGCGGCGGCGAGCAGGGCCTGCTGCACGAAGCCGTACTGCAGCAGGTCGATGGTGGCCTGCCAGTCGAACATCTGCGACAACGTGTCGGCGAGCTTCTCGTTCATTCGTGCGCCTCGTGGTGGATTCCGTCGGCGCCCGTGGAACCGAGCGCGTCGATGGCGTCGCCGGTGCCGACGACGACGAGCCGTCCGCGCACGTGCAGCACCTCGACATCGGTCTGGTACAGCTCGGAGAGCACCTCCGAGGTCATCACCTCGGCGGCCGTCCCGATCCGGAACCGCCCGTCGACCAGGTACAGCACCCGGTCGACCAGGGGCAGGATCGGATTGATCTCGTGGGTGACGAACAGCACGGCGGTGTCGTGACCGAGCCGGCGCTGGTTGATCAGGTCGGAGACCCGGTGCTGGTTGGCCAGGTCGAGGCTGAGCAGCGGCTCGTCGCAGAGCAGCACCTTCGGATCGCCGACCAGTGCCTGCGCGACCCGCAGCCGCTGCTGCTCGCCGCCCGACAGCGAGCCGACCGGGGCGTCGGCGAAGGCGCGGGCGCCCACCTGGTCGATGGCGTCGTCGACGACGATCCGGCGCGAGCGGCGGGAGCGGAACCCGGTGCCCCAGCGGTGGCCGTCCACGCCGAGCCCGACCAGGTCGCGCCCGCGCAGCGGCAGGCCCTCGTCCATCGTCTTCTGCTGCGGCACGTATCCGACGTGGGAGTTCCCAGTCCTCGCCGGCGTTCCCGCGATCGTGGCGGTGCCCTCGGACAGCGGGAGCTGACCGAGCAGGACCTTCAGCAGCGAGGTCTTGCCGGACCCGTTGGGGCCGAGGACCGCGATGAACTCGCCCTGCTCGACGCTCAGGTCCAGCCCGGACCACAGCGTGCGGTCGCCGTAGGCCAGCCGGGCGCCTCTCAGCTCGACGGCGGGTGTTCGATCGACGCTCGGTGCGTCGGGGGCAGGGTGGGTCACGGGGCCATTCCGGGTCTGGGTGTCACGAGGCTCATCGGCGAGCGTGACCGGTGGATTCGTTCTTCGGCGCGCGGCGGTTCTCAGTGCACGGCGTTCATGGCAGCGGCGAGCGATTCGGCGGTGCGGGTCTGCCACTGAATGTAGTCGAACCCGTCGGGCAGGGTCTCGGTGACTTCGACGACCGGGATGCCGGCAGATTCGGCGGCCTCCCGGATGTTCTGGGTCGCCTTGTCCTGGGTCTGGCTGTTGTAGATCAGGACCTTCACCTTCTTGTCGGCGAGCAGATCCCGCGTCGCGGCGACGGCCGCGGGCGGCGGGTCGTTGCCGTCCTCGATGGCCTTCGTGAAGTCCTCCGGGGTCTCGTCCTTCAGGTCGGCCGCCGCCAGCAGGTAGTGGGCGATCGGCTCGGTCTGCGCGACCGGTGCCTGCGCATGCGCGGCGGCGATCGAGTCGGTGATGGCCGTGACGGCGTGCAGCTGTTCGTGGAAGGAGGCGGCGTTGGCGGTGTAGGCCGCGGCGTTGGCGGGGTCGATCGTGCCGAGCTCGGCGGCGATCTGCTTGGCGACGGCGTCCACGGTCGGGGTGTCGTACCAGACGTGCTCGTTCACGCCGCCGTGGTCGTGGTCGTGGCCGTCGTGCGAGTCGTGCTCGGCCGCGGCGGGTTCGACGGGGGCGGCAGCGGCCTCGGCGGCGTGATCGTGGTCGCCGTGCAGGTCGGTCTCGGTGCCGAACAGGGCGAAAGCGTCGACCGTCCGCTTGCCGGGCGTGCCGGCGAGCACGTCGTCGATGAACTCGTCGTAGCCGCCGCCGTTGTAGACGACCAGGTCGGCGTCGGTGATGGCGGCGGCGTCCCTTGGGCTGGCCTCGAACGAGTGCGGATCGGCGAACGCGTCGTTGATGATCGACGTGACGTCGGCCCGATCGCCCGCGACGGCCGCGGCCACCGAGCCCCAGACGTCGGTGGAGGCCACGATGTTGGCGCGCTGCCCATCGGCGAGCGGGGCGGTGCCTGCGCCTGCGTTCGGGTCGGACGAGCAGGCGGCAAGGGTCAACGCCCCCACGAGCGCCAGGCCGGCGGTGACGATCGCCGTGCGGCGCCGGGGCCGGGTCGGGGCGGTGAGCGGCGTCAGATCTCCCAGGGGCATGGCCTAGATACTAATGGAAATCGTTTCCGTTGTACATTGGAGGGGGCGTGCTGACGGTCACTCGCGGCATTGCGTACCGTCCCGTTATGCCCAGGTCCCGTCATCCGCGCCGTCAGGCGACGCTGGCGTCCCTCGCGGCGGAGCTCAAGGTCTCCCGGACGACGGTCTCGAACGCCTACAACCGCCCCGATCAGCTCTCGACCGAGCTTCGCGAACGGGTGCTGGAGGCGGCCAAGCGGCGCGGCTACCCCGGGCCGGACCCGGTTGCCCGCTCGCTGCGCACTCGCAAGGCGGGTGCGGTCGGCCTGCTGCTCACCGAGGCGCTGAGCTACTCCTTCCGCGACCCGGCGGCGATGAGCTTCCTTGCCGGACTCGCGGAGTCGTGCGAGGCGGCCGGGGAGGGCCTGTTGTTGATCCCGGCCGGGCCGGGGCGCGACGACGTCCAGGCCGCAGCCGCGGTGCAGCAGGCAGGGGTGGACGGGTTCGTCGTCTACTCCGTGGCCGACGACGACCCGTACCTGGCCGCCGTTCTCGAGCGCCGCCTGCCGATGGTGATCTGCGACCAGCCGCGCGAGATCGAGGGCGCGTCGCTGGTCGGGATCGACGATCGCGGCGCGATGCGCAAGATCGCCGACTACCTGGTGTCGCTGGGACACAAGGACATCGGCGTGATCTGCATGAGGCTCGGCCGGGACCAGCGGAACGGTGTGGCGGACTCCGCACGGCTCGATTCGCCGAACTTCCACGTCCAGCGCGAACGGATCGCCGGGGTGCGTGACGCCCTCGCCGCCAGCGGGCTGGACCCGCGATCGTTGACCGTGATCGAGCGCGCGGAGCACAGCTCCCGGTCAGGCCACTCGGCGGCAGAGCAGGCGCTCGCGACCAATCCCCGGATCACCGCGCTGCTGTGCACCACCGACGTGTTGGCGCTCGGTGCCCTTGACTTTGCCCGTTGGCGCGGCATCGACGTGCCCGGCCAGCTGTCCATCACCGGGTTCGACGGCGTCGACGAGGCGCTGCGCGAGGGCCTGACCACCGTCCGTCAGCCCGCGGAGGAAAAGGGCAGGCGGGCGGGGGCGCTGCTGCTGACGCCCTCGCACTCCGGGGTGGCCACCGTCGAGATGCTCGAGACCGAACTGGTGCGGGGGCACACCGCGGCGCCGCCGCCCACCTGACCTTCACGACATCGCGCTGTCGGTGCCTACCCCCGGAACACCAGCAGTGGCACGTGCAGCTCGGCGGAGGTGAGCGATCCGTGGTGACCGATGAGCATGGACTGCAGCGGCTCGGCTCCGGTCCGGATCAGTGCGCTCGATCCGCGGGCTATCGCGATCACGTCACCGATCCGTTCGGTGGCGGCGGGGGAGACGGTCGGCCCGAACCAGCCGTTGTCGATCGCCTCGGCGCGGGTCAGCACCGCGAACCCGTCATCGAGGCGGTCCCGCCAGGCCGCGGCCACCCGGTCGGCTGCGCCGTCGTCCGTGTAGACGTGGCGGGCCCGGGGCTCGCCGCCGATCAGCCGGACGCCGTCGGTCAGTTCCGGGGACGCGTCGATGTCAACAGGGGAGCGCACCTCGACCATGCCGTGGTCGGCGGTGACGATCAGCGCGCCGTCGCGCGGCAGCCGCTCCGCGAGCTGGCGCGCCATCAGGTCGACCTGTGCCAACTCGAGGGCCCAGGCAGCCGAGGCAGGGCCCCTGGCATGGCCGGTCAGGTCCAATTCGCCGTGATAGGCGTAGACCAGGGAACGAGAACCCAGCCGGAGCGCGCCCGCCGACGCGTCGACCAGGTCGCCGAGCGAGAAGCTGGGGCGGAACTCCCCGCCGCGCAGCGCGGCCCGGGTCAGACCGGAACCGCCCTGGTAGGGCGGGGCAACCCTGGACACGGAGATGCCGTCCGCGGCGGCGCGCTCGAAAGCGGTGGGAGTCGGCTGAAACTCCTCGGGCACCAATTCCTTGAGGAGGTCCACGCGGGGTCCCTCACCGTGCAGGCGCCATTTCAGCGGGTTCATCAACCGGTCCTGCCCGGTCGCGGGGATGAGGTAGCCGACAACACCGTGCTGTCCGGAGGGCAGTCCCGTGCCCAGCGAGGCGAGGCTGGTCGCGGTGGTGGTGGGGAAGCCCGCGGTCAGGATCGGGCCGAGTCTGGCGGAGAGAAAGGGTGCCGCCTCGGGGTGCGACGCCAACAGCTCGGCGCCGAGTCCATCGATCAGCAGTACACAGACTCGTGAGACACCTGAGAGATCGAGGCCGATCCGATCGGTCTCGCCGGCGACGCCGAGATGTGCGAGCACGGACGGAACGAGGTCGGACAGCGTCGCCTGGCCATAGCGGGGTGCGAGGAGCATGACGCCAGGCTATCCGCGCCGTCTGAAAGCAGGGTTGCAAGCGATGCGAATTCTCTCGAATGGCGTTGACCAGGCGATTTGACGCTGTGTTCTTGTTCGCGTAACTTTTGTCGAGTCAGAGCGACACGGACACCGACCCGGCCGAGAGGCGCGGGACACGAGGTTGGACGTAGGCGCCTGGTAATCCTAGAAGTTGTAGCCGGTTTCGATCGGTTCAGTCTTCGACTGCCTTCTGAGTCTGGTGGGGCCGGTTTTGACCGGGTCTGCTCGATGAGATAGGCTGGAACAGTTGCCCCGGAGCGGCCGAGAACGTGTTTCTCGGT